>JABMOY010000130.1 GCA_013203955.1 Rhodospirillales bacterium | reverse complement strand
CAGAAACCAGACCCGGGTTCCATCGGGCTTTTCGACCGCGGGGCCGTCTTCACGGTGCAGGATTCCATCAAGACGCCACTCGATTGTTCCGTCTTCTATTACGATTTTTTCTGATGTTTTGGGCATCAATAATTCCATTCTACTAAGCCTTAGTACAAAACCAGAAAGCAAAAAGACTTATTCACTCTCAAAATTTATACGGCGCTAGCGCCAGAGCAGGGTTAACATAAGCATTATGCCGGACAATGTTATCGCTATATATGTCAGACTGATGGTGGGAGAAAATGATGCCAAATATTGAAGTTAGAGATGCCGATGGAAAACTAATCCATACCTATAATATAATGGCAGAGGGATACGGCACTCTAATCACAACCGAGCACCTGTTCGACATGGCAAAACGGAACGCCATTGAGGATGAACTTGTGAGTGAGGACCGGGCTGATAAGCTGACCTTTAGCGTCGTCGGGTAGTCCGAAAATGGGCGTAAAAAGAGTTGGCGAGGGTTGATTTATGCTAACGGGACGTGTTCGGACGCTGATACGGTCGGCCGGGCTTTCCCCTCGCCTTACCTCGTTTATCAGCCGATCGAGGCGTAATACTCCTGCAGGATTTTAACGACTTCCGGGCGGCTGAATTCTCCGGGAATGTCTTCGCCCTTGGACAGCATTTCGCGCTGCTTGGTTCCGGAAATACTTATGTGGTGCTCCTTGTCGTGGGGGCAAGTCTTGGCCGTCGCCATGCCGTCGCACTTTTTACAGAAGAAAGTGATGTCGATTTTTAAAGGCAACGTTTTTAGCGCCCCATCCCACAGCGTATCGAAAATATGATGGGCATCGAAGGGGCCGTAATAATCACCGACCCCGGCATGGTCACGACCGACAATCAAATGCGAACAGCCAAAGTTTTGGCGAATGAGGGCGTGAAACAAGGCCTCTCGTGGTCCGGCGTAGCGCATCTCGATCGGGTATCCGGCCTGGATGACGGTGCCGGGCACGAAGTAATTATCGATCATTGCTTGGATTGCCTTGGTCCGGGTTTCGGCAGGGATGTCGCCTGCCTTCAATTTTCCCAGGACCTGGTGGATGAATACCCCATCGGTGACTTCGACGGCAATCTTGGCCAAGTGTTCGTGGCTGCGGTGCATGGGGTTTCGAGTCTGAAAAGCGGCGGCCTGATGCCAGCCTTTTTCAATAAACATGGCCCTTGATTCGGCGGGGCGCAGAAACAGATCAGGATATTTTTTCGGATACTCGCCTTCGGACAACGCCTTTATCGGACCGCCCAAGTTAACGTCGGCCTGCTCCAAAACTTTTTGAACGCCGGGGTGAGCGGCATCGGTCGTGCGATAGACGTTTTGGCATTCGACTTCTTTATCGATGGCGTACTTTTCCTGGACCGTCATGATGCCCATGATTTCGTCGCTATCGGCATCGACCAAGGCGACATCTTCACCGGGCTTGATGCTGTCGGCCAAATCGGATGTGGCGGAAAGCGTTACCGGGATCGGCCAAAACAGGCCGTCGGCCAATTTCATGTCTTCGCAGCAGCCGCGCCAGTCCTTTTCGCCCATGAAACCCCCAAGCGGGGTGTAGGCACCCATGGCAAACATGATCACATCCGAAGTTTCTCGGCTGGTCATGGGAATCTTCTTCAGGCCTTCGGCCCGCTTCAGTTCCTCGGGGCGCTCGGCCTCCGGCAATAGTAATGAATTAATTTGTCCACCGCCGTGCGGCTCTACCAATTTCGACATTTTGCCTCTCTTTAAAAAGTTTTAAAATACGGTTGAGAAGAAGCGTTCTACCAACCCCTTGCTTCTCATGCCATCATTAATTACAATTTTGCGAATATGTAGCGTTTATGTATAGATAGATTGCGGCTTTTCGATAAGTCTTTTTTTAAAGTTTGTGGTTTTCCCAATATCTGCTTTGTGTTTCACTCGCCTGAATAATTGATCGTAAACACGAATGCCTAGACCCAGATTAAAGTAGCGTAAGAGCAAAACCTCAAGAAAAGAAAAACATGTCGAACGGAGGACCCGAGAGCCAAACCATTCTGGTCGTTGGCGGCGGCATTGCCGGGATAACGGCGACCGTTGAAGTCGCTGAAACCGGATATGACGTTATCTTGTTGGAGAAAGGACCCAGCCTCGGTGGCCGGGTCGCGCGGTTCAACCGCTATTTTCCCAAGCTCTGCCATCCGACGTGCGGTCTCGAAATCAATTTCCAGCGCATCAAGAAAAATTCTCAGATCAAGGTTATGACCATGTCCTCGGTTTCCGCCGTATCAGGCGGCCCCGGCAACTTCGCCGTTACGGTCGAAACAACCCCGCGTTTTGTCAACGCCAAGTGCACGGCCTGCGGCGATTGCGCGGCGGCGACTGACATGGAAGTTCCCAATCCTTTCAATTACGGGCTCGACAAAATCAAAGCGGCCTACCTGCCCCACGAACACGCTTACCCGATGCGCTATATCATTGCGCCGGAAGCGGTGGCGGGCGGCGAAGGCGAAAAGATCAAGGCGGCTTGCAAGTACGGCGCCATTGATCTGGACGAAAAGACAGAAACACACGACATAAACGTCGGCGCCATCATCTGGGCAACGGGCTGGAAGCCCTACGATGCATCGAAGCTGACATCTTATATATATGACCAAAGCCCGGACATCATAAACAACGTCGAGATGGAACGTCTGGCTGCTCATGATGGCCCCACCGGCGGCAAGATTCTGCGCCCATCCAACGGCGAGCCGGCAAAGAAGGTGGCGATGGTGCAATGCGCCGGGTCCCGGGACCTCAACCACTTGGCCTATTGCTCCCGGATTTGCTGCTTAGGTTCACTGAAGCACGCGGCTTATTTGCGCGAACAGTACGCCGACGCCCAGGTCGACATCTATTACATCGACCTCCGGGCGCACGACAAACTGGAAGCTTTCCTGACCAAAGTTAGAGCCGACGACAAGGTCAACTTCATCAAATCGAAGCCGGGCCATATCGACATCGGTGAAGACGGACGCCCAATACTGTGCGGCGAACACACCATCGAGCGCGGTATCTACGCCGAGCCATATGATTTAATCGTGCTGGCCACCGGCATGGAGCCTTCGGCAGCAGCCGAATTCCAGCCGCCGGCGGAACTCACCCAGGACGATTACGGGTTCATCGTTCCCGAAGCAGGCTCTGCTGACGGCATGTTCTCAGCCGGGGTCGCCAGCGGCCCCTTGGACGTTTCGATGTCCGTGCAGTCGGCGACGGCGGCGGCTCTTAAAGCAATTCAAGCGGTGCGAGGTCAGGGAGCATGAGCGAAGTACAAGAAAGAAAACCAGGGGTCTACCTGTGTAAGGGTTGCGGCATCGGTGAAGGCGTTTCCGTCGATGAACTGGAACAACTTTCCACCGGTGATTTGAAAATCCCCACTTGCCGCCAGCACGACACCTTGTGCTCCGACGAAGGCGTCGAGGTCATCAAGAAGGATATCGCCGACGGCACCATCAATCAGGCCATTATTGGTGCTTGTTCGCATCGTGTGATGAGCGACCGCTTCAGCTTCAACGGCACCCAGGTCATCCGCGCCAATTTGCGTGAACAAGTCGTCTGGTCCCATCCCGCCGGCGAGGAAGACACGCAAATGCTGGCCGCCGACCATGTGCGCATGGGCGTCGCCCAGGCCGCCAAAACAACGCCGCCCGAACCGTCCATCGAGGGCGAATACACCCGCACCATCCTGGTCGTCGGCGGCGGTATTGCCGGATTGAGCGCCGCCAAGGAAGCGGCCGCCACCGGCCACGAGGTCGTTCTCGCCGAACGGTCGGACAAGCTGGGGGGCTGGGCCGCCAAGTGGTCGAAGCGCATGCCGCACCGCCCGCCTTACCGCGACCCTCAAGACAACGACATCCAGGCCCTGATCGCCGAGGTCGAAGGCCTGGGCGCCATCACCGTCATGACCAACACCATCGTCACCGAGACCTCCGGCAGCCCCGGTAAGTTCGCCGTGACGTTGAGCCAAGGCGGCACCGCTTCAAACCATCAGATCGGCGCCATCGTCGTCGCCACCGGCTGGCGGCCCTATGACCCCAAGAACCTGGGCCATTTGGGTTATGGCGCGTCGCCCGATGTCGTCACCGGCATCGAGCTGGAAGAAAAACTGGCAGCCGGCCCGATCGGCAAGAAGGCCGTCGCCTTTATCCAATGCGCCGGATCCCGCGACCCCGATCACCTGCCCTATTGCTCGTCGGTGTGTTGCGGCGTTTCCATCAAGCAGGCGCTGCAGATCGTCGAATCCGACCCGGACGCCATGGCCTACATCATCTATGACGAACTGCGCACGCCGGGCACGGCGGAAGAATTCTACCGCCAGGCCCAGGAAGCCGGCGTCATCTTCATGAAGGGCAAGGTCAAAGGTGTCGGCAGCGATCTGACGGTCACTTACCATGACGAGTTGCTGGGCGAGGAAATCCCGATGGCCGGCCTCGACATGGTGGTGCTGGCCACCGGCATGGTTCCCAACTCCACCAACCCCGAGATTGAAGCCTCTGAAAAAGGCGTCGAACAATTGATCGACGATATCAATCCGCTATCGCCCATCAATATCGCTTCAGAAAGCGAAGGCGAGGACGCCCTCGAAGAAGAAAAGAAAGAAACCGCTGCGGAAGAAGCCGAGGAAGACACCGCCATCGAAGCGCCCTTGCCCGGCGGACCGATCCTCAATCTTCAATATCGCCAAGGACCGCACCTTCCGGTTCTCGCCGACGGCTTTGCCGATTCCCACTACATCTGTTTCCCGTACGAAACGCGGCGCACCGGCATCTACACCTGCGGCCCGGTCCGCCGCCCCATGGACATGGCGGAAACCGCCGAAGACGCCACCGGCGCCGTGCTCAAGGCGATCCAGTCTTTGGAGAACGCCAAGACCGGAACGTCCGTTCATCCCCGCGTCGGCGATCTGTCGTTCCCGAAATTCGGGCTCGACATCTGCACCAAGTGCCGGCGCTGCACCGTCGAATGCCCGTTCGGGGCGATTGATGAGGACGAGAACGATTTCCCGATCCTCAATGCGTCGCGGTGTCGCCGTTGCGGCACCTGCATGGGGGCGTGCCCGGTGCGAACCATCAGCTTCGACAACTACAGCTCGGAGATGGTCGGCGACATGATCGGGGCTTGCGAAATTCCCGACGAGTTCTCGGGAAAGCCCCGCATCCTGGTCCTGGCCTGTGAGAACGACGCCTATCCGGCGCTCGACATGGCCGGCATCAACCGCCACGAATATTCGCCCTTCATGCGGATCATCCCGGTGCGCTGCCTGGGCTCCGTCACCATGTTGTGGATTTCGACGGCGCTCGAAAAAGGCTACGACGGCGTCATGCTGATGGGCTGCAAGTCCGGCGACGATTACCAATGCCACTTCATCAAGGGCAGCGGCATCGCCCAGGAACGCATGGCGAAAGTCGGCGAGACGTTGAAGAGCATGATGCTTGAAGAAGAACGCGTCGTCGTCGAGGAAGTCTCGATCGCCGATTCGGGCCGCGTCGGCGAATTGCTCACCGGCTTCTCCGACAAAATCATCGAGATGGGCTTCAACCCGTTCAAGGGATTTTAGGACATGGCTGAAGCAACAACGATCCCCGATTCAGGCCGCAAGTACGACCTCGGCTTCGCCCGTTGGGTCTACGAGAACGTCAACGGCGGCGACAAGCTATCCATGTGCATGCAGTGCGGCGCCTGTTCCGGGTCGTGCCCCATCGGCACCGAAATGGACCACGGGCCGCGCAAGCTGTTCATGATGATCCGCGCCGGCATGAAGGACGAAGTGCTGTCGTCGAACACCATGTACAACTGCACGTCTTGTTACCGCTGCGTCGTGCGCTGCCCCCGGGGCGTCCCCGTCACCTATATCCTGCAGGATCTGGGCCGGGTCGCGGCCAGGGCCGGCTACCCGCAAGCCACGGCGACCGATAACGCCCGCTTCGCCAAGGCTTTTTACTGGTCGACGCGGGCCTTCGGGCGGACGGACGAGCGCCTGTTCACCTTCAAGTACTACCTGTCGTTCGGCATCGGCAAAGCCATCAAGATGGCGATGGCCAACATGCCGATCGCGCTGAGCCTGTTGAAGACCAAGCGCATGCATATCGGCGCGCCGCACAAGATCAAGGGCACGGCGGAGCTCAGGAAGATCCTCGACAAGGCCGAGGAAATCGAAAAAGCGAAACAGGGATTCTGAGCCATGGCCAAGAAATACACTTATTATCCGGGGTGCAGCTCCCAAAGCAGCGGGTCGCACCTGGACGTGTCACTGCGCGCCATCGCGCCGAAGCTGGATATCGAGCTCGAAGACCTTAACGACTGGAACTGCTGCGGCGCGTCGGTCGCCCACGTCGAAGCCGGCGCATTGGCGGTCAAAGCGCTGTCCGGCCGCAATCTCGCCAACGCCCGCCAACAGGGCGAACAGGACGTGGTCACGGCGTGCGCCGCGTGTTACCTGAAAACCCATCAGGCGAACGAGAAAATCATCGAAAACGAGGAGCTGCGCAACGACGTCAACGAGGCCCTTGGCGCCGCCGGCCTCAGCTATGACGGCGATCTGCTGGTCCGCCATATCTGCGAGGTCATCGTCAACGACGTCGGCGCCGACAAGATCAAGGAACAGGTCACCAAGCCGTTGGACGGGTTGAAGGTCGCCGGCTACGTCGGCTGCCAGACGGTCCGCCCCTTCGCCGACACTGATCGCGGCGGCAAGTACGACACCTACGACGATCCGACGTTCCTGGATAATTTCACCAAGGCCACCGGCGCCGAGGCCGTCGAATACAATGCCAAGACATCGTGCTGCGGCGGCGCCGTGGCGTTGATAAGCCCGGACAAGACCTTGGGCATCATCAAGACGATTTTGGAAGGCGCCAAGGCGGCCGACGCCGACGTCATCGCGACGCCGTGCCCGTTGTGCCAGCAAAACGTCGAGATGTACCAGGACGCGGTCAACAAGAAATACGGCACCGACTACAACATCCCGGTGGTTTTCTACAGCCAGCTGATGGCGGTGGCTTTCGGGCTAGACCCGAAGAAGGACGCGTGCCTGGACCGCAACACGGTTCGCAATGAAAAGCTCGACGCGCTGATGAACAAAAGCTAAGCCCCGGTCGTCCCAAGGTAGCCCTCTGGTCGTCCGGCGGTCGTCCGGCGGTCGTCCGGCAATCGTCCGGGGATCGTCCGGGAATCGTCATTTTCAGGCGTCTGATTTATTCCAACCCATTGATTTTGTTTAATTTCAATCGCCAAAAAACGCGGAAAAATCGTCATTTATCGTCATTTTGAAAACGCCGGTCAATTGCCCAGCGTCTCACCCGCGTCGAAAGGCGCGCCCAAAAAAAAGCGTTGATAGCCTCCTTATTCACCGTGTCCAAGAGCAGAATCAGTTATGGAACATATATAGAACATTAAATCGAAAAATCAAGCTTTTTTCTTACTTATTTTTTCGCGCTTTTTTCCCGAGCACCTTTTCCGCCTCCTCGAGAAACAGCCGGACGATCCTCAACCGTCGCCGTTCGCCGAAATAAACCAGGTGTTCGGGCATTTCCAGCTTCACGCCGGTGACTTTGATCTGCACCAAGCGCGGATCGTCCCTGGCGTCGGCCTTCGACATCACGCTGACCCCTAAGTTGGCGGCGACCATATCGCGGATTGATTCCCAGTCGTGAATGTTGGTCAGGTGATCGGGCGTGAGCCCCATCTCATGAAAGGCGTTATCAAGGGTCGTCCGCGTCGCCGTGCCGCGTTCGCGCACCAACAGCCGTTCGCCGACCAAATCCTTGAGTTTTACCGACTTGCGCGCCGCCCACGGATGATCGAGTCCGACACACGCGACCATGGGGTCGACGATGATGGGGATGGATTGCATATTCTCCTCATCGGGGGGGTAAGAAATCTGCGCCACGTCGATGCGCCGGTCGCGAAGAAGTTGCAGCAATTCCCGCGCGTTTCTCACGAACAACGACACACGCGGCCCCGGATACAAGGTCTCAAACGCCGCCATCATCGGCACGATATGATGCGGCCCGGTGGCGCCCAGGTTGAGGTTACCGGTTTTAAGATCACGCGCGCCGACCAAAACTTCCTCGACTTCGTCCAGGTTCGAAAACAACCGCGCCGTCGCCTCCAGCAATTCTTCGCCGAAGGCGGTCATACGCACCCCCCTGCCCTGGCGCTCGAACAGGCTGATGCCATAACCGACTTCCAGCGCCTTGATCTGCAGCGACAGCGTTGGCTGCGACACGTTGAGTACGCGTGCGGCCTTTGAATAACCGCCTTCGCGGGCGACGCCGTGAAAGGCGCGCAGGTGGGCAAGAGATATAGACATTTTCAATAGCCCATATAGAAATTTTCAATAGTATATATTGAAACCTTATATTGGATCAATGAACAATTTTCCACCTATAACTATTCTCAGTTCAAAGCGTCACGAATGTTCAGGGGCGCGCTTGAGGGAGAATGAAGATGGACGGGGAACGTATCAAAAAAAATAACGAGGCTTTGCTCGGGGACCTCATGCACTCCATCGTCTCCGATTACTTCGATTACTTCGACACCGCCCAGGTCCAGGCTCTTATCCAGAATCAGGCCCGCGAAGGCGAAAAGAATCTCAGCGTCGAACCCAAGGTCGAGGCCGCCGTGGGGAAATCCATGGCGGCGCATGGGGGATAAGCTAAACCCCCGGCCATAACCTTTAGGGGTTGTGCATAAAGCAAGCGGCGGTCCCGTTTAAACGCGGGGCCGCCATTTTTTTGGGTAAGGCTGGCCTTTAACTGCGCGGCCGCGACTGCATCATGGCCAGGAAGTTCTTGGTCGAACCGGCCTGCAGATAGGTCAGCGCGCAGCCCAATTGGCGGTCTTTCTTTTCGCCGATTTCGGGGCAGGCTTCTTCCGGCACTTCGGGGTGGACCCCGGCGTTAACGCTCTTGTCGCCCTTTTTCGGGGCGACCGCCGGCAGGGAACCAGGCAGGTCCTTCTCGCGCTTGTACTTGGTGTCCTTGTCCTTGGCCGGTGGCGTCAGCACGATATCGGGCTCGACGCCACGGGCCTGAATGGTTTGGCCCGACGGCGAATAATAAAGCGCCGTCGTCAGCTTCAGCCCGCCTTCGACCGGCATCGGCAAAATCGTCTGCACCGAGCCTTTGCCGAAAGAACGTGTCCCCATCATGACGGCGCGTTTGTGGTATTGCAGCGCGCTGGCGACGATTTCAGACGCCGAGGCCGAGCCGGAATTGATCAACACCACCATCGGCGCGCCGTGGCCCAAATCGCCGGGACGCGCCCGTTGCGAGCGGTTGCGGTCGGGGTTGCGGCCGCGGATCGAAACGATTTCGCCTTTGTCCATAAAACTGTCGGCCAAAACCAGGGATTGATCCAGCAGGCCGCCGCCGTTGTTGCGCAGGTCGAGCACGATTCCGGCTAATCGAGCCCCGAGTTTCTTATCAATATCGGCGAACGCCTTGTAGATGCCGGGTTCGACCTTTTCGGTGAAGCGCGACACCCGGACATAGGCGATGTCGTCTTCCAAGTGCCAGCGCACGGCCTTGATCTTGATGACGGCGCGGATCAGGGTGACCAGAAAGTCGGGATTTTCCTTGCGCTTGATCATCAAGGTCAATTGCGATCCCGGGCGGCCCCGCATCAAGCGAACGGCTTCCTGAATGGTTTTGCCCTGGATCGGTTCGCCATCGACATGGGAAATCAAGTCGCCGGCCTTCAGCCCGCCCCGATCGGCCGGCGTGCCCTCGATCGGCGCGATGACCTTGACCAGGCCCTCTTCCATGGTGATTTCGATGCCCAAGCCGCCGAATTCGCCCCTGGTTTTGACGAAGGTCTCGTGGAATTCCTCACCGTTCAGGTACACCGAATGCGGGTCGAGGGACTGCATCATCGAATCGAGCGCTTTCTCCACCAATTCCTTAGGCGGCAAGGAGCCGGCCTTGGCCTTGGTGTCCCGCACGCCCTTGATGGCGGCATCGATCAAGGTGGCATCCGATATATAGCTGACATAGCTGGTCCGCACCCGGCGGAAGGCGAAACCGAAATAATCGAGGCGTTCCTTGTTTTCCGGTTCCGCCGAATAGGCCTTAAACACCGTCTTGAAGCGGTCGAATTGTATCTGGGCTTCTTCGGAAAGCGGGGTTTCTTCGCTGGTCAGATGGCTGAGAACGCGGCCCAGTGTCGATTGGCCGCCGGTGCAGCCGCTTAGCGCCGGGAGCAGCGCCAGCGCCAGGATCGCGCCCAACCTCAAGCCGAGCGAACGGGGTAAGCCAAGGCGTTTCATTTAACGTTCTCTCCCGGGGTGCGGGGTTTATCCGTCGGCGACAATCTGCTGGGTCAATTCACCCAAAACACGGTCGGCGTCATCGTTTTCGACCTGACAGGTGCCGGCGTTTTCATGCCCGCCGCCGTCGTATTTAAGCATCAAATCGCCGATATTGGTTTCCGACGTGCGGTTGATGATGGACTTGCCGGTGGCAAAAACCGTGTTCAGCTTGTTCAGCCCCCACATGATGTGAATCGAAATGTTGGTGTCGGGGAACAGCGCGTAAATCATGAACCGGTTGGACGCAAAGATGGTTTCTTCATTGCGCAGGTCCAGCACCGCCAGATTGCCGGTGACGGTCGTGCAGCGCTTGATCTGCTCCTTGGCCTTGCCGGCGTGCTCGTTATAGAGTTCCACGCGTTCCTTAACGTCCGGCAGGGCAAGAATTTCCTCGACGCTGTGATCGCGGCAGTAATCGATCAACTGCATCATCAGGTTATAGTTGGACACCCGGAATTCACGAAAACGGCCAAGCCCGGTGCGGGCGTCCATCAAATAGTTCATCAGCGGCCAGCCCTGGGGATTGAGGATTTCTTCTTCGGAAAATTGGGCGGAATCGCCTTGGTCAACGGCATCCATCATGGCGTCTGAAACATTGGGAAACTTCGCCTTGCCGCCGTAATGGTCATAAACAACCCGCGCCGCCGACGGCGCGTCGGGGTCAATAATATGATTATCGGGCAGCTTGCCGTCGGCCCGGGAAATTTCACTGGAATGGTGATCAAAGGCCAGATGCACGCCTTCCACGTAAGGAAGGTTGGTGGTGATATCGGTGCCCGAAATCAAGATTGTCCCGTCTTGCATGTCTTTGGGGTGGACGAACTTGATATCATCGATCAGGTCCAGTTCTTTCAACAGCACCGCGCAGACCAAGCCGTCGAAATCGCTACGGGTAACCAATCGGAATTTATCATCGCTCATTTTAAAACAACCCTTTTCAACTTCCTTCCCTCCCCCGGCGGGTCAGGTTATCGCATTTCATATTAACCTAACTCCGTATGCAACGGAAACCCGTCGCATAATTAAGGTTTAAGCCCCCGGGGCGCGGAACTCATAGACCATCCAAACCGCCACGCAGAACATGATTACGGCGATGGCTTGGTGCATGGCCGCCAACGGCACCGGAACGACCAGCAAAAGCGTCGAAATGCCTAAAGCCACCTGAACGCACGCCACCATCGCCAACACGTTAACCGCCCTTCGTTGACGATCGGTTAAAGCCTGGGCCCGGCACCGCAGCCAATAGAAAACCACCGCCAATACAGTGCCGATCGCCAGGATGCGGTGATCGAACTGTACCGTCGCGATGTTTTCGAAAAAATTAAGATAGGCCGGGCTCAGGTCAAGCAAGCCGTCAGGAACCAGTTTTCCGTCCATCAAGGGGAATGTGTTGTAGGTAAATCCGGCATCCAGTCCGGCAACAAAAGCGCCCGAAAGGGCGGTCAAGCAGACAAGGCCCAACAATGCCTTGGCACCTTGCCTAAGGCTCTTTGACACCCCCTCCCCGGCTGTAGGCTGAACGGGCCTTATCAAGCCCAATGCCACCCACAACATGGGGCCTAAGATCAGCAGCGCCAGCCCAAAGTGCGCGGCCAGCCGGTATTGGCTGACGTCGGGGCGGGACACCAGGCCGCTCTTGACCATGTACCAGCCTAAAACCCCTTGTAAGCCGCCCAAAACAAAAAGCACGACCAGCTTTGGCGCGAGTTTGCGCCCAATCCAGCCCTTGGCCCAGAACACCACCAGGGGTACGAAAAAAGCCACCCCGATGAAGCGGCCCAAAAGCCGGTGCAGGAATTCCAGCCAAAAGATCGACTTGAATCCCTCTACCGTCATGCCGAGATTGCGTTTCTCGTATTCGGGAAAGTTCTTGTAGCGCTCGAAGGCGGTCTGCCAATCGCTATCCGTCATCGGCGGCAGCCAGCCGGTGACCGGCTTCCAGTCAACCATGGACAGCCCCGATTGCGTCAATCGGGTTACCCCGCCAAGCACGATCATGGCAAAAATTAACGCGGCGACGGCAAACAACCAAGCCGCCAAGGCCTTGTTATGGTTGGAAGACATAAGTCTAGATTAGACGTCCGGCGCCAAAATGTCCCGCCCCAAAGCGCGCGACAGCAGCATATATACTTTGCCGACATCCGACGACAGGAAGGTGTTTTTGAGCAAGCCTTCCTGGTCGCGTTTCTTGGCTTCGTTCAACAAGCCCTCGAATTCCTTGAAATATCGGGTTACGTATTCCCTGAATTCGCCGTCCTGCTGGTATTTATCGCTGATCGCCGAAAGTTTGGCTTTCTCGCGGAAACCCAACATCTTGCGGACGAAAACGCCTTGTTCGCCTTTGTTGAAACGCTGCCAGTCGTCCTCGGTTATCTGAGTTTCCAAGACCCGGTTCATATCGACAGCCAGTGATTGCAACCGCTCGGAAATGAAGCTCGCCTGATGCACAAAATCTTCCAGACCGGCTTCCTTCTTGCGCCCTTCGAGGGCCTGCAACAGCGCGTTGGCTTCGTTCGAGGCGGTGCGCATTTGTGAAGTCTGATGATCCAGGGCCTTCGTAACTTGGGAAGCGTTGCGTGCCACAAAATCCGTAATTTTAGCGAGCGCGTCCGTATGGCTGCTGACTTTGTTGTCCCAGGCAGCGACCTTCTCGAGGGCGATATCGGTCATGCTGGACAGTTCCTGAGCGCGCCGGCCCAAGGCCTTGCTCAGGACTTCGATGCCTTGTTCCGCTTGGCCGTAGGTGTTGGCCATCGTCACCAGTTGTTTGCGCAGGGTCTCGGTCCCCTCGTCCATTGTCGAGACGGCCCGTTCCGCCTGAACGCCTGCATCCTGAGTCTGTTCCCGGAAAGTCCCCATCACCTTCGTCAACTTGGCGGCGTTCAAGTCCGAAGCGACGGTCGCCTCGGCCGAGCGCTGAGTCAGGGACTCGCCGACCCGCGCCAAGCGGGCAACGGCTTCTTCGGCGGAAGCCCGTAGAAGTTCCGATTGGTGAGAGATATTGTCCGCCGTTTCCATGACTCGGGCGGACGACCTTTTTTCAATGGCTTCCAATTCCTGCAAACGGGTTCTGAGGTCGAATCCGGTGACCTTGAGATTATCCACCGTTTGCTGGGATAAATAGTTTAATTGATCGTAGTTGTTTTTCAGATCGATGCTGAGGGTTTCCATGTTGCCCGACGCGCCCTCGGCGACCACCGTCAAATTGTGGCCGTGGCGTTGAAGTTGGTCGGAAATCTTGCTCAATGATTTCGACGCCTCGTCGGCGTTGACGTTGACCTGCTGGGTCCGCACCTGAAGGGTTTCGCCGATTTTGCTTAAACCGGTGGCGGCGGCGTCCGACGCATTGGTCAGCCCGATTGTTTCCTTGCGCATGACATCGGAAAAGGCCTGAACATGGGTAATCGCGGTGTTATAGGTTTTCGTCATATCGCGGGAGCTTTGATTGACAAGGCCCGAAACATCGCCGAACCGGTCCCGCGCCCGGTCCAGGGAGTCGTTCAACACGCCGACGTGATTTTCAAGGTTCTCCGCAATCCCTTGTAAATTAGAAGCGGCGCGTTCCGAAGCACTGGTGGCGGCGCCAACATGTTCGCGCATAGCTTCGCTGACGGCGCTGATGTTGTCGACGGCGGTGGAGGCGGTTACGGTCAGGGTTTCCGAGCTTTGCCCCAAGGCGCCCGCCGCATTCGTCACGCGGGCGACGGCCAAATCCGAAACCGCGCTCAGGCGGTCGGTTTTATCCTTCAAGTTTCGGTCGGCAACAGAAAGCTGCTCCGTCGTTTCGCTTGTCACCTGGGCCAGTTCGTTGGAACGCTCCTTCAAGGCTTCGGAAACAACATCCATCTTTTCCTTCGCCAAGTCGGATACTTTCGACATGTCTTCGGCTTGGCGTCGCATGACTTCGGTCACCAGGGACAACAACTGCGCCGCCCGGTCTGACGCATTGGAAATTTCGTGGGAACGGTCATTGAAAGCGATGCCGGCCTTGTCGACCTCGGCGACCGCCTGATTGCCGGTATGGGACAGGGTTTCTGAATTTTTCCTGAGGATATCGGCGACGGTGCGGATCTTTTCCGCCGCCCCATCTGACGTTTCTATGACATCGGTCAGCGAATTGTGCATGTCTTCGGTGAAGGTCCGCAACTTATCCCCGGCGCGCTCACCCGCGGAATCCAGATCGCTCGTGCGTTGGTTCATGACACGCCCGGTATTCAGCATCATTTTCGCGGCGCGCGCGGATATCTGCATCAGTCTATTGGCTCTGTCATCCAACAGGCGCGAAACGCCTTCGACATCCCCGGTCGTCTTGTTGGCCGCTTGATTCAGGTTCTGGGCACGATCATGAATGACCGCTCCCAAATCCTGAAGGCGCTGGGTCACGTCTTCCGACGAGCCGCCAAGGTCTTCAAGGTTTTTGCGGAAGGCCTCAACGACCTGCATGGCGCTTTCCGACGAGGTGTCGACCAAGCCCGACGCCTGATTGAGCGCCTGAAGCATCTGGGCGACATCGGCGACGCCCTTGTCGGAAACCCGAGTCAAGACGCCCGAATTCTGTTGCAGGGAATCGGTCAGGCCACTGATCTGCGCCCCGGCCTTTTCCGACGCCGAGGTCAGCTCATGGCTCCGCTGCCTCAACGCATCACCCGCCGCACCGATGCGGAGAACACTTTGGTTGCTGATCTTCGACAGTGCATCCGCCCTTTCATCCAGACCGGCGCCAACATCTGAAATATCGCTGATGGCTTGGCCCGCCGTCTGGGTCAGGTCACTGGACCGGGTTTGCAGATTTTCCCCAACCTGGTTCACCTGGGCCATGACCCTTTCGGTGATATTGGCCAGATCCTGGGAATTCTTCCTGAGCCGGTCGCCGACGGCTTCGGTCCCGGCGGCGGTTTGCTGAGCCAGTTCATTCATTTCACGGGCCTGTTGGCGGAATGCATCGCCGGCGCCGCGAACTTGTCCCGTGACCTTTTCGGCGGCGGTCGTCAGTATTTTAGAATGTTCTTTCAGGGTTTCGCCCATGTCGTGAATTTGGCCGGTGACTTTACCGGTCGTCTCATTAAGGGCTACCGATTGCCGGCCAAGGTTGATTTCGATTTCCGATGTCTTGGCTTGAACAAGTTCGGCAACGTTGCCAAGGGTTTCGCTTTGGCGACGCAGGGTTTCGCTCATGACATTTGTCTGCCCCGAAGCGCGCTCGGTGTGTTGGGCCATATCCCGAACGTGCCCTTGCAGGGTTTCCGCGCTTGTGCGAACCGTCGCCACCGCCTCCTCGGCAGACTTGGAAAATTTCTCGACACGCTGGTCCAAAATTTCCCCGGCCTCGTCGGTGCGTTTGGCGGCATCAAGGGAAACGGCATCCAAATGTTCGACGCGTGATTTCAAGGCATCGGAGGATTCATGGGTGCGGGCGGTAACATGGTCCGATGTTTCAATCAGTTCCCCAATCCGTAGGCGCAGAATTTCGGCCAGCTCTTCGGCGCGCGCCGACGTCCTGTCAGACGCTGACGTTAATTCGCGGGTCCGACCGTTGAGGACATCCCCGGCGCCACGCGCTTGCTCGGCGGCGTGAACGGACACGGTCTGCAGGTCAATGGTCTGGCGTCGCAAAGCATCGGCGACGGCATGGGCGCGCAGATCGGCGTCTTCGGACACCTGGGATAATTCCAGGGCGCGCTGGCGGACCAGATTGCTGACTTTTTCACCACTTTTCGATGCTTCTTCGGAAGCCCGGGTCAGGTCCCGGGCTTGGCGGCGAAGTGTTTCGGTAATTTCATGGACCCGCGTTTCCGCCTTGTCGGACGGATAGATCAGCTTTCTCAGGTGCCAGCGCAGGGATTCCGTATCGCGACGGAGGCTTTGGCCGCGTTCCCAAAATGCGATCACCATCCACAGCAGAGCTAACGGGGTCAGGCCGCCTGCCGCCAGCCCACCGACTTCGTGGGGCAGAAGCTCGGCAACATTGCTCCAGCCAAGCACCTTCTCGACATAATCATACGTCAACCACAACCAGGCGGCCGACAGGACCACACCGAGAATGGCGTACAGGCGGAACCGAAGATGGAATGGCGGGTTCCAGGGATCGAAATCTTCGACCCCGGGCTCAAGAGATTGGCCATCGGCGCCCCTACCCCCTTCGCCGGGAATCCCTATTTCTTCGGGCTCTGCGTCGGCACCCTTTGGGGCTTTGGCACCCTCGATTTTCCCTTCGGCCATGCTTGCTTTCCCGCCTCATCGTCAACACTTGCCCAGGGTCAACGAAAGATCATACACCGCAATATATAGTCGGTAAATGGGGCATTAGTCACAAGATATTGGGAATTTCGGCCTGAAAACTAACTCTTGGGCTCCCCTACGGCGACATCCAAATGCACGATCCCCATTTTGACCAGCCAGGCGATGGTCCGGGCCAGCAAATAACGGCGGTCTGCGGGGAAAAGTTCGGCGAGGCTAAGGATGTCCAAGTGGCCTTCTTCATCCAGTTTGGAAAGGATGATGTCCTGTTCATCTCGGTCCAGGTGGGCGGCGGCGGCAAAGACGTTCATATACTGGGCCCGGACGGCGTCCAGGCGCTGGGTCAAATCGCCGGCGTCTTCATTGAACACCAGGGACGCCACCGTATTGCCGTCAATGGTTTCGGTGGCATAGCCTTCAAAAAGAGTGAACGGGTCGTCGCGAAGCGGCACCGGGGGCCGACCGGGAACCGCCGGAGCAATTTCGTCTTCCCGATTTCGGATATTTTCCAAATCGCGCCACAAAGTTTGGTATTCGCCGACCACGATACGCCAGTCGAAAGTATCCCTGGCCCGCTTTCGCCCGGCATCGCCCATTTTTTTACGCAAAGCCAGATCATTGGCCAAGGCCACATAGGCCTCGGTGGCGGCGGCGATATCGACGGACGCGCATTGACTGACAAAGCCCAGATAATGGTCATAGGCCTTATCGGCGGCTGTCGGGCTCAACGTCATTTCTGGCGCAAGGGCCAGGTCGCCGCCCGACCCGGCCAAGGGAAGCCACGTCGGAATGGTGAACCCATCAACGCCGTGGCGAACCGTATCGCGGTAACCGTCCCAATCCGACACCACCACCGGCAGCCCCGCCGCCATCGCCTCGATCGGGGTCAGGCCGAAGGTTTCCTGGATATTGTCGGAAAGCGAGGTGAAGATATCGGCGGCGCCCCAGACCTTGAAGCGCACGTCCGCCTCGCGGCCATCGAGGAAGATGCAATTGACTGACGGGCAATAGGCTTGGGCGCCTTCACGAAATTCCTTGTCAATGCCGTCGTTGGCAAACCATCCGGCTTGTATCAGGTGAAATTTTTTGCCACACCGTTTGGTCGCTTCTTCCAGGGCCAAATACATCGGCGTCGGGTGGGCCTTGGCATGAAAGCTAAGCCGCCCGAAATAAAGAACGGTGATGTCGTCTTCGCCGATGCCGAGCCCGCGACGGATAATCCGGCTTTCCCTTTCCGCCTTGTCGCCAGACGGGTAGGCATCGCAATCGACGCCCAGTGGAATGACCGGCATTTGGAACAAAGGCTTGAAGGCCTCCTCTGGCCCGCCCCGGTGATTCAGGTAATCGCCCAAATTATCAAGAACCATGGTGATCGCCGTCTTGGCCGCATTGGAGGTACAGATCAACGCGTCCCAGGGCTGCAACGGTGCTGTCAGTAAATCGCCGAGCCCGTCCATGATGCGGGCGGAGGCCATGGTGTGGCTAAGACCGCACAGGCTGTACCCCCGATTATCAGCACCCCGCCGCCGCCAGGCAAAAGGCGCCAACGTCGGCTCCGGCAGCATCAAGGTTTTGACGTCGTGGCCCGCCGTTTGACCCCCCGTTTGGCCCCCCATTTTTCCCCCCATTTTTCCCAGGGGCACCAAGTGACAGTCCCGCTTGTTTTGATCAAGCGCGCCCAAGCGGGTCTTGAAATCATCAAAATGTTCCGCATTCAGGGTCTGGCAATAAAAAGCATCGACGCCGGAATGGCGGACGAACCCTTTCAGGAACCCCTCGCCGGCGGCATGGCGGCCCATCAGGCGCGGGCCGCTGGTATCGACGGCTTCCGGATGATGGAAAAGAACGGCGTTTTGGGGTTTCCGTTTCTTCGCCATCGCCTACGCAACCCCTAGAAAAGGTGCTGCCCGCCGGTCACCCACAATTCGCTTCCGGTGACGTAGCCGGCATCTTCCGAGCACAGAAAAAAGATGGTGCGCGCCACGTCTTCGGGGGTGCCCATGCGGTTCAAAGGAATACGCGGGATCAGCATTTCGTATTCGGGCTGTAGCATTTCGGTTTCGATCTCGCCCGGCGCGATGGAATTGACGCGAACACCCAGAGAAGCGAATTCGTTGGCCAACTCCCTGGTCAATCCGCTTAGCGCCGTTTTCGATATGGAATAAGCCGACCCCGCGAACGGATGAATCAAATGCCCGGCGATCGACGACACATTAACGACGGCCCCTTCGCCGCGATGCAGCGCTGCGGCGAAACCCCGGCACAATTTCAAGGGCGCGAACAAATTCAGCTCGAAGACATCGTGCCAAGCCTCCAAATCACCATTCAGGCACCCCAACCTTTCTTTGTAGGACGTTTTCGGCGACATGCCGGCGTTGTTGACCAGGGCATGCAGGGGTTCGTCGCCCAGGGCTTTGTTGGCGGCTTCGATAAAATGCGACAGGCTTTCGGCGTCGCTGAGATCGGTCGGGATATGTTCCGTCCATTTCGGGTCGCGCTTGCACTCCTCGGGCGTGTCTTCCCGGGAGCACGTGATGATGTGCCAGCCACGGTCCAGAAACAGCCGCGCCGTCGTGTGCCCGATGCCCCGGCTGGCCCCGGTGATGATTACGGTTTTTCTATCGTCCGTCATGGTTCCGACGTTAGGCCAAACGGCGGCATCTTTCCAGGGCGCAATGAGGCTTTAAATTCTATAAACTCGTTTCATGTGTTCGCGCTTTGAAATGAACGCCCCGCCGGGAGATCTGGCCAAAAGGTTCGGGCTCGAAGTCCCGTCCTTGGTTCCCAACCAAGAGGAGTTGCGCCCCACCGACCAGGCGCTGGTGATCGCGCCTAAGATGGATGCCCGGCTGTTTGGGTGGGGCTTGAGCGTGGGGTGGAATTCCAAGCCCTTGATCAACGCCCGCGCCGAGACCTTGGAAAATAAGAACACCTTTCGCCCGCTGCTTGAAAATCGCTGCCTGGTGCCGGCCAGCGCTTATTTTGAATGGCGCAAGGAAGACGGCAACAAGCTTAAGAACCGGATTGCCCGAAAGGACAAAACCCTGTTCGCCTTTGCCGGGCTGACGGATGGCAACCGGTTCACCATCATCACTTGCGCCCCCGCTGCTGACATCGCCCACATCCACAACCGCATGCCGGTGATCTTGGATGCGGCCTTTGAGGCAAGATGGGCTGAGCCCGGACTTTCCTTCGCCGAGGTCAAGGGGCTGCTGGTGCCTTGTGATAACGGGGTGCTGGAAACCGACGAGGAAACGCCGCCGCCAAAATCGCCGGGCGACCAGCCGGACCTGTTCGGCTGACGCCTTATCGTCGTCCTGACCTGAAAAGCCAGTCCTTACCAACTAAATATTAAGAAAATTGTTGTACTCGTGGAAATGGTAATTATGTGAATAGGGAGCTGCCTGGTTTCCGTGCGTTTCCCTAGGGGCTTCGCCCCACTGCCGTACTAGAGGTTGGCCGATGAACATTAATCATGAGCGCGTATTTATCGTCGAGGACGACGCGATGGTTCGGAACGTCTTGTCTCAAGTCCTGTTGGAAAATGGTTATCTACCCGTAGCAATGGCAAGTGCCGAGGACGCCCTTTCCATAGAAACGTTCGTTGACCGGATAATCTTTGACGTCTTTATGCCGGGCATGGGCGGCATAGAAGGTATTGCCCGGTTTCGCGAACAATGGCCGGACGCAAAGGTCATCGCCATCTCAGGTGGCTGGGGGACCATGGACAAGCACAAGGCACTGGAAGCGGCCAAGCGTGTTGGGGCGGATTGCGTTCTCGCCAAGCCATTTACCAATGAAGAACTCCTTGAGGCCGTAGCCTAGCGTCACGATATGCCCAGGCTGAACTGGTCTCCGGTCTTAGCCGAGACAGACATTCACTGCGTCAATAAGCGCGTCATCAGTAAATGGTTTGGCGAGAACTTGTTTGACGCCGAGCGCTTGGGAAATATCTAAAAACACTTTCGGGTCGACATCCCCACCACCTGAAATGGCAATGAATTTCGTTCCGGGCGCTATTTTCAGAATTTCGGTTATCGTTTCGTAGCCATGCTTTTCCGGCATTAGAAGGTCGGTGATGATTACATCAGGGGGTAGGGAACCGGCGACCATTTTCTTGAACTCAGAAACGCCCTCAACCCCATCGGCTGCTTCGAAGACATCGTGCCCTGCCTCATCCAAGGCGGAGTAAAGACTAAAACGTACCAATTCTTCGTCTTCAATCACAAGAATTATAGCCATTGCGGACTCACTTAATCTTGAGCATTAAGAGTTTTACAATTGGGGACATAATAACCTACCGCCTACTTATGTCTTTACAAAGACTATGCCTAATTCATCTCAGGCGCAATTACGGCGAAACATCCTGTTCCAAAGGAAGGTATACGTCGAAGGTAGACCCCTTCCCCTCCTTGCTGGTCACGTGAATCGTTCCACCGTGTTTATTGATAATCCCAAAAGCACTCGAAAGACCAAGACCCGTTCCCATGCCCACCCCTTTGGTGGTGAAAAACGGGTCGAAAACCCTGCTCAGTGTATCTTTATCCATGCCATGCCCCGTGTCGGCGACGGTCAATTTCGCAAAATCTCCCGGTTTCAGGCCCGCAACAAAACCTTCCTGGGATCCATTAACATGGGCATGGGTGAGCAAAATTTTCAACTCACCGGCTTTCTCCTTCATTGCGTCCAGTGCGTTGGCGACCAAGTTAACCAGTACTGTTTGGGTCTGCGCGGGGTCGGCAACAACAATACCCGTATCCTTATCCAGTTCCTCACTTACGGTAATGGATGACGGGACGACCGAATAAATCAAGTCTAGCCCCTCGCGAATAATGTCATAAATATTGATGCTTTCGGCAACAAGCTCTTCCGAGCGACTAAAGGTTGCAATCTGATTAACCAAATCCCCGGCCCTATTACAGGCCTCACCGATGACGGTCATGTTTTTGTGCTCTCTGCTCCCTTCCGGGAGTTTTTTCTGTGTTAAATGGCTCAACATCAGGATTGGTTGCAGTAAGTTGTTTAGATTGTGAGCGATCCCGGCGGCCAAACTTCCCAGTGATTCCATTTTTTTGTGGTGTATCAATTCCATCTCGGCCTTTTTCCGCTCCGCCATTTCTTGGCGCAATTCGCTCGTACGCTGTTCGACGCGACTTTCCAACCCATCATGGGCTTTGCGCAGTTCTTCCTCCGCCTGCTTTAATTCCGTAATGTCGATAACCGACAACGCGATGCCGCCTTCCGGTGTGCGAACTTCCTCAATTCTTTGCCAGCCGCCGTCCGGAAGGTTACGAATAATCGGACCTTTCGGGTTGCGATGCTGCTCAAGCCGTTCCTGGATGAATTCTTCTTCGCGGCCCTTGGCTTCGGGAATAATGCCCTTTGCAACGATGCCCCTGAACACATTCTCGAAGGTGCCGCCCCGGTCCATAATCTCTTTCAAGCCGGGCATGACCTGCTCATAAATTTTGTTGTAAGCGATCAGCCGGTCATCGGCATCATAGAGGGCGAAGCCTTCCTGCAGGCTGTCGATGGCGCCTCGCAGACGTTCTTCGCTTTTCCGAAGGCTCTTTTCCTGGGCTTTAATTGTGTGGTCGGCGCTGCGGACGATTAAGAATAAAATGCCGTAAAGGATTACAAATGCCCAAACCAAGCCGACGGAAAGCCATTTGACGTCACTGGAAAGGACATCGACCTGTTTGGTGACGTCGGAATAAAGCTCAAAAATGGCTTCAACTTTTCCGCTTTTGCCCCGGATCGGTATATAAGTTGACACGACATGGCGGTCCTTAAGCGGGCCGTTGATGCCGTTGAATTCCGGGCGGAAACTGAAATCGCTTGCCGGGTTCCCGTTGCGGGCGGATTCAAAGAAGTCTTGATTGTTTTTTTTGATTTTCCCGATTTGCGATAATTCCGACGAATAAATTGTCAGCCCATCCAGTCGGTAGAGCTTGGCCTTAATCACGTTCAGCCCGGACACCAGACTTTTCGCGGCCGCGTGAATTCCTTGGGTTTCGGGTTTGGTGCGCAATTTGTCGCCGTCCCGTGGGGCACCAACCGTTACATAGTCCGAAAACATCGGCCAGAGAGCATTGGTGAAAGCCTGGGAAATGACCACGTTTTCACGCTCTACTTCGTTGGCAACTTGCTCCAAGCCAAGTTCGCGGTAAATAAAGAGCAATATAACCGTCATGCCGATAAAGGCCACGGCGCTGGCGATCGAAAAAAAGCGAAGAAATTTAAACAACTGACCGCCCCTTCATCGGATTTTCCACGGGTCCAGGAGCGCTCCCGTCAGTGTGCCATGAACAACGGTAATTTTGATTCTTCGAGGACGTGACGGGTGACGCCCCCCAGAATCAGTTGCCGCATGCGGCTATGGGTATAGGCCCCCATGACCAATAAATCGGCGCCTTCTTCTCCGCATTCCGCCAACAGTTTTTCACCGATGGATTGCTGGCTGGAAGCCGGGAAAGTTTTGGCATCGGCCTTGACCCCGTGCCATTCAAGATAACCGACCAGTTCCGACGCCACCGCCGACGATGTGCGGTCGCTGCCGGCGGTCAGCACGGTTACTTTGTTCGCTGCCGCGATCAACGGCATGGCGGAGCTGACGGCGCGCGCCGATTGAGCGCTGCCGTTCCAGGAAATGGCGACATGCTTGCCGAAGTCCACCGCACCGCCGTCGGGGACCACCAATACCGGCCGACCCGTATCAAACAGCGCCGCGTTCAGCGTCAAGGTCGACGAAACATCGGAATTCGCCGTCGGCCGTCCGGCGACGGTCAGGTCGGCGAGCCTTCCCAGGCGGGCCGTGATTTCATCTTCGCGCCCGACTTCTTCGCTCCAAGCCGCCGAGGCCTCGTTTCCAGTAGGCTTGTCGGCAACCTTGATGGAAAGTTTCTCGACCAATTCATCGAACGCCTTGCGGCCTTCGGCGGCGCGATCCTTGCCTTCATTTTCGGAAATCTGGATCATGTCCTCAATCATGGTCACGGACATGCCTTCGCCGAGCAGCGGGATCGTGTCCTTGGGGTCTGATCGGATCAACAGGATTTCGACATGGGCGCCGAGCGCCTTGCCGAAGGCCAAGCCTGCTTCCATGATCGGTTTGGCGGCGTTTGACCCGTCATGGGGCACGAGTATGGTTCTGATCGTCATCGCATCTTCCTCCCGTTAACACTTTATTTTCAGAAAGTTTAGCACGGCCCGGCGAAGACAACCAAAAAAGTTCCTTAGGCTCCAACAGCAGCGAGTCCGGCTTTTACCGTTTCCTCTTTCGGCCCGGAACTGTCGATGCGCTGCCATTCCATAGGGCCTAAGTCATAGGTCAACTGCTTTTCCAGCACCCCGACATCGGCATCGGATACGTTTCGCTGGCGCTCGGTGACGCGCTTGGCCATGACACCCGGCGGCGCTTCGAGCCACAGGCCGACAAAAGGCACCCCGGCGTTTGCGGCGATTTCGGCAATGGAAACGCGTTCTTCGGGTTGGGCGAAAACGGCGTCGGCAATCGCCGTGCCGCCGGCCGCCAAGGTTTCCACCACCTCGTCCATCATCGCCCGATAGGTCCGTTCCGTCATTTCCGGGGTATAGCCCTCGGCCCCCAGGCGGCTGGTCAGGGGCACGCCGGCCAAGCGTTTGCGGATGGAATCGGTGCGCAGGATCCTGGCCCCCGGCGCGCGTGCCACATGCGGGGCCAAAACGCGCGCCATTCGCGATTTTCCGCTGCCGGAAAGGCCGCCGACGGCAATCAGTTTCGGGCTCGAAGGTTTAAGAAAATCCAAGGCCATTTTCAGATAATCGCCCGACTCCTTGGCCCGGGCGCGAGCCTTATCAGAATCGGACAACGCCTTCGCCTGGGCCAGATCAACGTGACTGCGAATAGCCGCGCGCATGGACAAAAACAACGCCATGACGCGAAGCCCCCCGGCCACAGCGCTCCCCTCACCGGTAATGTCCAGATATCGGTTGAAAACAATATTGGCGAGATCGCTTAGTCCTCGGTGTTCCAAGTCCATGATCAGGAAAGCCAAGTCGTAGAGAACATCGATGTTGGCGAATTCCTCGTTGAATTCTATGCCGTCGAAAAGCGTCGGGCGGCCATCGATCAGGCAGATATTGCGCAAGTGAAGGTCGCCATGGCAGTGACGAACCCGGCCATCGTCCCGGCGCTTGTCCAAAAGGCCGGCGTTGGCATCAAGCATTTGCTTTGATAGGCGCGCTAATTTTTCGGTGTCCCCTTGATCAAGGATTCCTTCAGCCGATCCGGCGAAACATTGGCCGTTATTTTCGATTATCAAACCGGTGCCTTTGGCGCCGCCGGCATCTTTTCTAATTTCCGCCGACTGATGAAACTTGGCGATGGAATCGGCCAGGTCTTCGATCATCGGACGCTCCAGTCCACCGTCCTGGGCCAGCCGGTCAAACAGGGTGTCTTCGTCGAACCGGTTCATGTCGACCAGCCAGTCGATAGGCGCCCCGTTTCCACCGACGGCCAGGGTTCCATCCGCTTCGCGGGTAACGGCGACGACGCCTTTATAAATCGTCGGCGCCGTGCGGCTGTTAATTCGGACTTCGGCCTCGCAGGCAATTTTCCGTTTTTCCGGGGTTGAAAAATCAAGATAGGGAAAGGTAACGGCGCGTTTCAGCTTCAGCACCCGGTCTTGGCACAAAAAAACCACCGATATATGGGTTTCGACGATTTTAACGGGGTCTTTACCGGCGCCGAAGGCCACCGGCGAGGAAAGAAATGCGATAACACCATCCTGACTTTCAGTTTGGCTCAACGGAAAACTCCTAAGTTTTCTTCCAGGCCTTCGGGGTCCGAATGGATCAAGACCTCGGCGTTGGGAAAGGCTGCCATGACGCTGGCTTCAACGGCATCGGAAACCGCATGAGCTTGGAGAAGCGAAAAATCGCCATCCATTTCAATATGCATTTGAATGAAAACGTTGTTTCCCGAAGCCCGGGTGCGCAAATCATGAAGCCCCCGCACCTCGGCATGGGCCAGGGCGATATCGATAATTTTTTGGCGCTCTGCTTCATCCAGTTCACGGTCCATCAGCATATGGTAGGCCATAATCCCGATCTTCCAGGCGCCCCATAAAATGTAGGCGGCAATGATCAAAGCAATGATCGGATCGGCGAGAACCCAAGCGAAGGCGCCGACCAGCCACAAGGAAGCGATGACCCCGGCGTTGACCAGGATGTCCATTTGATAATGGACGCTGTCGGCGGTAATGGCGATGGATCCGGTTTTACCAACAACATACCGCTGAAAGGCAACCAGGCAGAGCGTCAAGACGATGGCCAGCCCCATCACCGCGTAGCCGATGTCTGTGTTTTCTATTCCTTTGGGATGGAACAGGCGTTCACTTGCCTCGATCACCAGGAATCCCGCAGAGCCGCATATAAAAGCCGCCTGGGCGAGCCCGGCCAAGGGTTCGGCCTTGCCATGGCCGAAGCGGTGATCGCGGTCGGCGGGCTCCAACGCATGACGGACGGCGATCAGGTTGACCAGGGACGCCCCGGCATCCAGAAACGAATCAATCAACGTCGATAACAGGCTGACGGAATCGGTAAACAGCCAAGCCGTGAATTTTGAAGCGATCAGAATTGACGCCACCGAAACGGAGGCATAGGTCGCAAGCTTCATCAGCCGGGCCGCTTTTTCGGGTGGCAACCGGGTGGCGGACTGTTTTTCGGGTTCGGTTGTGGCGCCTGACATTAAATAATCAGCTACGGATAAAGCCGCTCCGTTGTCCAGCCGTCTTCCGTACGATGATACACCAATCGTTCATGCAGGCGGAACAATTGCTCCGTCCAGAATTCTATGGTGCCCGGAATAACCCGGTATCCTTTCCAGAAATCGGGCCGGGGGATATCGCCGATATTAAATTTCGCGGTGTATTCGGCAACACTTTTTTCAAGATCGAATCGCCCTTCCAGGGGGCGCGATTGCTTGGACGCCCAAGCGCCGAGCCTGGCGCCGCGATCGCGGGATTGGAAATAGGCATCGGCCTCGTCACCATCGACTTCAACGACATCGCCGTCGACGCGAACCTGCCGGCCTAAGCTCCGCCAATAGAAGCAAAGCGATGCTTTTGGATTGACCGCCAGTTCCTGGCCCTTTTGGCTGTTTGCATTGGTGTAAAAAACGAACCCGCGTTCATCGACGCCTTTTAACAGCACCATACGCACAGACGGCGTTCCGTCAGGCGTGGCCGTGGCCAGGGCCACCCCATTAGGGTTTATGGGCTCGGATTTTTCAGCTTCGGCAAGCCAGGCCTTGAATTCGGCAATTGGGTCGGGTGGGTCGGTGATAGTCATCACATCCAAACGTTGCGTAAATGGGTTATTAACCCGACATCAATACCATCATCGGCTGAGAAATGAATTTCCCAAGCAGGGCTTAAAAAAGGTCCAAATTTCTGCCATAATATATGGCGATAATGAACGTGGCGAGGATGAACGTTTAGGGTCAGTCCCCCGCCTAGTTTTCTAATATCACCTTACCAGAGGTCAACAAAATGATTGCAATGAAAAGCTTCTCTCGCATCGCCTTAGCCGCCGTTATCGCCGTGCCGCTGGTCGCCTGCGAAAACATGCAGAACAACCCCAAGCAGGCGGGCGGCACCCTGCTCGGCGCCGGACTTGGCGCCCTGGTAGGATCGCAAGTCGGCGGTGGCAAGGGCAAACTGGCCGCCGTCGCTCTCGGTGCGCTTGCCGGTGGATGGGCCGGCAGCGAAGTCGGCAAATCCCTGGACAAGGCCGACAAAGCCTATGCCCAACGCACGGCCCAGGACGGCCTTGAATACGCCCAAGTCGGCCAAACCAAGGCGTGGCGGAACCCGGATTCAGGCCATTCCGGCTCCTTTAAGCCGACCAGTACTTATAAATCGGCCGATGGCCAGAATTGCCGGGAGTTTGAGACCACCATTTATGTCGACGGCAAGCAGGAAACCGGTACCGGTCAAGCCTGCCGGCGGGCCGACGGAACCTGGCAGATCGTCCGCTAGAAATAGGCTTCTGCTTTGTGAATTCCGGCCCTGTGAATCCCAGAGTGGGCCGGAACGCCTTTTAGTGCCATAGTCCCCGGCCATGAACGACCCCTATGAAATTTTGGGTGTGTCTTCGGGTGCCGGTGCCGATGAGCTTAAAAAAGCTTTTCGCCGCCGCGCCCGGTTATGCCACCCCGACAGCGACCCCGACAACCCGTGGGCCGAAGACGAATTCAAGGAACTGAATGCGGCTTACGATCTGTTGTCCGACCCCGAGCGCCGCAAACGTTACGACCAAGGCGATCTCGGCCGGAACTGGGCTCAAAGGCAGCCTTCCGCAAAAAAACCAACCCCCGAAAAAAAGCCCGAGGCAAAAAGCAAGCGGTCGAAAACGGCGGGCCTGAAGATCAAAGGCGCCGATGTCGAATACATCCTTCATGTCGATTTTCTGGAAGCCGCCAACGGCGCCGTCCGCCACATCAACTTGACCACCGGCAAACGGGTGAAGGTGACGATCCCGGCGGGTACCGAGGAAGGGGAAATTCTGCGTCTTAAGGGACAAGGCATGTTGGGGATCGGCGGCGGCGGCGACGGCAACGCTTTTGTTGAGATATTCATCGACCCGCACCCGGAATTCCGCCGCGAAGGCAACGACATCCACGTGAACGTGCCGATCACCCTGAACGAAGCCGTCTTGGGCGGCAAGATCGAGGCCCCGACCATCAACGGGGCGGTCAATGTGACCGTGACCAAGGGCTCGAACACGGGCACGCAATTAAGATTAAAGGGCAAAGGGGTCAACAAAGGCGATCAATTCGTTCATTTGCAGGTCGTTTTGCCGAAGAAGCCGGATAAGGACTTGGTTCAATTCCTTGAACAATGGTCGCCCATGCACGCCTATAAGGTTCGCCGAAAAAATCCAAAGAAGAATTCCACCTAATACCGAGCCCGTTACAAACCGAAACTAAATGTGATCGGGGGGGCCTTTCGCCATTGGCCCACTATTGTGTAAATTCGCATGAATGCGCTCCCTGGGGGGGCGGCTAGAATAACTGCCAGATCCAGATGAGGAGCCCATGGGCGATCCAAGCCTTTTAAAAGACCCAGACCCGATCAATGAGCCGCGCCCCCTGATGGCCGACAAAAGGGGCTTGGTCATGGGCGTCGCCAACGACCGGTCGCTTGCCTGGGGCATCGCCAACGCCGTTCACGGCCAAGGCGCCGAACTGGCCTTTTCCTACCAGGGCGACGCCTTAAAGAAACGCGTCGAGCCGCTGGCCGAGAAAATCGGGTCGGACATGGTCTATCCTTGCGACGTCACCGACCCTGCTTCCATGGATGCGCTTTTCGCGTCCGTTAAGGAACGCTGGGGCAAACTCGATTTCCTGGTTCATGCCATCGCCTTTTCCGACAAGGAAGAGCTGAAAGGCCAATACATCGACACGACGCCTGAAAACTTCGCCTCGACCATGAACATCTCGTGCTATTCGTTCACCGCCCTAGCTCAACGCGCCCGGCTTCTGATGACCGACGGCGGCAGTTTGCTGACGCTGACCTATTTCGGGGCCGAGCGGGTAATGCCGCATTACAACGTCATGGGCGTTGCCAAGGCGGCGCTGGAATCCAGCGTCCGTTACCTGGCCGAAGATCTGGGCAAAGACAACATCCGCGTTAACGCCATCTCCGCCGGGCCGATGAAAACCCTGGCGGCGTCCGGCATCGGCGATTTCCGCTATATTTTGAAGTGGAACGAATATAACTCGCCGCTACGCCGCAATGTGACTTTGGGCGATATCGGCGGCGCCGGCACCTATTTGCTGTCGGACCTGTCCAGCGGCGTTACCGGCGAAACCCACCATGTCGATTGCGGTTACAACATCGTCGGCATGAAGGCTGTCGATGCGCCGGATATTTCCGTCGTCTAGCTCTATCCCCTGCTCAGCGCTGTGCTATAAGTAGCCATCATGAGCGCCAATACCTTCGGACACACGTTCCGGTTCACCACCTTCGGCGAAAGCCACGGCCCCGCCATCGGCTGCGTCGTTGACGGCACGCCGCCCGGCATTCCTTTGACCGAATCCGATATCCAGGTCCACCTGGACAAACGGCGCCCGGGACAAAGCAAATACACGACCCAGCGCAAGGAATCGGACACGGTGCAAATTCTGTCAGGTGTATTCGACGGCGTTACCACCGGCACGCCGATCGGGCTGTTGATCGAAAACGAAGACACCCGGTCCAAGGACTACGACGACAACAAGGACAAGTTCCGGCCCGGGCATGCCGATTACACCTATTTGAAAAAATACGGAATCCGCGATTACCGCGGCGGCGGGCGCTCGTCTGCTCGCGAAACCGCCATGCGCGTTGCCGCCGGCGCCATTGCCCGCAAGGTCCTGGGT
>JABMOY010000129.1 GCA_013203955.1 Rhodospirillales bacterium | reverse complement strand
CGCGTTTTCGGCGAGAACGACCCGGAAAACATCGAGGGCTTCGGGGTCCATGACGCTATGAAGGATGTGCAGGCCGACGGTGTTTAGAACCAGTTCCGGGTTTTCGTCGGGGATGGGTTCGTCGGGGTTGGAGCCGCCGATGATCCGGCACATGTCCCCCATAATCGCCGCGAATAGGGTCTCTTTGTTTTCAAAGTGGCTATAGACGGTGCGCTTGGATACGCCGGCTTCGGCCGCAATGGCATCCATGCTGGTTGAGCCAAAGCCTGTTTCCATGAACAGCTTGCGGGCGGCGGCGACGATAAGTTCCCGCTTTGACGGGGTTGCGGCTTTAACTTTTTCGGCAGTTTTCGCCACAGACGGTTCCTTATAAAAAATACTTTACATATGTAAACTACACAGTATAGTTTACATACACTATACGGTTTAGTTTACATCATTTTATTTCGCCGGGCCAGTAAAATTTCAGATGCTCAGCGTTGCGGCGACGATGTAACGGTAAGAAAATGAAAGGAAAATATCATGAAAAAAAATGAACAAACGCAAAGGGCCGCTAAATACTTAGTCGAAACCGACTGGCTGGCGCAGAACCTGGACGATGCAAGTCTGCGGGTGTTCGATTGCACCGTGAATTTCGTTCCGAACCCGGACGCCCAACCGGGCAAGGAGCCACCCTTCATGTTCGAAAGCGGCCGCGCCAACTTCGACGCGGGGCATATTCCCGGCGCCGGGTTTATCGACGTTATGGAAGATATCTCGGATAAGTCTTCGGCATTGCCGTTAATGATGCCGCCTGCCGAGGAGTTTGTTCAGGTCCTGTCGAAACTCGGGGTCGACAACAAGTCCCGCGTCGTTCTTTACAGCACGGCGAGCCCGATGTGGGCGGCCCGGGTGTGGTGGATGCTGCAAGCTGTCGGGTTCGAATCCGCAATTTTAAACGGCGGCTGGGATAAATGGACCGCCGAAGTGCACCCGGTGTCGACTAACCCTTGCAAGTATTTTCCCGGTTTTCTCACGGTGAAATCAGTCAAAAGGATTTTTGCCGAAAAGGAAGATGTGCTTTCAGCCATCAATGACGACAACGCCTGCATCATCAACGCCCTGCCGCCCGAAATGCACAACGGCACCGGGGATGTGGTTTTCGGACGTAAAGGAAGAATTGCCGGCAGCATCAACGTCCCCATGGGAAAACTGCACGATCCCGATACCGGCGTCTACTTGCCTGTTGGCCAATTGCGTGAGATTTTCGACGCGGTCGATGTGGACGACGCGGACAAGATCATCACCTATTGCGGCGGCGGCATCGCGTCAGCCAACAACGCCTTCGTGCTTTCCATGTTAGGCTACAAAAACGTTGCCGTATATGACGGGTCAATGTTCGAGTGGGGTAACAATGAGCAACTACCGATGGAAACGGGCTGACCCATTTTTGTGATGGATCGCGGCACGGGCGAATTTTTAGAAAGATAGGGAGACAGGTAGCGTGGATAATACGGTCAACGCCGACATGGTTGAGTTTTGGAACGGGGTGGGTGGCCAAAAATGGCTGCGTTTCCAGGACAACATGAAAGAAAGTCTGAAGCCCTTTGGTCACATGGCCATGGACGCGGCATCGATTTCAACAGGCGAACAGGTGATCGATGTCGGATGTGGCTGCGGTGATACGACATTCGAGATTGCGCGCCGGGTCGGACCCGGCGGGCAGGTGCTGGGCGTTGATATCTCAAAATCGTTACTGGCTGAGGCGACGGGGCGAGCCACGTCCGCGGGACAAGAAACCGTCACGTTCGAGAACGCAGATGCGCAAACCCATCCATTTTCACCGAACGCCTTCGATGTCGTTTTCTCCCAGTTCGGTGTCATGTTCTTTGGCCATCCCGCCGGGGCGTTCAAGAACCTAAGATCGGCGCTGAAATCTGGTGGGCGCGTTGCCTTTGCCACCTGGCAGCCGGCCAAGAACAACGAATGGATCACCCTGTCCCTCGACGTTGTCGCGAAACACCTGCCTCTGCCGGCGCCGTCTGGCCCAGAGGAACCCGGCCCGCTTTCTTTTGGCGACACGGAAAGGGTAAAAAAAATTCTGACAAAAGCGGGTTTTTCCGACATTGGGATGGAAGGGGTCAGCACCTCGTTTATCGCAGGTCCCAATCTCGATTACGCGGTTGAGTTCTTGACGCAATTGGGGCCGGCCGGTCGGGCGATCACCAACTCAGAGGCAAACGAAGAGACCAAGTCCCGTATTGCCGGCGATATGCGTGATGCCCTCGGCGCTTATGAAACCGACCGGGGCGTTGAAATCGGTTCGGCAATTTGGGTCGTCACCGCACGAAATTGAACTTAGCGCGGATTGAGGACGAAGAAATTTACTCTTCCCGCCCTATCGCCCGTGTGGTGAGGCTTTAAGACCGGGTATCAGGTTAAGAGTTAGCTTTAGCGCTTAGGCTTTCGCGCAAATCCTGCACCCCTAGGGGATATCGAAACCAGTTTCACTTGGAAAGGTCTTTGCGGTCTTCCGTCGTTATAAACAATTGAACCAAATCGCCATCTTTAATTTTATAATCAGAATGTCCCAGGTCAGCGCGCATGCACGAGTACAATCTGTCCCAGACTAGTATGATTTCCCTCGGATCACCGCCTTCTTTAAAGTCACTATTCTCTATCTTAGTCCACGAAATTATAGTTTCCTCGCTACCCCAGATCAGTAATTCAGATTTAATATCAATCATTTTCTCTATCAGGTTACGGTCATTTGCAACATCCTTTTTTTTCTGGGAACTGTTTTCTGCACGCTTAATCTTTTTCACTAATTCTGGAAACAGGTTGAATATTTTCTTGTACAGAGCAGCCTTTTCAGAAAAGAGACGCGCTTCAATTTCGCGCTGAGAATTCTTAGCACTACTATATATCCATCCTAGGACCGAAAGGATTGCCGTTAAAAATGCGAATACCCACTCTTTTTGCACGCCTATCAAGACGGATGCGCCGAGTACTAAAATGAAAATGACCAAAAGCACTAACATGGAACCGTCAAATCCGCTTTTCATCGAGAGTTTCCTTCTTATTCCTAAAATTTCTATCTAATAAACGTGCCATCGGCATTCAAACGATCCACGCGTGAAGCCTTTAATAACCCCCACTCATGAAATCCAGCCGTAATGACCCCGCCCAATCGCCAATAACTTATGCCACCACGTGTAACATGTGTAAGAAGTGGTCCGCCACTCATGCCCCCGGTAGCGTAATTCGATGGAGCAGATATAAATCCCGGAGTGTCGACGGTGTGCTCATCCGTAAATTGTATAGTAATTTGGCGGTCACTAATTGAAGAAGGAATCCCCAGAATAGGGTAGGGAGCAAAACTGATTTCCTTAGGCCCTTGTTTTATACGTTCGTGACCAGGATAACCGGTGAGTCCAATTCCAAAATTCAATTGAGGAGTTGCAGGGGGCCAGGTTGTAATTACATGCGAACCGATATCCACCCTTTCATTTTCAGTAATCGAAAACGTTGCAACGTCTGTCTCTTTATCTTCATCAATTAGGCGCTCTTGCAATGGAATTGGAATAATTTCACGACCAGGGCGCCCAAAAACATCGGGCACTATTCCAAAATCCGTAATATTGGATGCTTTCAGGCATTCCAAATATCCGTCAAATACATGTTTCGCAGTTACTGCAAATATACCCTTTCCAGCATCGACAAAAAACATAGACCCATTTCTTTGTCTCAATTCCCCACCAGCATCCCGGTATTCCCAAAAAAAAGGAGCTGCATAGCTTGCAATCTGTCTAAGGGTCTCTTTCCCGTAGTCCCCCTTGCACAGATCGATAGCCTCCTCTTCGTCAATCACCATTTTCAATCCAAATCCTCCCCCTACCGCCCCCACGGCCCGCGTTTTTTCTTCCCGCCGCTGTCGGGGATGCGCGAACGGCCTCTAGGTATTGCCTCGACGCCCATTTTAAGCTCGAATTTCTTTATGTTTTTATCGAACACGGGAACCCCTTTGCGGCGCATCGGGAAGATCAGGGCGACGCCGGCGATGAATCCGCCGATGTGCGCCCACCAGGCGACGCCGCCGCCGGCCCCGCCGGTGTCCATGGTTGCCGACAGGATTTGAAAACCGATCCACAGGCCCAGCACCACATAGGCCGGCAGCCAGACGATGAAATAAAAGGCCAAGGTCTTGATCCGCGCTTTCGGGTGCAGGATCAAATACGCCCCGATGATCCCCGATATGGCGCCCGAGGCGCCGATCATCGGTATTTTCGATTCCGGTCCCATCGCCGCGTGGGCGAGTGCGGCGGCGATGCCCGACAGCAGATAAAAGGCGATGAAGCGTTTGTGGCCGAGGGCGTCTTCGATGTTGTCGCCGAGCACCCACAAAAACAGCATGTTGCCCGCCAAGTGCATGAAGCCGCCGTGCAGGAACATCGACGTCACCAGCGTCAGGTTGGCGGGCACCTGCGGCAGGGCGACGGGCAATTCCGTCAACCCGAAGATGACCGCCGGGATCGCCCCGAAGCCATAGATAAAGACCTGTTCCTCTTTCGGCGACAGGGTGAACTGAAACAGGTAAACGGCGATGCAGGCGACGATGAAGGCGACGGTGACGTATGGAAAGCGGATGTGTTTTAAGGGGTTGTCGTCGTGCAGCGGCAGCAGCATGGACTTAGGTCCCCCTTGTCGCGGTTCGGCTTCTAGCCCAGCGCCTTGACCAGGCCGTCGAACATGGCGCGCCCGTCGTTGCCGCCCAAGGCCGGGTCGGACAGGCGTTCCGGGTGCGGCATCAAGCCGAGCACGGTTTTTTTGTCGTTAAATATCCCGGCGATGTCGCGGGCAGACCCATTAGGGTTGGAACCGTTTCCGGGGTCTCCGCTCTCATCGACATAACGGAACGCCACCAGCCCGTCGCCTTCGAGCGCATCCAGCGTCGCGTCGTCGGCGAAATAGTTGCCGTCGTGATGGGCGATGGGGATGCGGATGATTTGCCTCAGTTTGTAGCCTTGGGTGAAGACGGTGTCGGTCTTCTCGGCCCGCAGGTGCACGTCCTTGCAGACGAATTTCAGCCCGGCGTTGCGCATCAGCGCGCCCGGCAGCAGCCCGCATTCGGTCAGTACCTGAAAGCCGTTGCAGATACCCAGCACCGGCACGCCTTTTTTGGCTTTGGCGACAACGTCTTTCATTACGGGTGATTGCGCCGCCATCGAGCCGGCGCGCAGGTAATCGCCGTAGGAAAAACCGCCGGGCACGACGATCAGATCGGCGTCCGGCAACGAGGCATCGCCGTGCCAGACCATCATCGGCTCAGACCCCATGGATTGGCGGAGCGCGACTTGCACGTCGCGGTCGCAGTTGGAACCGGGAAAGACGATGACGGCTGTTTTCATAAGGCTGTCGGTTATCCCCCGTTTATCCTTCGCCTATCAATCGGCAATCTCGACGCGGTAATCCTCGATCACCGTGTTGGCGAGAAGCTTTTTGCACATGGCTTCGACTTCGGTTTGCGCTTTTCCGGCATCCGTCTCGGCCAGTTCGAGCTCGATGAATTTGCCCTGGCGCACGCCTTCGACGCCGCCGAAGCCGAGCGCTTCCAGCGCGTGCTGCACGGCCTTGCCCTGCGGGTCGAGGACGCCTTGTTTGAGCGTGACGTGGACTTTCGCTTTCAAATCCTCTTCCTCGTTCTAGTCAACCGGCCTCGCCCTTCGAGACGGCGCTAAAGCGCCTCCTCAGGGTGAGGCCGATGAAACCGGCGGCCCTCATCCTGAGGAGCGAGCGCTGGCGAGCGTCTCGAAGGATGACAACGCATGCTCAACATACTATTGCATGACCTCAGGCCCTTGCATGTCGGTGGGCCCGCTTTCCGGCAGGATGCCCAAGCGGCGGGCGACTTCTTGATAGGCTTCTTCGACATTGCCGAGATCGCCGGTGAACCGGTCTTTGTCCATTTTCTCGTTGGTCTTGAGGTCCCATAGCCGGCAGTTATCGGGGCTGATTTCGTCGGCCAGCACGATGCGCATCTGCTCGCCTTCCCACAGACGCCCGAACTCGAGCCTGACGTCGACAAGCCGGAGCCCGATGCCGAGGAAAAGCCCGGACAGGAAATCGTTGGTGCGTAGCGCCATCGGCACCAGCTCGTCGAGCTCTTGCGACGCCGCCCAGCCGAAGGCGGTGATGTGTTCTTCGGT
>JABMOY010000128.1 GCA_013203955.1 Rhodospirillales bacterium | reverse complement strand
CGGCGGATGATATTTTATGGCGGCGAACAAAAGCGGGGCTTCATATGATACCGGACGCGCGCGCCGCCGTCGAAACCTATATAGTGCAAAAATCATGAAGCCGCTTGACCAATTTGCCGATGATGCCCGGCGCAACATCAAAGCCGTGCTCTGTGATATCGACGATACCCTGACCACGGACGGTCACTTGACCGCCGATGCCTATGGCGCGCTGGAACGCTTGCAGGGCGCCGGTTTTTTGGTGCTTCCGATCACCGGGCGGCCCGCCGGATGGTGTGACCATATCGCGCGCATGTGGCCGGTGGACGGTGTCGTCGGCGAGAACGGCGCGTTTTATTTCCGCTACGACCACGGCGCACAAGCCTTTACCAAAACATTCCATGCGCCCGATGGCGTCAGGGCCGAAAACCGAAACCGCCTTGATGCCTTGCGCGATGAGATTATGGCTGCCGTGCCGGGCACCGCCGTGGCCTCTGATCAGCTTTACCGGGAAGCCGATCTGGCTATCGATTATTGCGAAGATGTGGCGCGCCTGTCAGACGAAGACATCGCGCGCATCGTCGAAATTTTCGAGGGCGCCGGGGCCGTCGCCAAGGTCAGCTCCATCCACGTCAACGGCTGGTTCGGCGACTATGACAAGCTGTCGATGACCAGGCGGATGCTGAAGGAATGTTTCAACATTGATATGATGGCCGATAAAGACGCCATCGTCTTCGTCGGCGACAGTCCCAATGACGCGCCCCTGTTCGGCTTTTTCCCGCACGGCGTCGGCGTCGCCAATATTAAAGATTTCGAAAATACTCTTTCCACCCTACCTGCGTATGTCACGCCGTCACGCGGCGGCAAGGGTTTTGCCGAAGTCGCCGGTGCGCTCCTTAAATAACCATCGGAATCCGTGTGACAAACCCCATTTGTGATGGGTAGACTACGCACTGGAAAATTCAACAGGGAGCAAACAGTCATGAGAAAATTCACAAGCTTGATGGCAGTCGCCATTTTTCTGGCCTTCGCCGGCGCTGCATCGGCAGCAACGCCGCTGGTGGACGTTGATTGGGTAAAGGCGAATATCGGTAAATCGGGCGTCGTGTTTTTAGACGTGCGTGGCAAGTTGGGCGGGCAGTCCAAAACCGAATACCTGGCGGCGCATATTCCCGGCGCCATTTGGACCAATTACCTGAAAGACGGCTGGCGGGCAAAAGATAAAAACGGCACGGTCGGGCAACTGCCGCCGGTGGCAAAACTGGAAAAACTGATCGGTGGCCTAGGCATCGGCAACACAGATCATGTCGTCGTTATTCCGGTCGGCAGCAAGGCCGTGGATATGGGCACCGCGACCCGTATTTACTGGACCTTTAAGGTCATCGGCCACAACAACGTGTCCATTCTTGACGGCGGCATGAAGGCGTACCTTTCCGCCACCGACAAAAAGACCAAAAAACCCCTGAACCCGCTGGAAAGCGGCCAGATTACGCGGGCCGCTGCGACATTCAAGGGAACCCTGCAAAAGGCCATGTTGGCCAGCAAGACGGAAATCGCCATGGCATCCACATCCGGTGGCGTGACCGTCGACAATCGCCCCAATAACCAGTATCTGGGCATTAACAAGCACGGCATGGCCAAACGGAGTGGGACCGTCCCCAATTCCAAAAACGTGCCGGAAAACTGGTTGACCCAGAACGGTGGCGGTAAGTTCCGCGACAAGGAAACAATCAAAAAACTTTATGATCTGGCCGGCGTTCCGACCTCGGGCGATCAAATCAATTTCTGCAACACCGGCCACTGGGCGTCGCTGGGATGGTTCGCGGCCAGTGAAATCCTCGGCAACAAGAAGGCCAAACTCTATGATGGTTCCATGGTTGAATGGTCGGCGGACAAGAGCCTGCCAATACAATCCGCGATCAAATAAGTTGAGTGACTGAGGCGGCTTCGAGCCCCCTCAGTCACCTTTCCTGCCAAGCGGAATAGCCCTTGAGCGCTCGCCGTCTGATCTTCGTTTTTCTGGTAGCGGCGGCGGCGGCAGTCCTGTTGCTGCCGGTGTCCGATACGATTGGGCCGGCGGTGATGCCGGCGTTGGCGTTGACGGTTTTCACCGTCGGCATGTGGGCGACCGGCGCCATGCCGGAGCATTATGCCTCTGTCGCCTTTTTCATCCTGGCGCTGGTTTTCCAGATCGCCCCGGTCGAGGTTATTTTTTCCGGCCTCAAATCCAGCGCCTTTTGGTTGATCGCCGGTGGCATGGTCATCGGGGTTTCCGCCGACCAAACCGGTCTCGGGCGCTATCTCGCCCACGCCTTCGTCCGCCGGCTCAACAAATCCTACCTGCAACTGATTACCGGCATCGTCATCGGCGCCGTGGCGCTAGCTTTTTTAATCCCCGCCGCCATCGCCAGGTTGATTATTCTGATGCCCATCGTCTTAGGCCTTGCCGACCAGTTAGGGTTCAAGGCTGATACCAAGGAGAGAAGTCGAGGCCGTACCGGCATGGTGCTGGCGACGACGTTTGCGTGTTTTTTCATTCCGCTCGCCATCCTGCCCGCCAACCTGCCCAACGTGGTGCTGGCCGGGGTCGCGGAAAGCCTGTACGGGCTCAAGATCACCTATGGGTTTTATCTGTTGATGCAGTTTCCGGTTACCGGAGCGCTGAAAGGCGTAATACTGATCGCCATTATTCATTTCCTGTTTCGCCAACCAATTCCCAATCCAGGGCAATCAGCGGGTCCACCGCCGACGCTCAGCACGGAAGGAAAACGCCTTGCCGTTATCGTCGGCATCACCCTTTGCATCTGGGCGACGGACTTCATCCACGGCATCGCGCCGGGCTGGGTCGCCATCGGCACCGCCATTGCCTGCCTGATACCGGGGCTGGGCGTCGTCCGACCGGCCGATTTTCGCCAGACCAAGGGGTTTCAAACGCTGTTCTTTGTCGCCGCCGTGCTCGCCCTGGGCAGCGTCGTCGCCAGTTCCGGCGCCGGTTCGCTGATCACCGACGGACTGTTGGCGCTGAACGAATTCAGGCCCGGCCATCCGGCCAATACCTATTGGGCGTTTTCCGCCATCGGCATGGTGATCAGCCTGTTCGCGACCCTGCCCGGCGCCAT
>JABMOY010000013.1 GCA_013203955.1 Rhodospirillales bacterium | reverse complement strand
GCATCGGCCAGGGCATCGAGTTCGATTACTGTTGCGTCCATGCCGCCTACGCGCTGAAGGAAGCGGGCATCGAGGCGATCATGGTCAACTGCAACCCGGAAACCGTTTCCACCGATTACGACACGTCCGACCGGCTGTATTTCGAACCGTTGACCGCCGAGGACGTGATCGAGTTGTTGCGGGTCGAGCAATCCCGGGGCGAGCTGCTGGGCGTCATCGTCCAGCTCGGCGGCCAGACGCCGTTGAAACTGTCGCACGAACTGGAAGCCGCCGGCATTCCCATCTTGGGCACCTCGCCCGACGCCATCGACCTGGCCGAGGACCGCGAGCGATTCCAGGCGTTGTTGAACGACCTCGGCCTCAAGCAGCCGAAAAACGGCCTGGCGCGGTCTGACGCCGAGGCCGAGACGGTCGCCGCCGATATCGGCTTTCCCCTGGTCATCCGCCCGTCATATGTGTTGGGCGGCCGCGCCATGGAAATCGTCCACGATATGGCGGGGCTCAAGCGCTACATGACCGACGCCGTGCAGGTGTCGGGCGCGAGCCCGGTGTTGTTGGACTCTTTCCTCGAGGACGCCATCGAGGTCGACGTCGACGCCATCGCCGACGGGGACAGCGTCTACGTCGCCGGCATCATGCAGCACATCGAAGAAGCCGGCATCCATTCCGGCGACAGCGCCTGCTCGTTGCCGCCTTATTCGTTGTCAGCAGACGTCATCGCCGAATTACAGCGCCAGACCGAGATGCTGGCCGAAGCTTTAAGCGTCGTCGGCCTGATGAACGTGCAATATGCGGTAAAGGGCGACGATATCTATCTGATCGAGGTCAACCCGCGCGCCAGCCGCACCGTGCCCTTCGTCGCCAAGGCGACCGGCGTGGCGGTGGCCAAAATCGCCGCCCGCGTCATGACCGGCGAGGCGTTGGCGTCTTTCGGATTAGGTGCCGCCGCAACTCATGACGGCCACATCGCGGTCAAGGAAGCCGTGTTCCCGTTCGCGCGGTTCCCCGGCGTCGATATCCTGCTCGGCCCGGAAATGAAATCCACCGGCGAGGTCATGGGCATCGACACCGATTTCGAGCGCGCCTTCGCCACATCGCCACTGGCCGCCGGCAACCGCCTGCCGGTAGACGGCACCGCCTTTATCTCGGTCAAGGACCGCGACAAGGATGCCGCCGCCGTGCTGGCGCGCCGGTTGTCCGGGCTCGGCTTCGCGTTGATGGCAACTGGCGGCACCCAGGAATTTCTGGCCGCCCAGGGGCTCGACGTGATCCGAGTCAACAAGGTGCTGGAAGGCAGCCCCCATTGCGTCGAGGCGATCACCGAAGGCGGCGTGCAGTTGGTCATCAACACCACCGAAGGCGCCCAGGCGATCGCCGACAGCTACACCATCCGGCGCTCAGCCTTGGTCCACAACATACCCCATTACACGACCATGACCGGGGCGGCGGCCGCCGTCGGCGCCATCGAGGCGATTGCCAAAGGCAGCCTTGATGTGGCCCCCTTGCAGGCTTATTTTGAGGAAACGTTTTAAAGAACCGGGATGCTTTGATCATGGATAGAGTGCCGATGACCGCCGGCGGGCTGAAGACGCTTGAAGAAGAACTGCGCCATCTTCGCGATAACGAGCGCCCGGCGATCTCGAAAGCCATCGGCGTTGCCCGCGAACACGGCGATTTGAAAGAAAACGCCGAATACCACGCCGCCAAGGAACGCCAATCCTTCATCGAAGGCCGCTTGAAGGAACTCGAAGGCATCATCAGCCATGCCGAGGTCATCGACCCGGCGTCGCTGTCGGGAACCGTCATCATGTTCGGGGCGACGGTGATGCTGATCGACGAGGAAACCGACGAAGAAATCACCTACCAAATCGTCGGCAGCGAAGAATCGGACATCTCCAAGGGCCTGCTTCCGGTGACCTCCCCCCTGGCCAAGGCGCTTATAGGCAAAACCGTCGGCGTCTCGGCCGAGGTGCATACGCCGAAGGGGACGAAGTTCTACGAGATAGTGAGTGTGGAGTTTAAGTAGGGCTGGGTTTCGGTCAGGGGGCGTTTTGACCAATGCCTGCTTTCGGGGGTAAAGCGGACGTGAATCGCGGTCCGGCCAAACGTCCGTTAATAGCCATGTGTGGACGGCTCCCATGTGTGGACGGCTCCCACCCGCCGGCATCTAGGTGCCAAAATGGTGGTTTAGGAACCACAGGGAAATAGGAGCCGCCCATGAACGAAGGTATCACAATCGGTGTTGATCTTGCGAAGACCGTCTTTCAGGTCCACGGAGTTGACGATGAAGGCAATGTCGTGATCCGCCGGCAGTTAAGGCGGGGGCAGATG
>JABMOY010000127.1 GCA_013203955.1 Rhodospirillales bacterium | reverse complement strand
GCGGCGCTCCTCAGGATGAGCTGGTCTTGTCTGGATGTGTCGATTTTCTCAAAAGGGCCGCTAGAAACCTGCTCCCCAGCTATCCGCTCATCCTGAGGCGCCTGCGCCAGCAGGCGTCCCGAAGGACGCGACCGCTAGGAAGAACGAACAAGAGCGACCGAGGCCGGGCTGCTAAACCGACAAGCCTACTGCCGCGCCTTTTTCTCTTCGGGCTGCAGCAAAAGGCGGGCAACCACCCGGCCCTCGACGAAGTGCGTTTGCAGGATCTCGTCGACGTCTTCTTTGGTGCTGTAGGTATACCAAATGCCTTCGGGATAGATGACCATTGTCGGGCCGAGTTCGCAACGGTCGAGACAACCGGCCTGGTTGATGCGGACACGCTTGAGCTTTAGGTCGCGTGCCCGGTCTTTCATATAGGCGCGCAGCTCGGCGCCGCCCTTCTCCAGACAGCAGCCGCGCGGGTGGCCGGCATCGCGTTCGTTCATGCAGCAGAACACGTGCTTGTTGTAATAGGACTGCTGGGCGTCCGCAGTCTGCGCGACGGTGTCATTCATGATTAGCTCTTTTTCTTGTCAGTCGGTGCGGCGCCCATTTGATCCCAGAACCCTTTGACCATTTTCTCCCAACCCTCGACACCCGCCGGCATCCAGGTCTTGAGCAAGGCCTCGGGTTCCATGCCCTCGATATTGGTCAGCAGGCGTTCGCGCAATTTCGCCACAACGTCGGCTTGCATGGCCGACACATCGGGCAGGCCCAAGAATGTGCGGGCCTCCTCGGGTGTGCAATCAATATCGAAATGAATCTTCACAAAGCCACCTTTCGACGCTGATCCTATATAGCGCGCGCCACCGCGCGGGGCGAGCGGCGTTTATCCCCACGGGTCCAACGGTTTTGCTCCGCGCGCCGCGTGTTAAGGTCGCGCCGCCCCAACCGGAAAGCGTTCATGACAAACCGCCTCGCCGACGAAACCAGCCCCTACTTGCAGCAACATAAAGACAACCCGGTGCATTGGTGGCCGTGGGGCGAGGCCGCGCTCGAGGCCGCGCGCGACCAAGACAAACCGATCTTGCTGTCGGTCGGCTACGCCGCCTGCCACTGGTGTCATGTCATGGCGCATGAAAGTTTTGAATCGGCCGAGATCGCCGCGGTGATGAACGACCGCTTTATCAACATCAAGGTCGACCGCGAAGAGCGCCCCGACATCGATGCCGTCTACCAATCCGCCCTGCAGATGATGGGCGAGCAGGGGGGCTGGCCGCTGACCATGTTCCTGATGCCCGACGGCTCACCCTTTTGGGGCGGCACTTATTTTCCGTCGACGGCCAAATACGGCCGACCGGGTTTTCCGGATATTTTGCGAAGCATCGCCGCGACCTTCCAGAACGAACCCGCCAAGGTCATGGAAAACGCACGGGCGTTCAAGGACGGTCTGGCACGCCTGTCCCGGCCCGAGGGCGGCGGGGCGCTAAGTTTGGAGCGTCTGGACGAGGTCGCCGCCCTGGCCGTTCAGTACGTCGATACCGTCAAGGGCGGAACGCAAGGCGCGCCGAAATTCCCGCAGCCGTCTTTTTTCGACGCCCTTTGGCGGGCTTATAAGCGCCCAGGGAGGCACACGGGAAAAGACATCTACAAGAACGCCGTGACCTTGACCCTGGATCAAATCTGCCAGGGTGGAATCTACGATCATCTGGCCGGCGGCTTCGCGCGCTATTCCACCGACGAGGTGTGGCTGGCGCCGCATTTCGAGAAGATGCTTTATGACAACGCGCTTTTGATCGAGCTCCTGACTGACGTCTGGACCGAAACCAAAAGCCCCCTTTACGCCGTCCGCATCGCCGAGACCATCGACTGGTTGATGCGCGAAATGCGTTCGTCACCCGAATCGTCCCCAGACGGCCCCTTCGCCTTCACTGCCGCCCAAGACGCCGACAGCGAGGGTGAAGAGGGAAAGTTTGCCGTCTGGACGGAGGCCGAAATTGACGACGCTCTCGAAACGGATTCAGAGTTTTTCAAGAGCGTCTATAGCGTCACCGCCCGCGGCAACTGGGAAGGAAAAACCATCCTCAACCGCTCGGCCAAGCTTGCGCTCGGGACGGACGAGGATGAGGCGCGGCTCCGCCCGCTTCGGGAAAAGCTTTTTGCCGTCCGCCAAAAGCGCATCCCCCCGCAACGCGACGACAAGGTGCTTGCCGATTGGAACGGCCTGACGATCTCAGCCCTGGCCAAGGCCGGTGCTGTTTTTGATAAGCCGGAATGGGTGGCCACCGCCGAGGCGGTCTTCCTGTTCGTCACCGACACCATGACCCTGGGCGGGCGGCTTCGCCATGCCTGGTGCGCCGGCCGGCTCAATCATCCGGCGACATTGGATGACTACGCCAACATGGGACAAGCGGCGCTGGCGCTTTACGGGGTCACCGGATCAGGAGGCTACCTGGAACAAGCGCGGGCGTGGGTCGATGTCGCCGACGAATATTATTGGGACGAAGACGGCCATGCTTATTTCCTCGCCGCCGCCGACACCGACGATGTCATCGCCCGCACCAAGACCGTCCACGACAACGCCGTTCCGTCCGGCAACGGGGTGATGGCCGAAGTCCTGGCGCGCTTGTTTTACCTGACCGGCGAAGGGCGCTACCGGGAGCGCTGCGAACAGCTAATCAAGGCCCTGGCCGCCAAGGAGCCCGGACAGCTGGCCTATCAGTCGTCGCTTCTCGCCGGCTTCGAGATTTTGGAAAGCGCCCAACAGGTCGTCATCATCGGCGGCGATGACGATCCCGAAACCGCAGGATTTCGCCGCGCCTTTTTCGCGGCCGGCCTGAGCAACGGCATCCTCGCCCAGTTTCCGCCCGGCGCTGGCCTCCCCGACGGCCATCCGGCCCAGGGCAAGGAGCAGGTCGCGGGTCAGGTCACGGTTTACGTCTGCACCGGGCCGACGTGCGGCCTGCCCCTGACCGAGGTCAGCGACTTGCGGGAAGCGTTGGCGCAAGCATAAGGTTCTCTATGCCTCACCTGTCCATGAGCAGCCCCCTCGGCCCGCTGACCGTTTTTGAAGACGGCGGCGCCGTTGTCGCGTTGGAGTGGGGCCGCGCCGACGGGGGCTCGTCCTCGGCGGTTCTGAAAAAAGCCAAGGCCCAGCTCGACGCTTATTTTGACGGCAAGCTGAAACGCTTCGATCTGCCCCTGGTGCCGACCGGGACGGATTTCCAGCGCAAGGTGTGGGGGCAATTGTCGAAAATCCCCTTCGGAAAAATTAGGTCCTATGGCGACATCGCGGAGGCCGTCTCGAGTGCGCCGCGTGCCGTCGGCGGCGCCTGTGGACGCAACCCGATCCCGATCATCATTCCGTGTCACCGGGTCTTGGGCCAAAACGGGGCGTTGACCGGCTATTCCGGCGGCGATGGTATCGGCACCAAGGAGGCGCTTCTTAGGCTCGAGGGCTATGCCGCCCTGTAGTTGTGTCTTGCTCCGCCCTGGTGAACAGACCAAAATGTTTGCTTATAAAATTCGACTAAACTTGGGGAGGAAAACATGACCAAAGCCGTACGCATTCACGAGGCCGGTGGGCCGGAAGTTCTGAAATACGAAGACGTGGACATTGGCGACGTCGGCGATGGCGAGGTGCGCCTCAAGCACACCGCCATCGGCCTCAACTTCATCGACGTCTACCAACGTTCGGGGATGTACCCCATTGGCGACCTGCCGAAGACGCTCGGCATGGAAGCCGCCGGCGTTATCGAGGAAGTCGGAAACGGCGTCGAGGGCTTCGCCGCCGGCGACCGAGTCGCCTACGCCATGGGGCTCGGCAGTTATGCCGAGGAAAGGATTTGGGGAACCGACCGTTTGGTCAAGCTGCCCGACGGAATTGAGGACCAGACGGCGGCGGCGATGATGCTGCAGGGCATGACGGCGTATTACCTTCTGAACCGGACCTATCAAGTGAAGGCCGGCGATACCATTCTGTTTTACGCCGCTGCCGGCGGTGTCGGCCTGATCGCCTGCCAGTGGGCCAAGCACCTGGGCGCCACCGTTATCGGCTGCGTCGGCTCCGAGGAAAAGGCCGAGCTGGCCAAGGCCAACGGCTGCGACCATCCGATATTGTACCGCGAAGAAAACGTCGCCGAGCGGGTCAAGGAAATCACCGGCGGCGAAGGGGTCCCGGTGGTCTATGATTCCATTGGCAAGGACACCTTCGACATCTCCCTGGATTGCCTTCGGCCGTTCGGGCTGATGGTGTCGTTCGGCAGCGCCTCGGGCCCGGTGGATCCGTTCAATATTGCCCAACTCGGCCCCAAGGGGTCGCTGCACGTCACCCGACAAACGCTGGGCACCCACACGGCGACGCGCGAGCTTCTAGACGAATGCGCGGGCGCCCTGTTCGATGTGGTCCAGGGGGGGCAGGTGAAGATCGCCGTCAACCAGACCTATCCGCTGTCGGAAACGGCCCAGGCGCACACCGACCTGGAGGCGCGCAAGACCACCGGCTCGACGGTTCTGCTGCCGTAAGGGGCTTCAGGAGCCGAGGACGGCCTTAGGTATTCATTGAGTCGAAGAAGTCGTCGTTGGTCTTCGCGTGCTTGAGCTTGTCGAGCAGGAAGTCCATGGCGTCGGTCACGCCCATCGGCATCAGGATGCGACGCAGCACCCACATCTTCGACAGCGTTCCCTTGTCGACCAGCAGCTCTTCCTTGCGCGTGCCCGACTTGGTGATGT
>JABMOY010000126.1 GCA_013203955.1 Rhodospirillales bacterium | reverse complement strand
GCCTCGTAGTCGGGCCGGAAAGACGGCCCCCAGCGCGCAATGCAATGGGCCTCGTCGATGGCGATCTGAACGATGCCCAAACGTTGCAGCGCCGCCAGCATGCGTTCCGTCATCAGCCGTTCCGGCGAGATGTAAAGCAGGCGGATCGCACCCGATGCAACACGACGCCAAGTGTCTACGTTTGTTTCGCGGTCGCGGGACGAATTGATGGTCTCGGCGCCGACGCCATCGAGCTTGAGTGCCGCCACCTGGTCCTCCATCAGGGCCACCAACGGCGAGACGACGACGGTCAGTCCGACCCGGACCAGGGCCGGAATTTGAAAGCACAGCGACTTACCCGACCCCGTAGGCATGACCGTGAGCACGCTGGTCCCGTCTAGAATATTGGCGATGACTTCTTCCTGCCCAGTTCGGAACGAGGAATAGCCGAACACCTCACTAAGGATACGACGGGCCGGGGAATTGGCGGGAAGGATTGGCATGGGGCGTGGTAAACTATCGCCTAATTTCGATGATATATATTAAGGACATGACCTTAGTACTTGAACGGCAGGATGCGGGCGTTTTGGAAAGTCTGTTCGCCGATGTGTGTCCAAGACAGGGCTTTCTTACGGAAAGATTTGAAATTTTCATAAATCTTACCTGTCAGCGGATCCCCTCCGGCGCCGATATCCCCGACTACGGCACCAGCGGCGGTACCCATGGCCTTCAAGACATCATCGGAAAAGCGTCGAAAATCAACCTGATGTTTTCCGCGAAGGGTATTCAGGGCGTCTGCGTTGCGGGCTCTGAATTCGGACCGGGACAGAATGTTTTCCGCCGCCATGGCCTGGGTGACGATGGCTTTTTGATCGGCGCTTAAGCTTTCCCACACTTTTAAATTAATGCCGGAAGAAAGCGCCGTACCCGGTTCGTGGATGCCGGGGAAATAGTAATGCTTGGCGACTTTGTAAAAGCCCAAGGTAAGATCGTTCCAAGGCCCCGCCCATTCGGTGGCGTCAATTTTGCCTGAAGTAAGGGCCGGAAAAATCTGCGACCCCGGCAAGGAGATGGGAACGGCGCCCAACCGCTTGACGACCTCGCCCCCCAACCCGGGCATCCTGATTTTAAGGCCCTTGAAGTCTTCTAACGCGTTGATTTCCTTATTGTACCAGCCGCCCATCTGAACGCCCGTATTGCCGACCTGAAAGGGTTTAATGTTGAACCCACGGGAAAGCTCGTCCCACAGCGCCTGGCCGCCGCCTTGGTAAATCCATGCCGCCATTTCGCCCGCCGTCAGGCCGAAGGGAACAGTGGCAAAAAAGTTGAAAGCCCGCGACCGGTTCTGCCAGTAGTACTCGATCCCGTGATAGAGATCGGCGGCGCCGGCGGAAACGGCATCAAAGGCCTCATAAGCCGGCACCCGCTCGCCCGCCGCGAACACTTTGACCGACAGTTTTCCGCCGGTCATTAAGGTGATGCTGTCGGCTAGTCGCTGGGCGCCGGTACCCAGGCCCGGGAAATCCCGAGGCCAAGTGGTCACCATGTTCAAGCGCCTTACCCCTTGGGCCAGCGCGGGTGCGGGAAAAGCAGAAGCGGCGGTAGTCGCAACTAACCCCCCGGCTATTCCCCTGGTGGCCCCGGTTAAAAAACGGCGGCGTAACATTGTTCAAGAATCCCCGGCAACAAATTGAAAATATTATTATTCTTAGTAACGATCGGCCTTTGGTTCCCTCATTCGCTTGGAAGGCCGTTTTCGCATTCGTCCCTCGATAACTCCTGCCATCCATCCGCCAATCGTGCCTCCAGGGGATGGAACTTCGACTTATAGGACATCTTTGGGCTACCGGCGACCCAGAACCCTAAATAAACGTGGGCGAGACCCAATTCCCGAGCCCGGTAGATCATCCACAAAATCATATGGGTGCCGAGGCTGCGGCGGTTCAAACTCGGTTCGAAAAAGCTATAGACTGCGGACAGGCCGTTTTCGACCTGGTCCATAAGACAGCACCCCACCAGGCCAAGGGTCGGGTCGCTAAATTCCACCAGCTTGGTTTCAACGGGCGTGTCCTCGACAAGCGCCTGGTAATCCATGGCATCCATTCTCGACATTTCGCCCCCGGAATGGCGCGATCCTTGATAGGCGCTGAAAATGGAAAATTGCTCATCCGTGGCGACTGGTTTGGTTTCTTTAACTTCCAGTCCCCGGTTGCGGTTCCAAATCCGGCGCAATGACCGAGAAAGCTGGAATTCTTCGGCCCGGATTCTTACTGCCAAACATTCCTGGCAACCGGTGCACGCGGGCGCATAGGCGATATTGTGGCTTCTACGAAAACCCGCTAACGACAGGCGATCATGCAACTTGCTTGCATCCCGGCCCACCAGCTCGGTAACAACCCGCCGCTCCACACGATCGGGGAGATAAGGGCAGGGGAGAGGCGCCGTGGCGAAAAAAAACCGGGTATCGTGAACGGGTTTGTGTTTCATAGTCCTGGAAACAAACGTTAATTTTTTAATTCATATCCATTTTAACCCAGCATTTCCCGCAACCGAACTTTTTTTCAGATAATTAATTCGGGCCGTTATTTCGGGGTCGTGGACTTTTCCTTTTGAAGCTGACGTTTTCGGATCGCGCCCAAGCCCGGCAGGGATTCGCCTTCCGTCGTCTCGATTTTTATCTTCGGCTTGAGCAGCGGCTTCAAAGACTCCAGATCTGGTGGGGCACCGGGCTTGCCGGCAGGAGCCGGCTTACTCGGTTTGTTCAAGCCGTCCCTGATTTGGCGCTTGCGGATGGCATCCAGGCCCGGCAAGGCGGCACCGGTGTCCTCTTCCTTGGCTTTCAAATCAAGCACCTTGGGTTTGGTTGCCTTGGGTCTCACGATAACCTTCTTTTTCGGCTTCTTTACCTCGGGCTTTTTCACCGCGCTTAGATTTTCATCGGACTGACGTTTTTGGATGTCTGTAAGGCCGGGAAGCGCTTCATTCTCCCTTATCTTCTTTTCTTTCTCTTTTTGCCTCTTTTCTTTCTCTAATTTCTTTTTCTTGGCTTCTTCAAGGTTGGCGGGGTTGTCCTTTCCCGTGCCCCTGAGCATGACAATGCTTAGTCGGCGGTTGCGGGCATTTTTCGGGTCTTCGGGGAGAAAAGGTTCCGTCGCCGCCTTGCCGACAACCCGGGATATCCTTTCAAAAGGCACCTGGGAAGCAACAACGACGCGCCTGGCCGCGTTTGCCCTGTCGGAAGACAGCTCCCAGTTGCTATAGCCTGTATCCGTGACATAAGGGACCGCATCCGTGTGGCCGGAAACTGAAATCTGCTGAGGCATTTTGGCAATGACGATGGAAACCAGTTCAAGAAGCTTGCGGGTGTGTTCAAACATCTCGGCGCTGCCCGAAGCGAACATGGAAAGCCCGTCTTTATCGACAAGCTGAATGCGCATGCCTTCAGGCGTGTTGTTGATAAGAAGGCTTTCTTTGAGCTCCTTGAGCTCCGGTTTTTCCTCGATGGCCTTTTCCAAGTCCCCCTTGGCCTTTTCGAATTGCTCCTCTTCCTTTTTTTTGAGTAATTCTTCAACCGCTTTTTCTTCCGGCGTGCCTGCTTCTTCTGACCCCGATTCGCCTTCGCCGCCGGTGCCCGCCTTCGGCGGGGGCAACTCAACGGTCACGCTGTCACGCGACGTTGATGTTTGGGCGGACCCTTTAACGGCAATGGTGGCGCCGCCGAGGATGGAGCCGCCGCCGCTTTGTGTCGACGATACGCTGACCGGGGCAAAATAGTTCGAGATGCCTTCAAGTTGTTCCTGGGAAACCGAGTTCAAAAGCCACAACAACAGAAAAAACGCCATCATCGCCGTCACGAAATCGGCATAGGCGATCTTCCAGGCGCCGCCATGGGCGGCATGGCCACCCTTTTTAACCTTCTTAATAATTACCGGTTGTTGTTCGGCCATGCCCTGATTTTATCCGGTTGGGAATGAGGTTTAACTGACGGCTGGTAGATTACCGATCATTTCCTCGACTTCAGCGAAGGTTGGCCGCATATCAGCGCTTAGGGACTTACGGGCGAATTCGACCGAAACCTGTGGTGCATATCCCTGCATATGGCCGATGAGGGCAACCTTGACGCAGTTCAAGTATGCGGCTTCGGAACCGAAGGTATTTTCCAGTGACTTGCCCATGGGGGTTACAAACCCATAAGAAAGCAAAATACCGGCAAACGTTCCGACCAAGGCGGCGGCGATCAACCCGCCTAAGACTTCCGGCGGTTCGGTAATCGAGCTCATGGTGACGATGACGCCCAACACGGCGGCAACAATACCCAGCGCCGGCATGGCGTCGCCCATGGTCAGCACGGCACCTGATATCGCAGCGTCATCATGGTGATGCAGATCCAATTCGGCTTCCATGACGGATTCGATTTCGTGAGGATTGCTTGCGCCCAGGGTCAAGACACGCAAATAATCGCACAAGAATTCGACCGCATGATGATCTTCCTGGAAGGTCGGGAAATTCATAAACAACGTACTTTCCTCAGGATGCTCAACATGGCTTTCCAAGGCAAGGTCGCCTTTGGTTTTCGCAAGTTTGAATACGGAAAAAAGGACACCCAAAAGCTCTTCATAGGAGGCCCGGTTGTACTTCGGCCCCTTGACCACTTTGGCCAGGGACTTGCCCACTCCCTTGATCACCGTCATCGGGTTTGCAATCAGAAAAGCACCGAACGCGCCGCCGAAAATAATGATGAATTCAAGAGGCTGCCATAAAAGTTCGAGACTTCCATGCACGGAATAGGCGCCTAAAACGGAGCCTACGACAACAACCAAGCCGATAATGAAATTCATCCGGAAACTCTCGGTTCAATGTTTCTTCTACCAAACGGGAGGCCCATGCCGGGCCCGTCTGAACTGAACGCTATAATGTGCGGCCCAAGGGAGCAATAATTTATCTTGAAGATGGTTGAAACTTCTATCCCAATGTTTAAGTTTTTTAAGCATTCCAGACAACGGCCTAATTTATGGGTAAGAATGCTTACTTCTATTTTTACAGCCTAACCACACTTTCCAAAGGAATGATCTCCGTCCGTGCCAATCGATCCCCTTAAATTCCGCAAGGCCCTGGGTTATTTCGCCACTGGCGTCACCATTGTCACCGGCTTGACCCCAGAACGCATTCCCGTCGGGGTCACCGTAAATGCCTTTACCTCGGTTTCCCTGGACCCGCCGCTAATTCTTATCTGCCTGGACAATGCCACCGGCTGCTTGGGGGCGTTTTGCGAAGGGGACAAATTTTGCGTCAATATCCTTGGCGAGGACCAGCAGGCCTTATCCGAAGATTTCGCCGGCCCCCAGGAACACAAGTTCAAGGACCGGACCTTTGATACCTGGGAAAGCGGTTGCCCCATTCTTCCTGGATGCCTCGTCAATTTGGAATGTACCCGAACCGAAACCATCAACGGCGGCGATCATTTCATCGTATTGGGCCAAGTCGACCGCATTGAGCATGCCAGCGAAGGCAGACCCTTACTATATTTCCAAAGCGCCTATAATGGCGTCCTGAAGTAAAAGTTGAACCCGGTGGCGAACATGCCGCGAATTCCCCTTTTAAGCGCGTTGGCAGCCCAGTTAATCGGCGCCTTGATCGTTTTCGGCTGTGCATTTCTATTAACCCCCTTGACCGGGATACGTTTCCCCTTAATGGCCCTTTTGGCGGCACAAGGGGTCGTGGCGGCGCTTTTGGGAAAGCGCTTACGCTTGGCGCCCTGGTGGGTGCCGATCCAACTGGTGGCGCCGTCTGCCATCGCCGTTGCCTATTTATGGCAGATCCCGGCCTGGGTTTTCCTGCTGGCTTTTATTGGCTTTGTTTTGGTTTTTTGGAACAGCGCCCGGGGCGGCGTGCCGCTTTATCTGAGCAACAACAAAACTAAGGCGGCGCTGGCCACCCTGTTGCCTGAAAAGGCCGGGTTGCGGTTCGTGGATCTCGGCACCGGGCTTGGCGGTCCCGTTCTGGCCCTTGCTGAAAGTCGCCCTGACGGGCATTTCACCGGGATCGAATCGGCCCCGGCGCTTTTCTTGGTTTCCCGGATAAGGGGCGCGATAAGCGGTCTCAGCAATATTCAAATACGATACGGAGATATCAAAACGACCGATCTCGGGAGTTACGACGTCGTCTATTGTTTCTTGTCTCCAGTGCCGATGGAAGACCTGTACGCCAAGGCCAAACGTGAAATGAAGCCGGGAAGCCTGTTGATCAGCAACACCTTCGAAGTTCCGGAAGTGCCGGCGGATGAAACCTTCGAAGTCGACGACGGACGGCGGACCCGGCTTTACCTCTGGCGGTTTTGAAAAACCTCAACTGTCGGCGGTCGACGAGGTGCCGCCTAGAAGCCGGACCGAAAAACCGGCTTCTTCCAAAGCCTTCATGATTTCCTGTACGTGCTGGGAATCCAACGTTTCCAAGGCGATATCGATCTCCGTCTGCTTCACGGGAACATCGTAAAAAAGCCGCTGGTGGTAGACCTCGACAATGTTGCCGCCTTTGTCCCCGATCAATCCGGAAACCTTGGCAAGGGCGCCGGGGACATCGGTGATTTCGATGCGAAGACGCACCATCCGGCCTTCACGGACAAGTCCACGCATCAAGATCGACGACATAAGCCTGGAATCGATATTGCCGCCAGAAACTACCAAGCCGACCTTTTTGCCTTTAAACCGCTCCTTATTTTCCAGAACCGCCGCCAATGAGGCCGCGCCGGCGCCTTCGGTGACGATCTTTTGTTCTTCAAGATAGACTTGAGTTGCGTTTTCCAGCGCCGCTTCTCCGACCAACAGGATATCCGAAACCAGTTCTGCAATGATGGGCTTGGTCAAAAGGCCTGGAACCTTGACGGCGATGCCTTCGGCAATGGTCGCTCCCTTACCGGAAGGCGTGTTCCCTTTTAGCGCCTGATGCATGGATGGGTAGAGCGCCGCTTCGACCCCAACCACCTCAATCCCAGGGTTTATGGCCTTGGCGGCAATGGCCGTTCCCGCCATCAAGCCGCCGCCGCCGATGGGAACCACAAGGATCTCCAAATCGGGAAAATCGTCCAGGAATTCCAAACCCACGGTGCCTTGGCCGGCAATAATCTTTTCGTCGTCGTAAGGGTGGATAAAGGACCGGCCCTCTTTCTCGGCTTGTTTCAAGGCCGCATCCCGGGCTTCGGCCAACCCTTCACCGGCAAGCACCACCTTGGCGCCAAGGGCTTCCGTGCGTCCGACTTTTGTGAAGGGGGTTGCCTCGGGCATATAAATGGTCGCCGCAATATTTAAATTACGTGCGTGATAGGCGACGCCCTGGGCATGGTTCCCGGCCGAGGCGGCGATGACGCCGGCTTTTTGTTCCTTATCCGTTAGCCCAGCCAATTTGATGTAAGCGCCGCGCGGCTTGAACGACCCCGTGACCTGCAGGTTTTCCAGCTTGAGCGCAATTTCGGCGCCGCAACGTTCCGACAAGGTGACGGCGGTTATGGCCGGGGTTCTGATCACTTTACCTTCAAGTTGCCGGGCAGCGGCGTGGATATCGTCGATGGTCACGGTCATGGTTTTTTTTATATTCCCTTTATCGGGAGGACGCGACCGGAGTCAGCACCAAAATATCGGCATCGGCGCCTTTTAAGTCCGAAGCCGTCTGGCTCAAGCGCCGGTACCGGCCATCTCGCCAGACCTCCAACATGTCCTTGTAATGAGGGGACAAAGGGTTGCCGGATTGTCCGGTGGCAATGATGAACCGAGAGCGCCTAAGGTCTTCCAGGTCATAAACAGCCCTGAACCCCGCCCCATGGATGTGGGCAAAGGGTTGCTTTGCGTCATTGATGTGGCTGGCCCCCCGGTTGACCGTGTAATTGCCACCGTCGGTTGAAACTTCAAGGTCAACAAAGCGGCTGAGCAGGGGCAGGTGGGAAAGAGTCCTGTTGGTAAATTGGGCGCGGTGAACATCACCCCATCGCCAGTCGCCCATATTCGGACCATAGGAGGCCTTGAGCTTGTCGAGCGCACGCTTGAGGGAGTACAGAAGCCGGTTTTGGCAATCCTCGGGCTCGTCGGTATTAACGTTGTTGCACCAATCCTTGTGCTCGGTCAGGACCGATACGACGAAACGAGGCCGAAGGGTCAGATATTCAGGATAAAGTTCGCCCAATTCGTCGGCGTAAAGGGCCTCATTGAGTTCTAACAGCCATGTCGAGAAAATAAGGGGCTCGGCCCTGTTGCGAGACATTCTAGCATTCCATTTACCAAGCATGGTGATGGCTTTTCGTCCCAGGTCGTCGTCGGGTTCAATGTCAAGCATAAGCGGTAACAACAGCTTCGCCATTCCCGAAACATGGTCCAGCTGAAGCCTGCCAGCGGCGTGAACCGATTGGGCGCCCGTGTCCAATTGTTCGATAATCCGCCCAGCCCTAAATGCCGGCGCCCAGTCGAATGAAAGAAAATGGGGGAAATCATCGGGCGTAATTTTGTTGTTGGTGTTAACGATGCGTCCCAGGGGCGGGTTCAAGACCGACGGCAATTGATTATAGGGAACGTACCCGGTCCAGTCCGTTTCGCCGTCCCAGCCAGGGCCCGGCACCAACCCCCAGCCGCGTTTGCGCATCGGCACAAGGCCAGGGGCGATGAAGCCAATGTCGCCTTTTTTATCGGCGAAAAAGAAATTGCTTTGCGGCGCTTGAAAATCCTCCAGCGCCGTCTTGAAAGTCTCCCAATTGCCGGCCCGGTTCAGATTGTAGAAGGCCTCCGCCGTTCGGTCCCCGGATTCCAAAAACGTCGCCGACATGGCCATCACCGCCTTGTCGCCGACGGCCTTGGCCACTTCCTGGTGGATGTCGGAAATGACCGGGCCATGGCGGGTTTCGCGGACGGTCAACTTGACCGATTTGGCACCCCAGACCTTGATGATCTCTTCGCGCGTTTCGAACGGCTTTAAGCCGTCGGGGGTCATATATTTTTTGCCGCTTTCATCGACCTGTTCAACATACAAGTCCTGGGTATCGCTTTGAGTGCTGGTCATGCCCCAGGCGACGTTGGCGTTGTGGCCTAAGATGACGAACGGAACGCCGGGTACGGTTGCGCCCCTGACATCAAGGTCGGGGGCCTTGATGCTGGCCAAGTACCAAAGGATGGGCGCACTGAAACTCAGATGCGGGTCATTGGCCAGAATGGCACCCCGGGTAGTGGTGTTTTTATTTCCAAGCACCCAGGCGTTGGACGCCCCTTGGGGTAGGCCGGCGGGAAGGGGAGCCGAAGCCAAAATCCCGTCGAGGTCCATAGAACGGGTCAGGGCCGCCGCCTTGGCGATGGTTATTGGAGCATCCTCCGAATAGACCGGCCACAATTGTCCAACCTGGGTCGGGGTCAGTTTGCGGGCGAGACGGGCGCGCAGAATTTCATCACCCCAATTACGGCCTAAAATACCGGCCATGATTTTTCCCCAGACCAGAGAATCGGCCGGTCGCCAAGGTTCGGGGGAAAATCCAGAAAAGACATATTCCATTCCCGCCGCCCCCCAGGGCAAACGCTTCGAATGTTTGATGCGGGCGTTGACCCCGGCCGCGTAAAGGTTCAAGGCCGTTTGAACGGGTTTCGATAAATCCTGGTATTGCTGCTCCGCCAGCCGGTAAAGGCCCAATGTGCGCATCCATTTATCGTAGCTCAGCGTCCGAGGCCCGACGATTTCAGATAGCCGCCCGGCGCCCAAGCGGCGCATCAATTCCATCTGCCACATCCTGTCCTGGGCATGGACGAAGCCAAGAGTGAAATAGGCATCGCGGCTGGACTTGGCGAAAATATGGGGAACCCCGGCATCGTCGCGCAGGACTTCGACAGGCGCTTCCAGCCCGGAAACCTCAATCGTCGTATCGGTGCTGGGAAAGAGCGTAAAGAGCCACGCCGCCGCCCCGCCGCCGGCGATCAACACCAACGACAACAATCCCAAAACCGCGTAAATCAAAGGACGCTTCATAAACGTCGGCGCTCCCGCCCTAGGGGAAAAGCAAAGTAATCGAATTCCGTTTATAAATAGCGAAAGCCTTTTCTCCAAGCTCTCAGGCGGATGGCGCTTATTTACTAAGACCGGGTTGCCGCCAAGCCTTCGTCCTTTATATTAGGTGCCGCTGTTTATTTTATTCTTCTTTGACTCTCGAGGGAGGTTTCTCCAGCCCCCTTCTAATAACAAGGTTTTTGGAACTCCATGCCCGGTCCTTTGAATGGCCTTCGCGTTTTCGACCTGACCCGTATCCTCGCGGGCCCGACGTGCACCCAAATTCTGGGCGACCTCGGCGCCGACGTTATCAAGGTTGAACAACCCGGAAAGGGGGATGACACCCGCCGCTTCGCGCCGCCGTACTTGAAGGACGAGGACGGAAACGAAACCAACGAAAGCGCCTATTTTTCCAGCGCCAACCGGAACAAGCGCTCTATCACTCTCGACCTGACCAGCCCGGAAGGTCAGGAACTGGCCCTTAAAATGATCGCCAAGTCGGATATCCTGGTCGAAAACTTCAAGGTCGGGGGGCTGGAAAAATACGGGCTTTCCCATGATCAGCTTAAAAGCGATTTTCCCGGCCTTATTTATTGTTCGATCACCGGGTTCGGGCAAACCGGCCCCTATGCCAAGCGCCCCGGTTACGATGTCTTGATCCAGGCCATGGGCGGGTTCATGAGCATCACCGGTGAGCCGGACGGCATTCCCCAAAAGGCGGGCGTACCCATTGCCGATTTAATGGCCGGAATGTACGCCGCCGTTTCGATAAATGCGGCGCTCCGCCACCGCGAAAAAACCGGCGAAGGACAGCATATCGACATCGGAATGTTGGACACCATGGTGGCGACGCTTTCAATTATGGGTATGAATTACCTGTCGACCGGAGAAGACCCGGGAAGGCTCGGCAATTCCCATCCCAACATCGTCCCTTATCAGGCATTCGCGACCGCCGATGGAAATATCGTCCTCGCCGCCGCCAACGACGAACAGTTCAAGCGGTTTTGCGATTTTGCCGGGGTTCCGGAACTGGCCGAAGACGAAAAATACCGGACCAACGGACTGCGTGTCCGTAACCGCGAAGCCTTGATCGAAAAACTGGCGGCGCTGATGGCCGAAAAACCATCGAAACATTGGCTCGAAGGCTTGGAAAAGGTCAATGTAACCTGCGGTCCAATCAATACGCTGGACCAAGTCTTCAACGACCCACAAGTGAAATCCCGAGGCATGAAATTGGAAATGCCTCATCCGGCGACCGGCGATAATCCAGTACGCCTGATCGCCAGCCCCATCCGCATGTCGGCGACCGAAACCGCCAACAGGTATAGCCCACCCCTGTTGGGCCAGCACACAGAAGAGGTCTTGGCCGAACTTCTTGATCTCGGCCCGGATGAAGTTGCGAAGCTCCGCGGGCGCGGGATCGTTTAGTCCATATCTCCACAATTATCTGAAAACAAAACGTTTTTAGCCCGCGGCATGAATATCTTGGATGCTCATTTTGTCATACAGGGACGCATTCAAGACATAATCGGGAAACAAATCGAAGATAAGATAATCACCAATATAAAGGGTTCGCGGGGTGCTCGTTGGGAAGTTTGGAAACCAATGCCGGAATCAAAACTGCTGGTTTATGAGAACTACGCTTATTTGAACGAACACGACCGGGAACGTCACGGCATCGTCAACGGAGAACCACAGGAATCATTTATTTATAAAAATTTGCCCCCGGAAGAACTTTGGCGCGTCGAAGGCGGAAACGGGACCATGGTAACAGCGGATTTTAAATCCGCCCTTAATGCCTTTCAGATGGGCGGGCACCGGATGGTCAAGATCGAAGTCATTTATTTTGAGAATTAACCCTTTAAAAAAGTGAGACCAAAAAATGTTGGAAGCCCTAGCAACCACCGAATCACAGGAACTGACGCCGATGAACGAACCACGAGGATTGGCAACGCATCCGGGTGAAAGCCTTGAAGATTATGTAACGTTTCACGTTGGCGATCAGATGTTCGGTATCCCTGTTCTTAGGGTCCAGGACATCCTGACACCCAACCAGATCGCGCCGGTGCCCCTGGCGCCGCCCGAGGTCCGAGGTTCGATCAATCTGCGCGGGCGTATTGTCACCGTCATCGATGTCAGGGTTCGTTTAGGTCTTCCGCCCCGCCCAAAAGACGAAACGGGAAACATGGGCGTTACCGTGGAACTGGGGCACGATCTTTACACGCTTTTGGTGGACAAGATCGGCGATGTCATTGGCCTGTCGAAGGAAAGCTACGAAAAGAACCCGGGCACCCTGGATCCCTTGTGGCGGGAATTTTCAAATGGCGTTTTCCGGCTTGAAGACAACCTGATGGTGGTTCTAGACATCGACAGCTTGTTGGACATCCGTTCCAAAAAATAGGCCGCTAAAAATAGCCCGAAAGGTTTTTAAGCCGGGCAATCAGCCCTTTTTCAGCAACCGCGCGGCTTCGATGGCGGCATAGGTCAAGACCCCGTCGGCGCCGGCGCGTTTGAACGCCAGCAAGGCTTCCATCATCACCGAAGGATAATCCAGCCACCCCTGGTCGGCGGCGGCGCGCAACATCGCGTATTCGCCCGATACGTTATAGGCGAAGGTGGGCACCCCAAAGGCATCCTTCACCCGGCGAACAATATCAAGGTAGGGCAGGCCCGGCTTGACCATAACCATATCGGCGCCTTCATCGATGTCGAGCGCCACTTCGCGAAGCGCTTCGTCGGTATTAGCCGGGTCCATCTGATAGGTTTTCTTGTCGCCCTTCAGCGCGCCGGACGATCCGACGGCGTCCCGGAAGGGGCCGTAAAAGGCGGAAGCGTATTTCGCCGCATAGGCCATGATCTGAACGTCCTGGAAGCCTTCACAATCAAGGGCGTCCCGAATCGCCCCGATGCGCCCGTCCATCATGTCGGAAGGCGCAATGATGTCGCAACCGGCCCGGGCCTGGACGACTGCTTGGCGGGTCAGGACTTCCACTGTTTCGTCATTGAGAATACGGCCCTCGAAAACCAAGCCGTCATGGCCGTCGGAATTGAATGGATCAAGCGCCACGTCGCACATGACGCCGATGTCGGGGTGGGCCTTCTTGACCGCCTGAACAGCCCGGCAAACCAAGTTATCCGGGTTATAAGCCTCTTGCCCGTCAGGCGTCCTGAGGCTGTCCTCGACTTGCGGGAACAAGGCGATGGCCGGAATGCCGAGCGATTTGGCTTCGGCCACGTCGGCGACAAGTTCATCAATGCTGAGCCTCTCGACGCCGGGCATAGAGGCAATGGATTGGCGCGTGGCTTTCCCTTCGGTCACGAACACCGGCCAGATCAAGTCGGTGGCGGCGAGCCGGTTTTCCGAAACCATATCCCGGGACCAGGCGGCGGCCCGATTACGGCGCATGCGGGTGCGCGGATACGCGGCCCCACCAAGGTTTGGTCTTTTATCCGAATGTTTCAAAGGGTTAGTCCTAAGTGTTTTTATCCGGCCGGCCTTCGAGTCATAAAAGTCCCCGGCCATAACCTGACCACCAGTGGCTTCGAGAATTTTGGGCATGATATCGCGGGCTGGAATGCGGTTACCATTTTCATACCGACGGACACTTTCCTCGCTGATTTCTATCGATTCCGCGAACGCCGAACGCGACACACCGTTATTGTTTCTCCAAACCTCAAGCTTCATGATTCCACTAGTCCACGATATAGGGAGATACTTTGCAACAAAAAAATCCACCAACTTGGTGGAATGCCCTCCCAGAGGGGGGGTGTACAACGGGGGCTTTACGGATTTCCTTAAATGCTTTACGTTTACGTAAACGGAAAGTACTTTAATATTTACGAAGATTCAGTCAGAGTATCAAAAGACTAGGAGCTCTTTTCGTGCCAGACGACGCCGTTTCCGTAACCAAGCGCCCAAAAACCGGGGGAAAGGGTCGTAAAGGCCCAGCAAACAAGGGCAAACCCGGTTTTCCCGTCCGTTTCGTTACCGCCGCCAGCCTTTTCGACGGCCACGATGCCGCCATCAACATCATGCGGCGCATTCTCCAAGGCGCCGGCGCCGAAGTCATTCATCTCGGCCATAACCGCTCCGTCGACGAGGTCGTCACGGCGGCTATTCAGGAAGACGTCCACGGCATCGCCATCAGCTCCTACCAAGGTGGCCATATCGAATACTTCAAGTACATGATCGACCTCCTGAAGAAGGGCGGGCGCCCCGACATCAAGGTTTTCGGCGGCGGCGGCGGCGTCATCATCACCCCGGAAGTCAACGAGTTACAGGCCTATGGGGTCAGCAGAATCTATACTCCCGAAGACGGTCGAAAAATCGGCCTCGACGGCATGATCGAAGACATGATTGCGTGTGCCGCCCGGGACCTCGCCACCGACACCCCGAAAAGCCTAAAGAGTCTCAAAACGGGTGGCTTCAAGGATTTGGCGCGTATCATAACGGCCCTCGAAATGGGCCGCCTGGACAAAAAACACTTAAGTTCCATTCGGGAACTCGCCGAAAAGCAGAACCCGGCCCCCGTATTGGGTATTACCGGCACCGGCGGTGCCGGCAAGTCATCGTTGACCGATGAATTGATTCGGAGATTCAGGTTGCACAGCGGTGACCCGAAAATCGCCGTCATCGCCATTGATCCTTCGCGAAAAAAAACCGGCGGCGCGCTATTGGGCGACCGCATCCGTATGAACGCCATAATGGGACCAAACATTTACATGCGCAGCCTCGCCACCCGCGAAGCCAATTCCGAGGTGCCGGCGGCCTTGCAAGACATCATTACCTGCTGCCAGGCGGCGGACTTCGATTTAATCATCGTCGAGACTCCGGGGATCGGGCAGGGCGATGCCGCCATCGTCGAGAGTTCGGACGTATCCCTTTACGTCATGACTCCTGAATTCGGCGCCGCCAGCCAACTCGAAAAAATCGACATGCTGGATTTCGCCGATGTCGTGGCGATAAATAAAATGGACCGGCGCGGCGCCTTCGATGCGCTTCGCGATGTCCGCAAACAGGTGCAGCGAAACCGTAAGGATTTCACCAAATCCCCCGACGATATGCCGGTTTTCGGGACCATCGCATCGCGCTTCGCGGACTTGGGCGTGACCGCCCTTTACCAGGAAATCTCGGAACAATTTGGGGTAAAAAAATTCAATAAAATCAAAGAAGTGACTTTTAAAGGCAAAACGCTCGGCATCAAATCCTCTGAGCCGGGAAGAGCAATCGTCCCACCCGAAAAAATCCGTTATCTGGCGGAAATTTCCGAAACCGTCCGCGATTACCACAAGACCATCGTCGAACAATCCGCCATCGCCCGCGAACGCCAGCAACTAGTGGCCACCAAAAAAATGCTGGCCGCCGAAAACAAAAAATCCGGCGATTTGGATATCTTGATCGACGCCCGCGAAGAGGCTTTGGACCCTCGCGCGGCGAAGCTCTTGAAAAAATGGCCCGAGATCAAAAAAAGTTTTTCCGGCGATGTCCACTTAACAAAAAAGGCCGGAACCGAGATCGCCACGCCGCTGAAAAAAAAATCCCTAGCCGGAACCGCCATCCCGCGCCTCGCCCTGCCGCCTTATGAGGACGATGGTGAAATCCTGAAATGGCTGTTGAAAGAAAACTTGCCTGGGTTCTTTCCCTATACGGCCGGCGTCTTTCCGTTCAAGCGCGAGGAAGAAGACCCGACCCGTATGTTCGCCGGCGAAGGCGACCCCAAGGCCACCAACAAGCGGTTTAAATTGCTGTCCCGCCATTCCGAGGCCAAGCGCTTATCCACGGCTTTCGATTCGGTGACCCTTTACGGTTTCGATCCCGACGAGCGCCCCGATATATACGGAAAAGTTGGGAATTCCGGAGTTTCGGTGGCGACGTTGGACGATATGAAGGTTCTTTACGGTGGGTTCGATCTGTTAAGCCCATCGACATCGGTTTCCATGACCATCAACGGCCCGGCGCCGACGATTTTGGCGATGTTCCTGAACACCGCCATTGCCCAGCAGATGGATGCCTTCAAAAACCAAAAGGGCCGGGCGCCGAAAGGCAAGGAAGTCGAAAAAATCCGAAAAAACGTTCTGGAAAATGTTCGCGGCACCGTCCAGGCCGACATCCTGAAAGAAGACCAGGGGCAAAACACCTGTATCTTTTCGACCGAATTCGCCCTCAAGATGATGGCCGATATCCAGGAATACTTCGTCGAACATAACGTCAGAAATTTCTATTCCGTATCCATCTCCGGCTATCACATCGCCGAAGCCGGCGCTAATCCGATCTCGCAGCTGGCCTTCACGCTGGCCAACGGCTTTACCTTCGTCGAGGCGTATTTGGCCCGAGGCATGAAGATCGACGATTTTGCACCCAACCTGTCGTTTTTCTTTTCCAACGGCATGGACCCCGAATACACCGTCATGGGCCGCGTTGCCCGGCGCATCTGGGCAACCGCTTTGCGCTTCAAATATGGTGCCAATAAAAGCTCACAACGCCTTAAATACCATATCCAAACGTCCGGTCGCTCGTTGCATGCGCAGGAAATGGATTTCAACGATATCCGGACCACGCTGCAGGCCCTGATCGCCGTTTACGACAACTGCAATAGCCTCCATACCAACGCCAACGACGAAGCCTTCACCACGCCGACGGCGGAAAGCTTGCGCCGCGCCATGGCCATTCAGATGATCATCAACAAGGAATGGGGACTGTCGAATAACGAAAACCCGAACCAGGGCGCCTTTATCATCGATGAACTGACCGACCTAGTCGAAGAGGCAGTGTTGCGGGAGTTCGAAAACATCTCGGAACGCGGCGGTGTCCTTGGGGCCATGGAAACCGGCTACCAACGCGGCAAAATCCAGGAAGAATCCCTTTTATACGAAACCCGCAAGCATGACGGCTCGCTGCCGATCATCGGCGTCAACACCTTCCTTGACCCTAACACCGGAAAGGGACCCGAAACGCCTGATCTCCAACGCTCAACGGAAGCCGAAAAGATGGGTCAGATCAAAAAGCTAAGGGATTTCCAAAAGCGTCATGTCAAAACTGAACCGGCGATGGTGAAGCGGCTCAAGGAGGCGGCAATGAAGGACGAAAACGTGTTCGCGGTCCTTATGGATGCGGTCCAGTGTTGTTCACTTGGGCAAATCACCGATGCCCTGTTCGAAGCCGGCGGCCAATACCGGCGAAATATGTAATCAGCTCCCCCTTGAGCCTTTCTCCAAAAACGGGTTAATAAGGGTTTCCCAACACCCGTATTTGGCAGGGGACCGTGGCTGAAAAATCACCCGAAGATTACGTCTACCTTCCGGAGGTCCTGTTCGAATTCCGGCAGGTGGGGAACAGTGTCCGCGTCACCGCTATCGACCCCATTACGTCGATCGAAATAACCATGGTGGCCCCGTCCAGGGGCAGCCAGGAAGATGTAAAGAAAATTGCGGCCAGGAGACTTGCTTACGTCATCGCTAAAAAAATGGCGAACGACTACAAGTCCGATAATTAGACGAGAGAATTAACCGGGGAAATTAAATGGGGCTAGGCCCCTTTGCGCCCGAGGCCGATTTTTTTTGCGAACTCGGACCGGTGCTTGGCGTAATTCGGGGCCACCATGGGATAGTCGGACGGAAGGTTCCAGCGGCTGCGATATTCTTCGGGCGTCAGGTTGTAGGCGGTTCTAAGGTGGCGTTTCAGCATCTTGAGTTTACGACCGTCTTCCAGGCAGACAAGGAAATCGGGGGTCACGGAACGACGTACGGAAACCGCAGGCCTTCCAGCCTTTTCATTGGTTTCATCTGCCCCGTTGGAAAGCCTTTTCAAAGTGTCGGTCACCAGCAGAATGATATCGGGAATTTGAGAAGCATTGACTTTATTCTGAGAGACAAAGGCTGAGACAATATCTACGGACATTCGCAATATGTCCTGGCGCGATACAGCCTCAGTGCTTTCTTCGGTCATGCCTCTGATCCTCCCGTTTGATCTTTGATTTTTTTATTAGCCGTTGTTCGGCATTTCCTCATCATAGAAAAGGTCCGCGCGGCTGACAACGACTAAAGCCACATTCACGAGGAGATTTTTTTTCGTATTAATGTTCTTGCCACTTTCAGAGATCAAGCAAGCCTTGGCCTTTCCTTATCCTATTCCTGGTGCATGCTCCGAGTGCTTGTGGCAGGTTGGCAGAGCGATTCGATATATGGTACTAATCCGGCTGTCGCGTGGCGTACTTCGCGGCCTGGGCGTTTCCACATAGATAGTAAAAAGCCATGTCATCGAAAGAGCCATCAAAAACCATCGCCATCGCCAGCGACCACGGCGGGTATGAACTCAAGGTCGAGTTGAAAAAAGATCTCATGGATATGGGGTACACCGTTCTGGATCTCGGCTCCGACAGCCTTGAATCCGTCGATTACCCCGATTTCGGCTACGCCCTCGCCGGCGCCATGAAAGAAGGCAAGGCCGAGCGCGGCGTGCTGATCTGCGGCAGCGGCATCGGCGTTTCCATCGCCGCCAACCGCCATGCGGAAATCCGCGCCGCCTTGGTTCATGACGCCCTGGGCACTCGTCTGTCGCGACAGCACAACGACGCCAACGTTGTCTGCTTCGGTGGCCGAACCATCGGGCCCGAGGTCGCCCGCGATTGTCTTAAGATTTTTCTGGAAACCGAATTTGAAAAGGGCGGGCGTCATTCCCGCCGTGTCGATAAACTCTCAGACCCCCCAAAAGGAAAATAAACGAATGTCCCCAGAAGCAGGATCCAGCTCATCATACAGTTCGGATGAACTTGAAAAATTTTTCGAGGAATCACTTTCCGACCGCGACCCGGCCTTAATGAAATCCATAGACCACGAATTGTCGCGTCAACAGTCCCAGATCGAATTGATTGCGTCCGAAAACATTGTTTCCAGGGCCGTAATGGAAGCCCAGGGCGGCATCATGACCAACAAATACGCCGAAGGTTATTCTGGACGGCGCTATTACGGCGGTTGTGAATTTGTCGACGTTGCCGAAACCCTTGCCATTGACCGCGCCAAGGAGCTCTTTGGTTGTTCCTACGTCAATGTCCAGCCCCATTCCGGCTGCCAAGCCAACGGCGCCGTGATGATGGCGTTGCTGCAGCCCGGCGATACCATTATGGGCCTGTCGCTGGCCGCCGGGGGGCATCTGACCCACGGCGCCCCGCCGGCCCAGTCGGGCAAATGGTTCAACGCCGTTCAATATGGCGTTCGTAAGGAAGACGCCTTGATCGATTTCGACGAAGTCGAAAGTCTGGCCGATGAGCACTCCCCCAAACTGATTATCGCCGGTGGTTCCGCCTATCCCCGGATCATCGATTTCGAACGTTTCCGTGCTATTGCCGACAAGGTCGGCGCTTTGTTGATGGTCGATATGGCGCATTTCGCGGGATTGGTTGCCGCCGGCATCCATCCCAGCCCGGTGCCGATTGCCGATATCACCACCACCACCACGCATAAGACCCTGCGCGGCCCGCGCGGCGGCATGATCCTGTCCAATAACGAAGAAATCGGCAAAAAGATCAATTCGGCGGTCTTCCCGGGTCTTCAGGGCGGGCCGTTGATGCATGTCATCGCGGCCAAGGCCGTGGCCTTCGGCGAAGCCCTACAGCCCGCCTTCAAGGAATACAGCCAGGCCGTGGTCGATAATGCCAAGGTATTGGCCGAAGTCTTGGTGGAACGGGGCTGCGATATCGTTTCGGGCGGCACCGACACCCATTTGATGCTCGTCGACCTGAGACCGAAAGGGCTGACCGGAAGAGACGCCGAAGTCAGCCTGGAACACGCCAACATGACCTGCAACAAAAACGGTATTCCCTTCGATCCGGAAAAACCGATGGTCACGTCGGGGATCAGGCTCGGAACCCCGGCGGGGACTACCCGTGGCTTCCGGGTCGAGGAATTCAAGCTGATCGGCAACTTGATCAGCGACGTCCTGGACGGACTGTCGGTCAACCCCGACGATAACAGCGCCGCAGAAAAAGCGGCGCGCGAACAGGTCCAGAAACTTTGTGAGAAATTCCCGATCTATAGCGGGGCCTAAATAACAAGGAACTGATGCAATGCGCTGTCCTTTTTGCGGTCACGAAGACACCCAGGTAAAAGATTCTCGCCCGACGGAAGAAAATGCAACGATCCGGCGGCGCAGGCTTTGCCCTGAATGTTCATCGCGGTTCACGACGTTCGAGCGAGTGCAACTTCGTGAATTGTCGGTCGTCAAAAGCGACGGGGAAAAAGTCCCTTTCGACCGCGACAAGCTTTTGCGCTCTCTTAAAATCGCGCTTCGAAAACGGCCCGTCGAAGAAGACCGAATGGAACGCATCGCCAACGGCATCCAACGTCGCCTCGAAACCCTGGGCGAGAACGAAATTCCGACCAAGGTTATCGGTGAAATGGTCATGGAATCCCTTGCCGAACTCGATCAGGTCGCCTTTGTCCGTTTTGCCTCGGTTTACCGAAATTTCCGAGAGGCCAAAGATTTCGAGGCCTTTGTGGGCAAACTGGGAAGTGATCAAGAAGACTAACAACCAAGAGAAACCCACCTCCGGCAATGATAACCACGCCATGCGGGCGGCTTTGTCTCTTGCTGGGCGGGGTTTGGGGTCTGTGTGGCCCAACCCGGCGGTCGGGTGTGTCCTTGTTCGCGAGGATTTGGGCTGGCGCACCGTCGGTCGCGGCTGGACACAGCCGTCCGGCCGCCCCCATGCCGAAACGGAAGCATTGGCCCGGGCCGGCGATTTGGCCCTGGGATCGACCGCCTTTGTAACGCTTGAACCTTGCAATCATGAGGGCGAAACGCCGCCTTGTACGGAAGCCCTGATCTCAGCCGGTATCAAGCGTTGCGTCATCGCCCTTCAAGACCCCGACCCCCGTGTTTCAGGGCGGGGCCTAAAACGCTTGGAAGCCGTGGGAATAGCCGTTTCCACGGGCCTTTGCGAAGACCAAGCCCGCGACCTCAACCTTGGTTTTCTGACCCGAATCAACAAGGGCCGACCGCTTTTTACCCTTAAAACGGCGACCACCCTGGACGGCCGCGTGGCGACGTCAGAAGGCGATAGCAAATGGATTACCGGAGCCCCGGCAAGAGCCTTCGCCCACGGCATGCGCGGAAACCATGACGCCATTATGGTCGGCATCGGCACGGCGCTTGCCGACGCGCCTTCGCTGACGTGCCGCCTGCCCGGGCTAGAAGGGCGGTCCCCGGTTCGCATCGTTGCCGACAGCAAATTGCGCCTGCCCGTTGATTGCCCCCTGGTTGAAACGGCAAACGATGTTCCGACCTGGGTGGTGACGGTCCTGGGCGCCGATAAGGGCAAGGTGGGTGCCCTGGAAGGCAAAGGCGTATTGGTCATCGAGGCGGAAACCGACGGAGACGGGCGCCCCGACCTCGATTGGGTGGCCGCAGAACTCGGACGGCGGGGCCTGACCCGGGTCCTCGTCGAAAGCGGTGGCGAGTTGGCGGCAGCCCTGGTGAAAAAGGACCTGGTTGATCGCCTGGCGTGGTTCCGGTCACCAAAACTTATCGGCGACGACGGACGGGGCGCGGTCGCCGCCTTCGGCATTGACGGCCTGGCCCAAGCGCCGGCCTTTGCCCGTGATTCCATATCGGATGCCGGCAACGACGTGCTAGAAACCTATCGGCGTGCGCCTTAAACAGCGGATTTTAAACATGTTCAGCGGCATCATCATCGATCTAGGGCGAGTCCGGGCCATCAAATCCGGCGGCGACAAGCATTTTGAATTCGCCACCGCTATGGATACCTCGGGCCTCGATATCGGCGCATCGGTTTGTTGTTCCGGCGTCTGTTTGACGGTCACCGAAAAAGGTGAGGGCTGGTTCGGCGCCGACGTTTCCGCCGAGACGCTTGCCAAAACAACCATGAGTGATTGGAAAGAAGGCACCAACGTCAATCTCGAACGTGCCCTCAAAATGGGAGACGAGATGGGCGGTCATATCGTTTCAGGGCATGTGGACGGAATAGGGGAAACCGTTTCCGTGACTGAGGATGGAGATTCCAGGCGCCTGACGTTCGAAGCCCCCGACCCCTTGCACAAGATGATCGCATCAAAAGGCTCCGTCACCATCGACGGAGTGTCCCTGACCGTCAACGAGGTCGAGGGCAGACGTTTCGGCGTCAACATCATTCCCCATACCCAACAGGCCACCACTCTGGGCGCACTTTCGCCCGGAAACGTCGTGAACCTGGAAATAGATATGCTTGCGCGCTATGTTGCGCGGCTTCTAGAGAAAGGTTAAGGCGTTGTCTTATTCGGAATACTTATCATCGGTCGACGAAATCCTCGAAGATGCCCGCAATGGCCGCATGTTCATTCTGGTCGACGACCAGGAGCGGGAAAACGAAGGCGATCTTGTCATTCCGGCACAAATGGCGACTCCCGACGCTATCAATTTCATGGCCAAACACGGGCGGGGACTTATTTGTCTGACGTTGACCGCGGACAGGCTCAGAACACTCGACCTTCCCCTGATGGCGCAGCGTAACAATTCCCGCCATGAAACGGCGTTCACCGTTTCTATCGAAGCCATGGAAGGTGTCACCACCGGCATATCGGCATCCGACCGCGCCCGCACAGTTGCCGTCGCCATCGACGCTAGCAAGGGCAAGGACGATATCGTCAGCCCCGGCCACGTCTTTCCCTTGGAAGCCCGGGACGGCGGCGTGCTGGTCCGCGCCGGCCATACGGAGGCGGCGGTCGATGTGTCACGGTTGGCGGGACTTAATCCTTCCGGCGTGATTTGTGAAATTATGAACGAAGACGGCACCATGGCGCGGATGCCGGATCTGGTAAAATTCGCCCAGTTCCACGGATTGAAAATCGGCACCATTGCCGATTTGATCGCCTATCGCCTGAAGCACGACAAGATTATCGAACGCACCCACGAAACCACCCTCGAAACCGACATGGGCGGGCCGTTCCAAATGTACGTCTACGTCAACAAGGTCGAATACGGCGAACATATCGCCTTAGTGAAGGGGGATTTGTCGAAGGACGGGCCGGTCATGGTTCGGGTTCATGCCCTTAATGTCTTGGACGATGTTCTGGGCAATTTACAAAGCGGCAAGGCGGGAGAGCTCAGGGGTGCCATGGAAATGATCGGCGCCGCCGAAAAGGGAGTCCTTATCCTTATCCGCGAACCCCTGAAATCGAGCCTAACGGACCACCTCAAATCCCTGAATGGTTCCGGCGACAAAAGGCCGTCGGACGCCCCTCCGGGGCCGGAACTTCGAGATTACGGGGTCGGCGCGCAAATTCTTCTCGACCTCGGCGTTAAGGATATGATCGTTCTTTCCAATACTGAGCGCACTTTGATCGGACTTGACGGGTTTGGTATGCGGGTCGTCGAACATCGGCCCATCACCCCTCCGAAGGCATCTTAATATGACCGAAGCCCCCCGCGTTTTGATTGTCGAGTCCCGGTATTACGAGGAAATAGCCGACGATCTGGTAAAGGGTGCCGTCGCGGTTCTAGACCAAGCCGACATTAGCCATGACCGGATGGCGGTGCCGGGTGTGTTCGAGGTTCCCGCCGCCATCCGTTTTGCCATTCGCGCCATGGAAGTCCATTCGGCGACATCCGATTACGCCGGGTTCATAGCCTTAGGCACTGTTATTAGGGGCGAAACCGACCATTATGACCATATTTGCCGCGAAGCTTCGCGAGCGCTTATGGACCTCGCCGTGCAGAATTGCGTGGCGATGGGATTCGGTATTTTAACCTGCGAGAACCAGGAACAAGCCAGGACCCGGGCCGCAGTGGATCAAGGAAATAAAGGCGCCGACGCGGCCAATGCCTGTTTGAGGATGATGGAGGTGAAAAAAGACCTTCGCCTCGCGCAACGATGACATCCCCGAAACCGGATAAGCCCGAGGAGACGGGAAGGGAGCGCAGTGCCGCCCGCCTAGCCGCCGTCCAAGCGCTTTACGAAATGGACATGGTCGGGGCCAAGGCCAATTCGGTACTCGAAGAGTTTTTATTGAATCGGTGGCGAAAGGCTGACAGCTCCGAAACAAGCCTAAGGGATAGCGATGGAAATCCGGAAAATGCCGCGGAACCGCTGGTCGAGCCCGATAAGGAATGGCTTTCCGAACTGGTCCACGGGGTCACCAAACGCCACCTGGAACTAGACAGTTTGATTGAACCCGCGCTGAAGGGTGATTTGACGCTGGAACGGCTGGAATCCCTGATCAGGGTCATCCTTCGGGCCGGGGCGTATGAGCTATCGACAAAGCGGAACATACCCGCGGCCGTGGTGATTAATGAATACTTGGACGTCGCCCATGCTTTTTTTGAAGGCAACGAACCAAACCTGGTCAACGGCGTCCTCGATAAAGTCGCTCACGAAATCCGAAAAGACTAACTGTGAGGGTGATCGGTGAACCAGGTGAAAAAACCCGATGAATTCGAAATAATTTCTCGGTTCTTCGCCCCCTTGGCGGAAAATGCACCGGGCGCTTTCGGATTAACGGATGATGGTGCGGTGTTGTCCCCGGAAAAGGGCGCCGACATCGTCGTGACGACGGACAAACTGGTTGCCGGCGTTCATTTTCCAATTGACGAATCTCCGGATTTAATCGCCTCCAGGCTTCTTGCCGTCAACCTTTCCGATTTGGCCGCGATGGGGGCCAAGCCTTGGGCATATACCCTTTCCATCGCCCTGCCTGAAAATTGGGACATCCAATGGCTAGATAGCTTCGTCGGGGGCCTTGCGGGGGCCCAAGAAGCTTTCTCGATATCCCTCGTCGGCGGCGACACCGTCGCCACCCCCGGCCCGCTGACGGTGTGCCTTACGGCCCTTGGCCACATCCAGAAAGGCCAAGAGCTTAGGCGCAGCGGCGCTGAACAGGGCGATGATATCTATGTCTCGGGAACCATCGGAGACGCCGCTCTGGGCCTAAAAGTCCAAAAAGGGGAAATCCCGGGCCTTTCGGAAAAACACAGCACAGCCCTTTTAGCGCGCTTTCACCAGCCTATTCCCCGGGTTCAATTGGGGGGTCGGCTTTGGGGATTGGCCCATGGTGTTATCGACATTTCAGACGGCTTGGTTGCGGATTTGAGCCATATTTGCAGGGCCTCAAAGTGCGACGCCACAATCGACATAGCCCAGGTTCCTTTTTCCGAACCCGCCCGCGCCGCCTTTGACCTGGACGGGGCGCTTAAGGAAACAGCCATTACCGGAGGGGATGATTACGAACTGTTGTTCACCGCCCCGCCATCCTCGGCGGAAGACATCGGGGATTTGTCTAAAGAACTCAGGCTGGCGTTGACCCTGATCGGCGGGATTGGTGAAATGGCGGGTGACGCCGGTAGCGTCAAGGTTGTTGGTGAATCGGGCAAGGAATTAACTTTAATAAGGGATGGTTATCGTCATTTTTAAGGGACCTTCCGCCACCAAGGGGTTGAAGTAGACAATGACCATTTCCAAAAATGGCATAAGCCTTGATAATGCCTCTAATTCGGGACGAAGTTTTTAGGCTAGGAAGGCCGCGCCCATACCATGAAAAAACTCATTCTGCTTTTCGCCCTGATGATGATGCTGTGCGGCGGTACGGCCGGTCTTCTCCAATGGCTTGAACTCGGCCCCTTCGAGCAAAAGGGCAAAGTCGCAAAGGCCGTCAAGAAAGTGCTGAAAGACACAGCGGTTTTCATCGACATGGAACCGCTTGGGATTCCCATTTTTCAAGCCAACAGGGTGGCCGCAACGATCCAGATTCAGGTCAAGCTGGAAGCCAATGGAGAGGGCGACGCTAAAAAAATTAAGAGCATTATGCCTGTCCTCACGGACGCTTTTATCCGCGACCTTCATAGCTTCATGCCCCGATTATTGAAGGCCAAGGAACGGGTGGATGTCCTGATCCTTAAACAACGCCTACAGTATATAAGTGACAAGGTCGCGGGAAAGGGGCTGATTAAAAACGTTCTCGTTCAATCGGTCATCGATCAGCCCCGTTGAGGCTCCTGGTCCATGGTGATCCCAGGGGGAACGGCTGTTGCTTTATGGCTCGCCTTCTGGCATTTTTCGCCCAAATCCGTGGGGTATTAATTGTTCCAGTTGGCACGAATTAAAATACGAGAAATATCCCTTATACGAGTCTCATAAACAAAAGGACTTTCAGGCATGTCGAGCGTGTTCTTGTTGGTAATTCTCTGTGGTTTCCTAGCTTTATTGTATGGCATTTATGCGATCCGGTCCGTGTTGGCGGCCCCCGCCGGGACCGAACGAATGCAGGAAATCGCTGCTGCGATCCAAGAAGGCGCCAATGCCTATCTTAACCGTCAATACAAAACGATCGCCTACGCCGGCGTGGTCATTGGGATCATACTGGGGCTCACTTTGGGCATAACTGCGGCGATCGGATTTTTCATTGGCGCTTTTCTCTCGGGCCTGACCGGGTACATCGGCATGAACGTATCCGTCCGCGCCAACGTCCGCACCACCGAAGCGGCCCGTACTACGGGACTCGCCGGCGGGCTTGAAATCGCCTTCAAATCAGGCGCCGTCACCGGCATGCTGGTCGTCGGTTTGGCTCTTTTGGGCGTCACCGGTTATTACATGGTTCTTCGCACCATCGGCGATCCCGGCTCTCCGGAAGGTCTTCGCCATATCATGGAAGCCCTTGTCTCACTTGGTTTCGGGGCATCCTTGATCTCCATTTTCGCCCGTCTGGGTGGCGGCATTTTCACCAAAGGCGCCGACGTCGGCGCCGACCTGGTCGGCAAAATCGAAGCCGGCATTCCTGAGGATGATCCCCGCAATCCTGCGGTTATTGCCGATAACGTCGGCGACAATGTCGGCGATTGCGCAGGCATGGCGGCCGACCTTTTTGAAACCTATGCGGTAACCGTGGTCGCGACCATGCTGTTGGGCGCCATACTTTTCACCGGCCCGGCCCAGGAAATGATGATGACCTTACCGCTGGTAATTGGCGGGGTGTGTATCATTGCTTCGGTCGTGGCGACGTTTTTTGTCAAGCTCGGGCCCAGCCAGAGCATTATGGGCGCGCTTTACAAAGGCTTCATCGCCAGTGCCGTCATTTCGGCCATTCTTATCGGTGGTGTCATTTCGATGCTGGTCGGATGGGATTCCGTGTTTGAAGCGGCGGGGAGAACGATTACCGGCACCCAGCTTTATATCAGCGCCTTAGCCGGCTTGGGCGTAACCGGATTGATCGTCTGGATCACCGAATATTATACCGGCACCGAACACCGGCCCGTGCAAAGCATCGCCCAGGCCGCGACCACGGGGCACGGAACCAACGTCATCCAAGGCTTGGCGGTGTCCATGGAATCGACGGCCTTGCCGGTTGTCGTGATCTGTGCCGGCATCGTTGTTGCGTTCCTGGCAGCCGGACTTTTTGGCCTGGCCGTGGCCGCAACCACGATGTTGGCGTTGGCCGGTATCGTTGTCGCCCTTGACGCCTTCGGCCCCGTTACCGACAACGCCGGCGGCATCGCCGAAATGGCGGAACTTCCCGAAGACGTGCGCAAGACCACAGATGCCCTGGACGCGGTCGGCAATACGACCAAGGCCGTCACCAAAGGGTATGCCATCGGCTCTGCGGGTTTGGCCGCATTGGTGTTGTTTGCCGCCTATACGGAAGACCTAGCCCATTATTTTCCGAAATTAACCGTCACCTTCATCCTGCAAGATCCCTTTGTGGTGATCGGGTTATTTATCGGCGGCATGCTGCCGTTTCTTTTCGGCGCCATGGGTATGATGGCCGTCGGTCGAGCCGGCGGGCAGGTGGTGATCGAAGTTCGCCGCCAATTCAAGGAAATCCCCGGCATCATGGAAGGCACGGCGAAGCCTGAATACGGCACTTGTGTCGATTTGCTGACGAAAACGGCGATCAAGGAAATGATGGTGCCGTCGATGCTGCCGGTTTTGGCGCCGGTGATCATGTACGCGGTCATCAACGTCATTGCAGGACAGGCTGCGGCCTTTTCAGCCCTTGGCGCGATGCTTTTGGGGACCATCGTCACCGGCCTGTTCGTGGCCATTTCGATGACATCAGGTGGTGGTGCCTGGGATAACGCCAAGAAATACATCGAAGACGGCAATCACGGCGGAAAGGGATCGGAAGCCCATAAGGCCGCCGTCACCGGCGATACGGTCGGCGATCCCTACAAGGACACGGCCGGGCCGGCGATCAACCCGATGATCAAGATCATCAACATCGTCGCCATCCTGATGCTGGCGATCTTGGCTTAATCTGGGGCTAACTGGAGCTTGAAGGATTTATTTGGGGCAGGGGATCATCCCAGCCAAGACGAAACGACCGTTTAGTTTGGTTTTTCGGAAGCAGAGTTTTTCTCATTTTTCTTTTTGAAACGCCCGAGGTTTCCGATCAACTGTTCCAAGGCGGTTATTTTATTGCCGTGGGTTGGCGTTTTCCGTTCCACCGGCTCGATGACACGGCCTTCTTCCAAGGCGACGGACTCCACATTTAAGACCTTGCCGTCTTTGGAAAACTGGACAACAAGAATTTGCCTTTCCGTGACCTTAGGCGCGAAAAAAGCAAAAGTTTCGGTCCGCTTGGCAATGTAATACCAGGTATCACTGCCGAAAGTCGTAATGGAGGAGGGCGATCCAAGAATTTCCGCTACGTCTTCCCTGGTATGTTTGCCCGGTTTAACTGCAATCACTTTGTCCGGATCGAGAAGGTTGCCACGCGTATCCAATCGGCTTTCGCAAGCGGACACGCCCAAGGACAAGGCCAGGGCGACCAAGACTTTTAGCCAAGATTTCGGTTTGAAAATCTGCAAAAGCATCACGGGACTCCACCCTAACCGCAGTTGGAAAGAACACGACACCTGGGGCGTTGATTGGATTAAGAGCTTAGCGGCAGAATTGCACCGCTTTACGATGAATGTCAAATTCCAATGGATTTCCCCTTAACAGGCCCCATGAAAAAAGGCCCACGGGCACTTAGACAGGCCCTTAGAAAAATGAAATTACCAAATATCCTTACCCCCAAGCCGTTTGAAAAAGCCGCCCGGAAAATCTACATTTCGCTGGTTGAGCAAGCTCGACAGCCCGGTTTTTACCTTTTCTGCGGGGTGCCGGACACCCCCGATGGACGGTTCGATATGATTATGCTGCATGCTTTCCTGGTATTGAGGAGGCTAAAACGCGACCACGACCGTACCGCCGACTTGGGCCAAGCGGTTTTCGATTTAATGTTTGCCGATATGGATCAAAACCTTCGAGAAATGGGGATCGGTGATATTGGCGTGGGTTTACGCATTAAGGCCATGGCCAGCGCCTTTTACGGGCGCATTTCCGTATATGACGAAGGCTTGGACGGCGCACAGGGAAAGTTGAGCGAGGCTTTGCGTCGTAACTTATTTCGTAAAACCGAACCGGATAGCACACAAGTTTCCACCATCGCCGACTATATGGGCCGCGAGGCCAAGCGTTTGGATAAATTGAATGTCGAGGACTTGATCGACGGGAAAGTCGTTTTCGGGCCAGCCCCCGATGTTAACGAACCAGAGACGGAAGAGGGGAATAATGGATAATCCGACCTCAGAATTTTCCCGAATCATTCCCCTGGATTCTATTGGTAATAAAGGGACAATCAAAAACATCACAGCCGACAAGGATGAACGTTCCCTGCTGGCAAAAAGATTTAATCTTCTTGGCCTGGATAGCTTGACGGCTGAAATTCGTTTAACCCCCAAAAAGGGGGGCCGCCTGATCAGGCTCAACGGCGTCCTTCAAGCAAAAGTCTCTCAATCCTGTGTGGTCACCCTTGAGGCTTTGGATTTCAATATCGCGGGAACCCTGGAGCGCCTTTATGACACCATTGGCGGAGAGGATCCGGAAACCTTCGAAACCCTGTCCAAAGACCCCCCGGACCCCGCGACGAAGGGGGTAATCGACATCGGTGAAGCGGTTGCCGAACAACTGGGCCTTGAAATTGATCCCTTTCCGCGCAAGCAAGAAATTGATTTTAAAGGCTATTCCGCTGGGCCTAAGGGTGGAGAAGTCGGGGGCAACGATGAAAAAGAAGAAAATAAGCCAAAATCTGGCCCCTTTGCCGCCCTGGAAAAGCTTAAAAAGGTCTCTAAATAACCGAAAATAAGAATGGTAAGTTTCTTGCCCCGAAGGGTCAATCAGTCTAAGTATTCGCCCGGCCACCGAGGGCGCGTTCAACGAGGTAACTAAATATGGCAGTTCCAAAAAAGAAAGTTTCAAAATCTCGCCGTAATATGCGCCGAGCCCATGATTCCCTGGCGGCATCCGTTCACGAGGAATGCCCCAATTGTGGCGAATTAAAACGCCCCCACCATGTCTGCAAGGCGTGTGGGCAATATAATGGCAGGGAAGTTGTGGAATCAGGGGACGCCGCCTGACATTTTATCAGGTAGACTAAAATTCCATAATTCGACCGGGGGTAGGGTCCATTGACAGAGCGTTTAACGCTTTCCATTGATGCCATGGGCGGTGACAACGCACCGCAAATGATAATCGAGGGCATCGAAGCTTCGCTTGCGCACCTTTCAGGAACAAAATTCCTCCTGTTCGGCGACGAGTCCAAGCTTGTGCCGCTTTTGGAAAAACATTCCCTCGCCGCCACCGTTTCGGAAATTCGCCACACCAAGGACGTAGTCACCAATGAGGAAAAGGTCGGTATCGCGCTTCGTTCCGGAAGGAATTCTAGCATGCGCCTAGCCATCGACGCGGTCGGGTCCGGCGAAGCCTCTGGGGTGATTTCGGCCGGGAATACGGGCGCTTTGATGGCCATGGCGAAATTTGTGCTTAAAACGTTGCCCGGCATCGACCGCCCCGCCATTGCCGCCTATTATCCGACACTGCGCGGTGAAAGCGTCATGCTCGACTTGGGCGCCAACGTCGATTGCGATGCCGATAATCTCGTTCAATTTGCCGTCATGGGCGAGGTATTTGCCCGCAACGTCTTAGGCTTGAAAAACCCTTCCATCGGCATTCTCAATGTCGGTGCCGAAAACCTGAAGGGCAATGAGGCCGTGAAAAAGGCCGCCCTGATCCTTCAGGAAACGCCACTGCCGATAAAGTTTTACGGATTTGTCGAAGGCGATGATATCGGCGCGGGCACGGTAGACGTCGTGGTCACGGATGGTTTTACCGGCAATATCGCCCTGAAAACCGCCGAAGGTACCGCCAATATGTTCGGGACTTTTCTGAAGCAAGCGCTTTTGGGGAGCCTGATGTCAAAAATTGGCGCCCTGTTCGCCCATAAGGCCTTGAAAGAGTTCAAAATGCGTGTCGACCCGCGCCGCTATAACGGAGCCATGTTTTTGGGCCTGAACGGTATTTGCATCAAAAGCCACGGCGGCGCCGATGCTATCGGGTTTGCCAATGCCATCCATGTCGCCATCGAATTGATTGAAAATTCTTTCAATGAAGGCATAAAAGAAGACTACGCAAAGCTTTCTAACAGTGCGTCCCACAAGAAAAAGGCCGTAGGCGAGGAATGACCATTCGCTCTGAAATAATTGGTTGCGGGTCTTATTTGCCCGAACGACTGGTCACAAACGCAGAGCTTTCAAAAAAGGTGGATACCACCGACGAATGGATTTTTTCCCGCACCGGAATCCGCCAACGCCATATCGCCGCGGACGGTGAATTAACCTCTGATTTGGCCCTCAAGGCGGCCAACAATGCCCTTGAGCATGCCGGCATAACCGCCGCCGAGGTGGACTTGCTGATTTTGGCGACAACAACGCCCGACAATACGTTTCCGGCCACCGCGACCAAGGTTCAATCCCAGCTCGGCATGGTTAACGGCGCCGCCTTCGATATACAGGCGGTCTGTTCCGGTTTCGTCTACGGCATGGCGATCGCCAACAATTTCATTAAGGCCGGTCAATCCAAAACCGTCGTATTGATTGGTGCCGAAACATTTTCCCGCATCCTCGATTGGGAGGACCGCACGACCTGCGTCTTGTTTGGAGATGGGGCCGGTGCGGTGGTGATACGCGCAGGCGAAGGGGGGCCCGATTCCCCCCCCGGTGAAACCGGCCATAACGTGGGGCGGGGTATATTATCCACCCATATTCATTCTGATGGTTCCACCAACGATTTGCTTTACGTCGATGGCGGGCCTTCATCGACCCAAACCGTTGGTCACGTGAGAATGGTAGGGCGTGAGGTTTTTCGCCACGCCGTTACCAATCTGGCGGGAATTGTCGATGAAGCTCTTGAAGCCAATGGGCTGGCAGCGGAAGACATTGACTGGCTTGTTCCCCATCAAGCCAATAAACGCATTTTGGATGGGACCGCACGCAAGCTCGGACTGCCTGTTGAGAAAATGGTGGTCACCGTTGACCGCCACGCCAACACGTCGGCGGCCTCCATACCTCTTGCGCTCGATGAAGCCGTCCGCGATGGACGCATCAAACGCGGCGACCTGGTCCTCATGGAAGCCATGGGGGGCGGGCTTACGTGGGGCGCCGCAATGGTGCGCTGGTAGGGTTTTTCTTTACCTCCTTCTCCCCAAAAAGACAGTCCCTGGTTTCGACTTCTCGGAAATTTTGTGTAAAATTAAGCGGTTTCCCGCAACTCTTTGATATTGACGGATTTCTCCCTTAACGATACCCTCTCGTATAACTCGTAACAGGGGGGTCGTTTGCATGACCGGTAAAACAATAACGCGTGCGCAATTGGGTGAGGCTGTCTACCAGGAAGTCGGCCTTTCCAGAAACGAATCCGCCGAACTTCTCGAAACCGTGCTTTCCGAAATGTCGGGCGCATTGGCTCGCGGAAAAACGGTCAAGATATCTTCCTTCGGCAGTTTTTCCGTTCGCCAAAAAGGACAACGGATCGGGCGCAATCCCAAAACCGGGGAGGAAGTGCCGATCTTGCCTCGCAAGGTATTAGTATTCCGTCCCTCGCAAGTCCTGAAAAGCCGCATCAACGAAAGAATGCGTCCCGGAGAAACGACCTAGGGATGGCCGCCACGGCTGACAGTCCTTCCACGCCAGGGCGGGTTGCCAAATCCGCCGTCGCTTTCAGAACAATCAGTGAAGTCGCCAGCGAGTTGGATATTGCCCAGCATGTGTTGCGTTTCTGGGAGTCCAAGTTCATTGCCATCAAGCCCATGAAGCGGGGCGGCGGGCGGCGTTATTACCGACCGGAAGACGTCGCCCTTTTAAAGCGTATACGTGACCTTCTTTATACCGATGGTTACACGATAAAAGGCGTGCAAAAGCTTTTTCGCGAAGGTGGAGGAAGGGTTTCAGAAGCCAAGGCAGAAACACCTAGGCCTTCAGCTGAGAAATCAGCCACTCCGGTCGCAGTCGAAGCCGGCGCTCCAGCGTCTGCGTTCAAGGCAGAACTTGAAAGCATCGTTACCGAACTGGAAGACATCCGCTCATTACTTTAGGGCGCCCCGACCTGACAAAATAACCTAACAATTTGGACTCTGCCTCATGGGTTCTCCAGGAGTGAGTTGAATAGATGGATTTCCAGGCGAAATTTCTGGGCGGCGGCGGGGAACACCACCGCTACTTCTCGGTCAGTGAAGCCGATGCCGACGGAATCTATGAAATCATCAAGGATTTTTGGACGAACCGTACTGACAAAAAAGATGAAGAAATAAAAGCCGTCATCCAGGGTTATCGGCAGGGAAATTTCCACGCCTCAATGGAAGATATCCGGAACAAGGTTTCTGAACTTTACGGGGACAAGGAACGGACCCCAGAGCAGCCCTTTTCGATGATCGATTTCGGCGGCGCCAGCGGATCGATCTATTATGTCATGAAGGAATTATTCGACGAGGCAACCCTTCGGTATGTTTTGGTCGAGCCCTACAAGCCATTCGTCGATGACTTTTTAGCCATCTTTTCCAATCAACACGCCATCACTGCCGATTCCGTACAGTTCGCCAAAATGGAAGACAGCGCCCTCGGAGAAAAGCCCTTTGACGTATTTTTTTCGTCCCATGTACTTTATCTGATCAAACCCTCGGAGGTCAGGGAGGTTCTCAAACGGGCGGCGCAATTGACGAACACCATCTTACTCGGCGACAATCTGCAGAACATCAATGGAGAATTTGATAAGGAAAACCCCGTAATTTTTGATTATTTCATCGAAGGTAAACAAATCTATTTCAGCCATTATTTTGAAGGGTATTTTGAAGATATCGGCTTCGAAATCGTCGAAACGATACCGACCATCCCCCGGGGCCCGGAAATAAAGCCCGATTTCGGCATGATCTTAGCCCGTCGCAAGTAAGCTACTTTAGTTGCCCGCGGGTGGACGCATCAGTATAGTGCGCCTTCCCGCGCAAAAGACCATTGCCGGGGACAACATGGACGGAGCGTGGCGCAGCCTGGTAGCGCACTTCACTGGGGGTGAAGGGGTCGTAGGTTCAAATCCTATCGCTCCGACCATTTTTCCGCTAATTACCCACAAAAAAAAGGCCGGGGGGAAACCCGGCCTTTAGTTTGTGCTCTTGAGGGAAGGGAGGATCCGCTTTCGCGAAATCCATCCTACGCCCTAATTCTGCACAAACTTAAGCACTCGGGATGTGACCGTTGTCACTATGGCCGGTTTTAATTGGTTTTTTTTCGGGGGATAATAAAAGAGGGCGCCGGAAAGAAAAAATGTTACTTTTCAATAGGTTAAATTGAAAATGGTCACCCAGCAGCGCTTTTCGCGGAGTCCACATCATCGGCAAGTGTAAAAACCGTGTCCAAACGGGCCAGTTTAAGCACCCTTAAGACCGATTCACCGGGACCGGCAAGGATGAATTCCTTTCCCCGTTTTTTAGCACTTTGAAAACCTTCGAGAAGGCTGGCGACACCCGAGCTATCGATCATCAAAACCCCGGACAGGTCAACAATGATGGCGCGGTTATTTTCGCCGAATGTTCCCAGTAGGATTTCACGAACTTGGGAAGAATATTCCAGGTCGATTTCGCCTTCGAGAGAGATAACAGTCAAACTCCCGTCTTCCGTGATTGTATGTTCCATTGTCATTGGAATTCCATGTTGAGAAACGTCACGGCTATTATGACCGAAACCCCGACAAATTGTAGTGGTAAAGTCGCTTAAACGTAGGGGAGGTATTACTTTTGGCTAGGTGCCGGTTAATAGGTTGTGACCGGCCTCCGTCAGCTTACAGATATGCCAATCGGGCTTGATGGGATTGTCAAACCAAGGTTCCGCCCAACCCTTTTCGATGCAACTTTTGACCGTTCGCCCGCTGATCTTTTGGCCTTCATCATCGAAAAGAGGAAGCTTGCCCCCCGGTTGCCCCAGGCCACGGGAAAGCCACTTCAATTGCTGATCAGACGGAGCCGGCTTGCCGGGTTTACTTTCCGTGGCTGACCTTTCGGAATCTAAATCTTGAATCATGGTTGATGACATAAATCAACGAGCCTTGGTTTCAAAGACAATTTCCTCAGCCAATGGTACGGTAGTTCAGCTCCTTGGCCAAGGAGCTATTGCAGTGCATAGGAATGATGAGGGCCAAAAATGAGTCAGACACTGATCTACGTCACGGTTGGAACTCGCGAAGAGGCGGCTGAAATAGGGAAGGCGCTTGTTGAAAGTCGGCTATGCGCTTGTGCCAATATTTTACCTGGTCCCACCACGTCATTTTATTGGTGGGAAGGGGCCGTTCAGGAAGATGAAGAAGTTTCGGTTCTGCTAAAAACTCGAGACGACTTGGTGGAAAAAGTCGTCGCCAAGGTCAAGGAATTACACAGCTACGATTGCCCCTGTGTCGTCGCCGTGCCCATAACTGGCGGCAATCCGGCGTTCCTGAACTGGATCAACACTGAGACGGCTTAGGCCCTAGACTCAAGTCCAGTCTCAAAAAAGGCAGATCGTCGCCACGGCCTGTGCGGCAATGCCTTCCCCCCGCCCGGTAAATCCCAGACGTTCCGTCGTTGTCGCCTTGACCCCGATACGGCCCGAAGGAATACCCAATATTTCAGCGATCTTTTGCGTCATCGCTTCGCGGCGGGGCCCGATCTTGGGCTCTTCACAAATTAGGGTTAGGTCGATGTTGGATATCCTGCCGCCTTTGGCCGCTAATAATTCAGAGGCGTGGCGCAGAAAGACTTCGGACGACACGCCCTTCCATTGCGGATCGGCGGGTGGAAAGTGGCTGCCGATATCACCGGCGCCAATGGCGCCCAGGATGGCATCACACACCGCGTGGAGTCCGACATCGGCGTCCGAGTGACCCTCCAACCCAAAGGCATGGGGGATGGCAATGCCGCAAAGCATGACTTGGTTGCCTTCGCCGAAACGATGGACGTCGAACCCCATTCCGGTTCTGGTCTCACCGCCGCCGATTATCCTCTCGGCACGGGTCAGGTCTTCGGGTGTCGTCACTTTCAAATTATCCTCCTCGCCTGCGACAATGGCGACGGCAAAGCCGGCGCGCTCGGCGACGGCGGCATCATCTGTCAACTCTTCGCCCTCGGCCTTCTGATGGGCGGCAAGAATATCCTCAAAACGGAACCCTTGCGGCGTCTGCGCCCGCCACAGGCCTTGGCGGGAAACCGTGGCGGTAATGGTTTGTCCGTCACCACGTTTCAAAGTATCGACGACGGGAAGGGCGGGAACGGCGCCGGGGGATTCCTCAAGCGCCCTCAGAACTCGGGAAATAACAGCACCGGAAACCAAGGGGCGGGCGGCGTCGTGGATAAGCACCTTCGCGGGGCTAAGGTCCATCAGCGATTGCAGCCCCCTGACGACCGAATCTTGGCGAAGCACACCGCCATGAACGGGCGGCGGCAGAGTTAGCCCATGGGCAGCTTCGCCATAAAGGTCTTCGTGGTTCGGGTGAATAACCGCCTGAACGGTATCGATTTCCGGATGGTCAAGAAACGCCAAAAGAGAGCGCCGCATCACCGGTACGCCTGAAAGCTGGCAATATTGTTTCGGCAATTCACCGCCGAAACGCCGTCCTTCACCGGCTCCGACCACCAATGCGACTGTAGCGCTCATGGATTATAGGGTCCCTGGCTGCTTCTATTTGCGGGCAAATCAGTTATGCTTCGCGAACTGAACTTAGAGTTCCCCCATGGGCTTGCCAAGGGGGCCATAAAAAACAAAGGTGCGTACTTCTGATGCCAGATTACCTGTTCCTCGGCCTTTCGGCCATTGTCGCCCTGGTGCCGTCGATATTGCTTCCCCTTCGCCGCGACCACAAACAAGATGGCCTTTTCTGGCTGGTCTTAATGGTGGCGGTGGCTGGACCCGCGACTTTGGTCTTGGCGACCATGGCCGGTTCCTGGCGGAGCGATTTGTCGACGACGCTGTGGGTGACCGTTGCCGCCACCATGGCGGGTTTCGTCGTCATCTCAATTTTGGCGCGCGAGGCCTGGCGGCTGACCCCGCTGGTATCCGCTTACATGGCGGCGCTGGGGATTTTGGCAATGGTTTGGGCCCAGGTGCCCCATGAACCCATCTCCGTCGGCGCTGCGGGCGGGTGGATCGGGGTTCACATCGTCGTCTCCGTTGCCACTTACGCCCTTATCACCCTTGCCGGGGTCGCCGCCTTGGGGGCCTTTCTTCAGGAGCGAGCCCTTAAAAGAAAACAACCCACGGCCCTGACCCGAATTCTGCCTTCGGTCGCTGACTGCGAAGGGCTCTTGGTCCGACTTTTGGCGCTGGGCGAAGTTATTCTGGCCTTGGGCTTAGCTACCGGCATGGCGTTGCAATATGGAGCCACGGGAAAGTTGTTGCTCCTCGACCACAAAACCATTTTGACCATGACCACCTTTGTGGTGATCGGTGCCCTGTTATTGGCCCATTACAAAACAGGTCTTCGCGGGCGCCAAGCGGCCAGGATTGTCTTATTGGCTTATCTTCTTCTAACGCTAGGTTATCCCGGGGTTAAATTCGTGACCGATGTCATCTTGGGCTGAAGGGGCATAAATCCGGGCCAAAAGGGCCCTGGCATCCTATAAATGCCTGGGTTTTAAGCAAACCCCTCAAGCAAAACATTGTATTTGACCTAAAAATTGCCTAACAAACAGGCACAAAACAAAGCTCCAAACCATGACACTAAAAATTGGCACCGTTCGCCTGGATAGTCCCGTGATCCTGGCCCCGATGTCGGGGGTAACCGATATGCCTTTCCGTCGCTTGGTCAAGCGTTGCGGGGTTGGGATGGTCGTGTCCGAAATGATCGCCTCGAAGGCGATGGTTTATGCCGCCAGGAAGACCTTGAAGATGGCCACCCATTGCGCCGATGAGCATCCGATGGCGGTGCAATTAGCGGGGTGTGAACCTGACATCATCGCCGAAGCCGCGCGCCTTAATGAAGATCGCGGTGCCTCGCTGATCGACCTCAACCTTGGCTGTCCGGTGAAGAAAGTCACCAGCGGCGATGCCGGTTCTGCGCTGATGCGCGATGAACCTCTGGCGGCCAGCATCTTCAAGGCCACCGTCAAGAGTGTCAAAATCCCCGTGACCCTTAAAATGCGCACCGGATGGGATGACAATACGCGCAATGCCCCCAACCTTGCCCGCATCGCGGAAGAATCTGGCATCCAGGCCATCGCCGTTCACGGACGCACTCGGTGCCAGTTCTACAAAGGAAAAGCCGATTGGGAATTCGTCCGCCAGGTCAAGGAAGCGGTATCCATTCCGGTGTTCGTCAACGGCGACATCAATAGCCTCGAAGACGCCCGGCAAGCCCTTGACGATTCCGGCACTGATGGGCTTCTCGTCGGGCGCGGCACATACGGCAAACCATGGTTTCCCAATCAGATTCAGCATTTCCTCAAGACTGGAGAGCGCCTGGCCGACCCAGCCTTGAGCGAGCAACTCGCCATCATCCTTGATCACTACGACGCCATGCTGTCTCATTACGGCGTCCTCTCGGGGCTGAAAATCGCGCGCAAGCATTTGGGTTGGTATTCCAAAGGCCATCCCCGTTCTGCTGAATTCCGTTCTCAGGTCATGCGGGTGGAAGACCCTGAAGTCGTGAAATCCATGCTGCGCGGATTCTTTGAACCGATAATCCAGCAAGCGGCGGCATGATGGCGAAACCCGTGGTCGCCCTTCGCCCAACGACCGGCGAAATGGAAATACCGGCGGAAAGCATCCTCAACGCCTTAGGCGCCGTGGTCTTTGTCCTTGATAAGACCGGAGCCGTCGTTAGCCTCAACACCGCTGGCGAACAGTTCCTGCAGGGCAGCGCGGACTACTTGAATGGCCACCTGCTTCAGGAAATGTTGCCACCTGACAGCCCCATTTTTTCACTGATCAAGCAGGTGAGGGATAAGGGGTTCGCCGTATCCGAATATGGCGTGACACTTGAATCGCCCCGTATCGGAAAGCATTTTGTCAACTTACAAGCGACGCCCTTGGGGGATGAAGCAAATTCGGTGGTGGTTTCCCTGCAACAGCGGTCCATCGCCGATAAAATCGAGCGGCAATTGACCCACCGGGGCGCCGCCAGATCGGTTACGGCGATGGCCTCGATGCTAGCCCACGAGATCAAGAATCCTTTGTCAGGTATTCGCGGAGCGGCACAGCTGTTGGAACAAAATTCAACTCCGGATGATAAAAACCTGACGATGTTGATCCGCGAGGAAGCCGACCGAATATGCAATCTGGTCGACCGCATGGAGGTCTTTTCAGACAGCGGTCCGCTTGAACGCGAAGCCGTCAACATCCATCAAGTCCTGGACCGGGTTCACCAACTGGCGAAAAACGGTTTCGGACGGCATTTACGTTACGTCACGGAATTCGACCCGTCGCTGCCGTCGGTTTACGGGCACCGGGATCAATTGGTTCAGGTATTCCTTAACCTAGTTAAAAACGCCGCCGAAGCGGCGCCCAAGGAAGGCGGAGAAATAATCCTCGAAACCTCCTATCAACAAGGCGTTCGTTTTGCCGTTGCCGGAAGCGACTCCCGCCTGCACCTGCCTTTGCGGGTCAGCATCAAGGACAACGGCGAAGGCATACCCGATGACATCATGAGCTACCTGTTCGATCCCTTCGTTACGTCGAAGCCCCACGGTTCGGGCCTAGGCCTAGCCCTGGTCGCCAAAATCATCGGCGATCACGGGGGAGTCATTGAATGCGAAAGCCGGAACAAGCGAACGGAATTTCGCGTCATGCTGCCGATGGTCGATAATAAATACGAAATAGTCCCAGAGGAGAAGGCCTAGATGTCGGCGCCGATGATCCTTGTCGCCGATGACGATGGCGCCATTCGCACCGTCGTCACCCAGGCCCTCAGCCGCGCCGGGTTTGAAGTCCGCGCCACCGGCAACGCGGCGACTTTGTGGCGATGGGTCAGCGACGGAGATGGTGATTTGGTCATCACCGACGTGGTCATGCCGGACGAAAATGGGCTCGACCTGGTGCCACGCATACTCGGTATTCGCCCGGAGCTTCGGATCATCGTCATGAGCGCCCAAAACACCCTGTTGACGGCGGTCAAAGCAACGGAACGCGGCGCCTTTGAATATCTGCCCAAGCCATTCGACATTGATGAGCTGGTCAACCTCGTCCGACGCGGGCTGGAAACGCCGCGCTCTGCCGGAGATCGTTTCTCTGCCACCGAGACAGAAGAAGCCTTGCCGCTGATCGGGCGCACACCGGCCATGCAGGAAGTTTACCGGACCCTAGCCCGTTTGATGGGAACGGACCTCACCGTGACGATCACCGGAGAATCCGGCACCGGCAAAGAACTCGTCGCCCATGCGCTTCACGATTATGGCAAGCGCAAAGACGGCCCGTTTATTGCCATAAATATGGCCGCCGTGCCCAGGGAACTTATCGAGAGCGAACTCTTTGGCCATGAAAAGGGTGCCTTTACAGGCGCCACCCAACGAAACGCCGGGCGGTTCGAGCAGGCCAAGGGAGGAACGCTTTTCCTGGACGAAATCGGTGATATGCCGCCGGACGCCCAAACCCGGCTTCTGCGCGTGCTTCAGGATGGCGAATACACCACCGTCGGGGGGCAGGCGCCGATCAAGGCCGACGCCAGGATCATTACCGCCACCCACCACGACCTAAAACAGTTGATCCGCCAGGGCTTGTTCCGCGAAGACCTGTATTTCCGATTGAACGTCGTGCCGATCCGCATGCCGCCGTTGCGCGAACGCACTGATGATATTCCCGAACTGGTCCGTTCTTTCCTGACCAAGGTGGTCGAGGAAGGGCTGCCGTGGAAGGTTATCGACACTGACGCCATGGAACGCTTGAAGACCCATCACTGGCCCGGGAATGTGCGTGAATTGGAAAACCTGGTCCGGCGTTTGGCGGCGCTTTATTCCCAGGAAGTCATTTCCATCAACGAAATTAGCACCGAATTGGCCGACGGCGCCCCCGATAACCGTGAAGCCGAAGACAGGGGATTGTCGCAAACCGTCGAACAACAGCTTGCAACGTATTTTTCCGCCCATGCCGAAGGGCTGCCCGCCGCCGGGCTTTACCAGCGCGTGCTCAAGGAAGTTGAGCGGCCCCTGATTTCGCTCACTCTGCAAGCGACCCGCGGCAACCAAATCAAAGCAGCCGAAGTCCTTGGGCTAAACCGCAATACCTTGAGAAAGAAGATCCGAGACCTGGATATTCCCGTCATCAGGGGCGTCAAATGAATATGCCTCTCCAGATTCTCGATATAGCCCGAGCCTGGGCAATGAGCCCCGCCGTCCAGCGGGTGATGACCTATACCTTGGTCGTTGCGGCCGTAATTTCGGGGGTCGCCACCGTCGCCACGATGACCGGCGGTGGGGAAATCGATATTCAGACGATCCTCAACCTTCTTTTCATTGATGGCATCATCCTTTTACTACTGGGTTTGTTTGTCGCCAAGCGATTGGTCACGATCTGGCAGGACCGCCGAAAAGGTCAAGCGGGTGCCGGGTTGCATGTTCGCTTGGTAATGCTGTTCGGCCTGGTGGCGGTGACGCCAGCGATCCTGGTCGCCGTTTTTTCAGCCATTTTCATCAACTATGGACTAAATCAATGGTTCAACAAACGGGTCAACACGGCTGTTTATCAGTCCAGGGTGGTGGCCGAGGCGTATCTTCAAGAACACCGTAAAAATATTTACGCCGACGCCTATGCCATCGCCAGCGAATTGAATTTCAACGCCCCGGCGCTGGGCGGCAATAAGAAACGTTTCAACAGAATTCTTTCCCGCCACGCGGCGCTACGCTCACTTTCGGAGGTCCTGGTTATTGACCGAACCGGGCAAGTCATGGCGCGTTCTGAATTAAGCTTTACCATCAAGGCCCAACAGATTCCCAAGGAAGCCTTCGAAAAAGCCAGCCGTGAGGAAATCACCATCTTAGGCGGAAAAAAAGATGAGCGTATCCGCGCCATCGTCCGCCTGCCGAGTTTTATTGATGCCTATTTGTTGGTGGAACGCCATGTTGACCCGCAAGTCATAAAACATATCCAGGAAGTTGATGCCGCCGTCGGGCGGTATCAAGCGATAGAAAAAAAACGAGGCGGCATTCAAGTCACCTTTGTTATGATCTTCATTGTCGTCGCGGTTCTGTTGCTGTTGGCGGCTATTTGGATCGGATTGACCGTTTCGACCCAACTTGCGAAGCCGATCAGCTCCCTGATTTCGGCGGCCGAGAAAATAAGCGGAGGTGATTTGAGCGTTCGCGTCGACACCACCGACAGCCCCGACGAAATCAGTACACTTAGCCGTACCTTCAACACGATGACGTCCCAGTTGCACAGCACCCAAGAAGGCTTAATTGACGCGAACCGCCAACTGGATGAGCGCCGCCGCTTCACGGAAACGGTTTTGGCAGGCGTTTCCGCAGGCGTTATCGGGCTCGACAAGGAGGGGCACATCCATCTGCCAAATCGTTCCGCATCTGAGCTTTTGAGCAGGGATTTGGAATCTTTCATCGGCCAAAAATTGGCGGCAGCCGTCCCTGAAATGGCTGATTTGCTAGCCCAGGCCATGGACCGTCCGGAGCGGCCCATGCAAGCCGAAACCAAAGTCGGGCACGAAGGGCAATTTCAGACCTTAATGGTAACCGTCGCCGCCGAGCGCTTGGGTGTTGAGGTCATTGGGTACGTCGTTACATTTGACGACGTGACCGAACTTTTTTCGGCTCAGCGCAAGGCCGCCTGGGCGGACGTTGCGCGCCGCATTGCCCATGAAATTAAGAACCCGCTTACGCCTATCCAATTGTCCGCGGAGCGCCTTAAAAGGAAATATTTCAGCGAAATCAAAAGCGATCCCGAAACATTTGCCAATTGCACGGACACCATCGTCCGCCAAGTTGAAGACCTTCACCGCATGGTCGATGAATTCTCGTCCTTTGCCCGAATGCCGGAATTATCGCTAAGGAATGAAAATCTTTCGGAAATTTGCCGAAATGCCATTTCCCTGGAACGCCATCGCCACCCCGAAATCGACTATGACGCCGATCTTTCCAAAGATGAAATTAGGCTCTATTGCGACCATCGTCAGGTTTCGCGGGCACTGACCAACCTTTTGAAAAACGCGACCGAATCGATTGCCGGCTTGCAAGAGGAAACCGGCTCCTCGGCCCCAAAAGGGGAAATTCGTATCGTCATTGACGTTCGCCCAGGAGAACCGGAAACTGGACACAAAGGTGCCAATGCCCCCATCATCACCGTCAACGTCGAGGACAACGGTCGCGGGCTGCCAGGCGAAAATCGAGAACAATTAACCGAACCCTATGTGACAACCCGCACCAAAGGCACCGGCTTGGGATTGGCGATTGTTAAAAAAATTATGGAAGATCATAAGGGGAATATTTTGCTTAAAGACCGTGAAGGCGGCGGCGCGATAGTGTCCCTGGTTTTTCCCCCCTTGGACCCAAAAACTGAACCGGGTGGAGCAGGGGATGAGGAATCTGATCCGATGAAGGTCGCCACAAACCTATTGGCTCATGGTTTGTAAAAAGGCCCCAGACAATGGCATATGATATTTTAATCGTAGACGATGAAACCGACATCCGGGTCCTCACCTCCGGCATCCTCCAAGATGAGGGATACCAGACCCGTGAAGCGCCCGGCAGCGCCGAAGCCCTTAGCGCCGTCGAGGCCCGACGTCCGAGTTTGGTATTGTTGGACATTTGGCTTCAGGGAAGCGAATTAGACGGCCTTGGCATCCTGAAGGCCCTCAAGAAAGATCACCCTTCCATCCCGGTGTTGATGATGAGCGGCCACGGCAACATCGAAACCGCCGTTTCAGCCATCAAGGATGGCGCCTACGATTTCATCGAAAAGCCCTTCAAAGCGGACCGCCTGATCATGTTGGTAGAACGGGCGATTGAGGCCGCACGCCTACGCCGGGAAAACGAAGATCTGAGGCTTCGTGCCGGCACCGCTAATGAATTGATCGGCGATACACCGCCTATTCGCGAGATCAAACAATCCATCGAACGGGTGGCGCCTACAAACAGCCGGGTTCTGATTACCGGCCCCTCCGGTTCCGGCAAGGAAGTCGCGGCCCGGATGATCCACACCTTGTCTCAACGCGCCGATGGCCCGTTCGTTGTCGTTAATTGCGCGACGATGTTACCCGACCGAGTCGAAATTGAGCTATTCGGGACGGAAACCGCCGAGGCGCCAGGCGAAACGCCGCAGAAGGTAGGAACATTCGAAGCCGCCCACAACGGCACCCTGTTTCTTGACGAAATCGCCGACATGCCCCTTGAAACCCAAGGCAAGATCGTCCGGGTTCTTCAGGAGCAAATTTTCGAACGGGTCGGGGGAACAACTCGAGTCGAGGTTGATGTCCGTGTCATTGCTTCTTCTACGGTGGATTTGAACGAGGAAATAAACGCCGGGCGTTTTCGCGAAGATCTTTTTTACCGGCTTAATGTTGTTCCTTTAAAAATCCCTTCGCTAAAACAACGCACGAACGATATCCCGCATTTAGCCAAGCATTTCATGGACCACGCAGCCGCCATGACCGGGCAACCCCCTAGGACCATCAGCACCGACGCCCAGGCCTTGCTTCAGGGATATGCCTGGCCCGGCAACGTCCGGGAACTTAGGAACATCATAGAACGCTTGCTGATTATGGCCCCTGACGATGCCACCAAGCCGATCGGCACGGACATTTTACCGCCGGAAATAAACGCCAATGCCCCGGTGTCTGGAAATCTTGATAGCAATGTCGAAATCATGGGACTGTCGTTGCGCGATGCACGCGAAATTTTCGAACGCGATTATCTGGTCGCTCAGGTAATACGGTTTGGAGGCAACATCTCCAAGACGGCTGAATTTATCGGGATGGAACGTTCTGCCTTACACCGCAAACTGAAAACCCTTGGCGTCCGCAATGAAGATCGTCAATAACTATCGGATTGCCGACGGCAACAAAGGTCAAAACCAATGAAAGTTATCGTCTGCGGCGCGGGACAGGTCGGTTTCAACATTACCCGGCACTTAGCCCTAGAAAACAACGATGTCACTGTCATCGACCAATCGTCCAAGTTGGTCCGCCGGGTTATTGATACCCTGGATGCGCAAGGCGTCGTCGGCCATGCGTCGAACCCCGACGTTCTGGAACAAGCCGGCATTGCGAACGCCGATATGATCATCGCCGTCACCCATACGGATGAAGTTAATATGGTTGCCTGCCAAGTTGCCCATTCGTTGTTTGGCGTGCCAACCAAAATCGCCCGGGTCCGTCAGCAAAGCTACCTACAACCCATTTATGCGAATTTGTTTTCCCGGGACCATTTGCCGATCGATGTTATTATTTCTCCGGAAATAGAGGTCGCGAGAGCGGTAACCCGCCGGCTTCAAGTCCCCGGCGCCTTCGAAATGATTCCCCTGGTTGATGGCAAGGTAAAATTGATCGGCGTCAAATGCGAAGACAATTGTCCGCTAATCAACACCCCGCTTCGCCAGCTGACCCAACTTTTTCCGGAACTCAATATCGTCATTGTCGGTCTGATGCGAAACGGCAAGCCCATGGTGCCTTCCTCTGACGAGCAAATGTTGATGGGCGACGAGGTTTATTTCGTCGTCGATTCCGAACAAGTTTCCCGCGCCATGGCGGCCTTCGGCCATGAGGAGCCTGAAGCCAGGCGTCTGTTGATTTTCGGGGGCGGCAATATCGGATTATTCCTTGCCCAGGAAATTGAGAAAGAACACGACTGGGTAAAAGCCAAAATTATCGAATCCAACAAAGACCGCGCCGAGCATATTGCGGGATTGTTGGAAAATACCATGATCATCAACGGCGATGTCCTGGATCCCGAAATCCTTGAAGAAGCCAACATTTCCGCTACCGAAACGGTGGTCGCCGTAACCAACGATGATGAAACAAATATCCTGGCTTCACTTCTGGCCAAGCGCAGCGGCTGCAAAAGAGCCATCACGCTCATTAATTCAGGAACTTACGAGCCGCTGATAAACTCGCTCGGCATTGACGTGGTCGTCAGCCCCAGAAACATCACCGTTTCGACGATCCTTCAATATGTCCGCCGCGGACGCATCCATTCCGTCCATACCTTGCGCGAGGGTTTCGGGGAATTGATCGAGGCAGAGGCGTTGGAAACTTCGGAACTGGTCGGGAGCCCCTTGAGAGACGTGAAGCTGCCGGCGGGCGTTCTGTTGGGAGCCATCGTCAGGGATGGTGAAATGATTTGCCCGCGTGGCTCGACAGTCGTTCAGGCCAAGGATCGGGTGGTTTTGTTTGCAGCCGAAGACGTCATAAGAAAGGTCGAAAAATTATTCTCCGTCCAGTTGGAGTATTTCTAGAGATGTCGCGGATTGCCTACGTCAACGGCCAATACCTGCTCCACAGTGAAGCCGCCGTCCATATCGAAGACCGGGGCTATCAATTCGCCGACGGCGTTTATGAAGTCTTCGCCCTTCATCGCGGGCAAATGGTGGGCGAAAAGGGGCACATGGAACGGCTAACCCATTCGCTTAACGAACTACGCATTGATTGGCCGATTTCACGCCGGGCGCTCGCCATCATCATCCGTGAGGTAGCGCGCCGCAATCGCGTAAAAGACGGTTTGGTCTACCTGCAAATTACCCGGGGCGTCGCCAGGCGCGATCATCCGTTTCCTAAGGATTGCGAAAGTTCCCTGGTGGTGACGGCCCGCCAGCTTCCGCCTCTTGACAAGGAAGCCCTTCGCCAGGGCGTTGGCGTCATTACCATTCCCGATATCCGATGGAAGCGCCACGATATTAAGTCCGTTTCACTGCTGCCAAATATCCTTGGAAAACAGCAGGCCCGTGAAGCCGGTGCCTATGAAGCCTGGATGGTCAGCGAGGACGGCATGGTGACGGAAGGAACATCGACGAATGCCTGGATCGTCACTAAAAGCGGGCAACTGGTAACCCACAACGTCTCACACGCCATCCTCAATGGCATTACCCGGCTTTCTGTCCTAGAGGCCGCCACGGGGGCGGGCCTGAGTTTCGAAGAAAGGCCGTTTTCGGTTGCCGAGGCCATGGAGGCCAAGGAAGCCTTCGTCACCAGTTCCACGTCCCACGTCAAGGCAGTGACCAGCATTGACGGCGAATCTGTAGGCAACGGCCATGTCGGCGAATTAACGGGCCAGTTGCTGGACCTTTACGTCGATTTCATCGAAGCCAAGGGCGGCCCCGCCAATACATCCATCTGGAACTAAGTAGCCATCTTGCCCCTTAAAACAAAACCCAGGGCCATCCTTTTCGATTGGGATAACACGTTGGTGGATTCATGGCCGGTCATTCACGATGCCCTGAACGCCACCCTTGAAGCCTTCGGCCAATCTCCTTGGACATTGGATCAAACGAGGGGCCGTGTCCGGAAATCTCTCCGCAACAGTTTTCCGGATCTTTTTGGTGACCGCTGGCGGGAGGCGGGCAATGTTTTCTATGAACGTTATGGCGCCATCCATGTTGAAAAACTGCAACCCTTAGCCGGCGCCGAGGACATGTTGGTCACCTTGGCGGAAGCGGGAATTCACTTAAGCGTCATCAGTAACAAAAAAGGCGATTTACTGCGCCTTGAAGCAAAGCATCTGGGTTGGGATCGATTTTTCGGCGCCATGATCGGCGCTTTGGACGCGAATAAGGATAAACCGGCAACAGAACCGGTTGATATGGCATTGGCGCCAAGTGGAATAGAAAAAGGCCCCGGGGTGTGGATCGCCGGCGATGCGGACATCGACCTGGAATGCGCTCATAACGCCGGTTGCACGCCCATCCTGGTCCGCGACCAAGCCCCCAAACCAGGGGAACTCTCCGCCCATCCTCCGGCCCGACATTTTTTCGACTGTGACGCGCTTTGCAAGTTTGTTATTAACCTGTAAGCTAAAATGTCGGTATTTGGGGCTTCTCTGCAAGAGCCGCAGGGAAGCAGGGGAAATAAAATAAGTTATTGATAACAGGGAGAAACCCGCGGTCCATCTCCTGATCGATCGGGTTCAAAAATAAAGGGGGTGACAACAATGTCGTCCGAAAAGTCACAAAACGTCCAAGACGTCTTTCTAAATCATATCCGGAAACAAAAGACGCCCGTGACCGTTTTTTTGGTCAACGGGGTCAAGCTTCAAGGAATCGCGACTTGGTTTGATAATTTTTCGGTGTTATTGCGCCGGGACGGACACACGCAGTTGGTCTACAAGCATGCTATTTCGACGGTCATGCCTTCTGTGCCGATCCAATTATTCGATCCTGATAAAGACGGGGATGCGGAAGCGGAAGCGGAAGCGGAGGCGGAGGCGGAGGCGGAGGCGGAGGTCGAGGCCTAATTATTGTCGGCCGGGAAATTGACAGGCCTACACCCACCCGAACAACAAAATCCCCCGGGTAACCAGGGCGGAGAAGCCTGTCTTGTTGTTCATCCACGCCTAAAATCATCTTCATCTGCAAGGAAGGAAGAATCGCTCCTGGGCGAAGCCGTCGGCTTGGCCAAGGCCATTAATCTTGAGGTCGCCCATTCGGAAGTCGTTCGCATGGGCCGGCGCCGGCCGGCGACACTTTTCGGTACTGGGGTCCTTGGTCGGTTGGGTGACATCATCCAAGGCAAAGAAACCGGCAATCGAAAAATATCCGTTGCCGTCGTCGATGCTTCCTTAACACCCGTACAGCAGCGCAATCTGGAGCAAGAATGGCAATGCAAGGTCATTGACCGCACAGGCCTGATTTTGGAAATTTTCGGCGCTCGGGCCCGAACCCGCGAAGGTCGCCTGCAGGTCGAACTGGCGGCCCTTGATTATCAGCGAAGTCGGCTGGTCAGAAGCTGGACCCATCTGGAACGCCAACGGGGCGGCGCCGGTTTTATGGGCGGCCCCGGCGAAACCCAAATCGAAACCGACCGCCGTCTTATCGGCAAGCGGATCACCAGGCTCAAACGTGAGCTGAAAGACGTCAAGCGTACCCGCGATTTGCACCGCCAGGCGCGCCGGCGCATTCCTTATCCGGTGGTCGCCCTGGTCGGTTATACGAATGCCGGAAAATCGACGTTGTTCAACAGAATGACGAAGGCCAAGGTCAAGGCCGAGGACCAACTTTTTGCTACCCTTGACCCGACCATGCGCGGCCTGGAAACCCCGTCGGGGCGGAAAGTGATCCTGTCCGATACCGTTGGGTTTATCTCTCAACTGCCGCACGAGCTCGTCCAGGCCTTTCACGCGACCCTTGAAGAAGTTATTGAAGCGGACGTTATCCTTCATGTCCGAGACGCCGCCCATGAGGATACGGAAGCGCAAAAAGCGGACGTTCTGGAAGTCTTGAGGGAAATCGGGTTGGGGGAAGGTGTCGAATTAACCTTGACCGAAGTGCTGAACAAAATCGACCTTTTGCCGGGGGAGGACAAAATCGTGTTGGCCAATCAAGCCAAGCGCAGCAATATCCCCGCAGTTCTTGTATCAGCGATTACGGGCGAAGGCTGCCAAGATCTCGCGTCCGTCATTGATGATCAGATCACCGCAAACTTCCAGCTTTTTGAGGTATCCCTTAAACACGGCGACGGAGCCTCCCTGGCATGGCTGTATGAACACGGGGAAGTCGTCGACCGGCGTGACGAAGCCGATGCCATACATGTGAAGGTCCGTCTGGATGAAGCCGACTTGGAACGTTTCCAAAGGCGGAATTGACTTTGTGAAATGGATAGAATAATCTACTAGTAGATTATTCTATCCGTAGAAGGAAATGACCCATGGCCACGGCCACCATCCAAAAGAAATGGCGCGACAAGCACCGGTTGGTGAAAAGCCAGCTAAACGTGATGGCTAGAAAACAAACTCATGAGGATTTGGATGATTTCGCCGGCGCGTTCCAACTTCGCGGTAAAGGCGAAGCCGTGACCTTTGCCGCCTTCATCATCCGGGCGCTTGTCCAGCGCGCCGATTTCGACGCCCAGGCCGCCCGGATGCTTGACGATTTCACGGCCGCTTATCACCGCGACCGGGAATTTCATTCGGCCTGAGAACGGCGAATTTCGAACTTATTTCCTAGACAGGGAAGCAGGGGAAAGGTTTTGCTCGTGGGTTTCCGGATTTTCTGTTTTTCTTTTTCGGCGGCTCGCAAAACCCCTTATGCAAGACAGCCAACACCTGTTCAGCCTCATCGGAAGCCAGGGAATAATAAATTGTTTGCTTGTCCCGCCGCCCTGTAACCAGGCCGTCTTTACGTAGCAAGGAAAGTTGTTGCGAGGCGGCGGCATGACGCAACTCCAACAAGCCGGCAAGCTCACCGACGGTTTTTTCCCCATCCAAAAGATGACAAAGAATCAACAGCCGGTTGCGGCTCGCCAACGCCTTCAAAAGGTCCGTCGCCTTGTCGGCGTTTTTATGCATGCTCTTTAAATTCATACTTGCGTATATTATGATACTTAGATATAATAATCAACAATAAATACAAAACCGGTCCATCCGGCCACAGGGGCTTCCCGTCAGGGGGGTTAGAAATTGGAGGATAAGGTTATGAAATCTCTGGCATTAATAGTTCTGGCCCTGGCGTTGGGGCTGTCACTTCCGGCCCAGGCCGGCCCTAATCAGGCGCCCTTCGGCGACAAGGTCAGCCCGGCCATCACCTATTACAACCGCGCAACGCCGTTCGTTGCCACATCAGGTGCGCTCAAGCCCGGCGCAGCTTCCGAACTTAAGGCGCTTGGCTTCAAGGCCGTTTTGGATATTCGCGGCCTCAAGGAAGGCGTCGCCAAGGCTAAAACCGATTTGGAAAGCGTAGGCTTGGCGTTCTTCAATATTCCGGTGGTGACCCGTGCGCCGACACTCGACCAGGTGAAGCAATTCACCGCCATCGTCGAGGACCCGAGTAATTATCCTTTGTTGGTCTATTGCAAGACGGCAAACCGGGCGGGCGCCCTGTGGGCCATGTACCGCGCGGCCAAGGGTGTTCCCGGCGAATTCGCCATTGAAGAGGGAAGAACGTTGGGCCTGAAGGCAAGCCGTGAAGGGGCCGTCAGAAACCTGCTGGGCTTGGCGCCAATGCCGAAGCCCAAAGGCTGATACCCACGGACCCGGCCGATATGTCCGACCGGGTCATTCCCCAAAACCGATGGTATCCTTGACGATATAGCGCGGCCTGCCGCGAACGTCTTTGTATGTGCGCCCGACATAGATGCCGACGAAACCGATGGCAAAAAGCAATGAGCCCCACATAAAAACTAAGAACGTTGCCCACAAAGACGATCCATCGCCAAAAACAAACGAAAAAACCATGACGGCCAAAGAAAGGGCGGAAATGCCGCCGCCGATCAAAAAGATTAGGAAGATCGGCGCCATGGAAAACGATGTCAGGCCCGAAATGAAAGTCTTGTAGGGGTTGAGGCTACCGAAAAGCGAGAAATGGGCGGTTCCCGCGACCCGGGCTTCGCGCCGGTAATAGACAGGTTCCTGGCGGTAGCCGATCCACGGAACCAATCCGCGGGGATAGGGGTCAAGTTCCCCCAATTCCAGCAATTTTTCACAGGCCATCCTGCTGAGCAGCCTAAAATCGCCGGCGTTAACCGGCATATCGACTTCAGAAGACGCATTGATGGCCCGGTAAGCCATGCGCGTCAGCCACATCTTCAGGGGCTTTTCGCCGTCCCGATGGGTGCGAACGGTGTACACCACCTCGGCGCCGTCCCGCCATTTGGCGATCAATTCGGGCATGACCTCGGGTGGATCCTGCAAGTCGGCGTCCATGGTAATGATAGCGTCGCCGGATGCGTGGGCGATGCCCGCGAAGACGCACTCAGAAACCCCGAACCGCCGCGACATATTGATGATCTTAATGTTTTTGTTTTTTGCCGCGTTTTTTTTCAACAGCGACAAGGACCCATCCGTGGAATCGTCATTGACGAATATCAGCTCGTAATCGACCGATTCCTTTTTAAGAACTGTTTCCAGCCGCCTGATCAATTCCGGGATAACGTCTTCTTCATTGCGGAATGACAGGACGACGGAAACCAGCGCCTTTTTGGACGTTGGTTTCTTATTTGATTTCGCCGGTGCGGTTTGTTTCGCCATGAAGTTCCTTCAGGGATAGACGTTAGCGAAAGGGCTAGCGGTTTTCCAGTCCCGCCGGCTCAAAGACGACAATCTTTGAACCCACATCATCAATACCGAATTTTACGCGGATTAAGCCTTTCAGCTTTTCAATAACGGCCGGTTGATTTTCCGGCTTAGCGAACAAAAGCATGAAACCACCGCCGCCCGCGCCCAGCAGCTTCCCGCCAATGGCGCCCGCTTCCAGGGCGGCGTCATAGATTTCGTCGATTTCAGGCGTCGAAACGTTATCCGCCAACTCCCGTTTGAGCCGCCACGTTTCACGAAGCATTTCGCCGATTTCGGTGATCGGGCGGGTATCGGACTTAACCACGCCCAAAGCTTCATCGACGAGGCCGGTCATGGCTTGCAAATGCTTTTCGCGCTTATCGAGATTTTCGATCTGCTTTTTTGCAATTTCCGGCGCAAATCGTGAAAAGCCCGTGAAAAACAAAAGCAGATGATCCAAAAGAATTTTCTGCCGGGCTTCCGAAATGCCCGCAGGTTGGACCTCAAAATCGCCGTTCTTTAAAAACTCGATGCGGTTGATTCCCCCATATGACGCCCAGATCTGGTCTTGCGAGCCGACATGTTCCTTAATCACTTGTTGTTCGATGCGCAGCGCTTCCTGAGCCAGGGTCTTTTTGTTTAATTCTTTTCCGTTCATCGCCGATAGGGTGTTGAGAAGCCCGACCGTGAACGATGAGGATGAGCCCAGCCCGGAACGCGCAGGAAGGTCACCGTCGTGGTGGATTTCAAGACCGATTTTGATTCCCATATCTTCGAGGACTCCCCGGACGGCGGGATGCTCGATTTCGGAAATTTCATTCACCATTTCGACTTTCGAATAGACTATCCGGTTTCGATACTCGAAAAACGGCGGCAAGGGACGGACAGAAAGGTAACAATATTTATTGATGGCAAAGCCGAAAACAGCGCCGCCGTGTTGCAGGTACCATTTCGGATAATCAGAACCACCGCCGAAAAGCGACACGCGGAAAGGGGTGCGGCTGATAATCATGTATTATTCCGCCGCATCAAGTTCATCCAGAATTTTCCGTTTAAGGCGGTGTTTGGCCATATCCTCGATATGGCGGCGGGTTTCCCAACCGAAAGCCTGTGTCACCATGTCCAGATACCGTGGGTTGGAGAAATAGGTGTGAAAAGCGTCATCCCGGAACTTCAAGACTTCGCCGGCACTCAGGTGATCGGTCGGCAGGGGCTGACAGTCAAAGCTATGTTGCGAAAACCCGGACCATTGATCCGGCAGGGGCAAGTTCTTAGTCACCGCGTCAACATAAAGGGGAGAACCCGGATAAGCCATGGCTGAGTACAGGTTGACGAATTCGCAGTTGAGCTCAATCGCCAAGTCGAGGGTCTGCTGCATGGTTTCCTGATTATCATCGGGTAGGCCGAAAATAAAATTGCCGATGACTTTGATGCCGGCTTTCTGGATGTCGCGGACGATGTCGGTGATGTCTTCCTGGCTGAAGGCCTTTTCGGCACCATCACGCACATGCTCGGACCCGGATTCGATCCCCAGCGCCAACCAGCGGATGCCGGCGTCCCTCAGCTTATCCAGCATCTTCGGCTTGACGGTATCGATGCGGGCATAGGCCCAGATGTTGAGGCCGTAATTGCGTTCGATCAGAAGATTGCAGATATCCAGAACATGACGTTCGTTAAGCACGAACATCTCGTCGATAATTTTGTAGGTCTTGATGCCGTATGTGTCATGGAGAAAATCAATTTCCTTGACGACGGCCTCCGGGCTCCGCATGCGGTAGCGATTGACGTCAAACGGCGCATTAACGCAGCAAAACGCGCATTTATAGGGACACCCCAAGGACGTATAAATCGAGGCATAAGGTTCCCGCGACTCCAGATCGCCGAAACATTGCCAGTTATGGGCCCGGTATTTGTCCATCGGCAACAGTTCCCAGACGTTTCCATGAAGGTCTGCGTCCAAATCCTTGATCAAGGGCGGTGATGGATTTACCACCGGTTTGCCGTCACGCATCCACACCAAGCCCTCAATGGCCTCAAAATCGATTTCGCCTTCCTGGGACATGGCTTCGAGAAGCTGCACCACCGTCACCGGGCCTTCTCCCTTGCAAACGAAGTCAACAGGCTCCTCGTCAAGGGTGCGCTCGGGCAGGGCCGACACGTGTCCGCCGACCATAATGATCGGGATATCTTCGGTTTCGGCCTTGATCGCCCGGCAGGCCTCGGCGGCGCCCATCATTTGCTGGGTTGAGGCGGAGGGCTGATGACCAAAAACGACCATCGCCACCAGACGTGGGTTCAAAGTGGCTACTTTGTCGGCAATGGCGGCGGGGGGGAGGTTTAGGGCTTCCGAATCGAGGATTTCGATTTTAAAGCCCTGGTCACGGACATAGCCCCCGATCAGCCGACACCAAAGCGGCGGTTCCACCGCCGACAGTTCGTCGCCCAATTCCTGGTAAATCTTCCCGCGACCGCCCGGATTAACTAGCAGAAGATCCAGACGCTCCGTCGTCATTGCCTTGTTTTTTGCCATGAAATAAAGGAGATTCCGAAAAATTCTGGAAAAGATGTCTTGCCAGCCGTATACAACATCTCCGGGATGGCGGCTATTCGAAAAACTCAAGCCCCAGGCCCCCGAAAGGCCCATGCTTTGAACCCGAACAAGTTTAGGGTTTTTCTGAGTAATTAGGTTAGGTAATATGAGGCTCTAATTAAACAACCTTCTTGGGTATTTAGCCCAAAGAAAAGAAAAAGGATGAGCAGTTGAGTCAGGTTCGCGTTGCCATGGTCACCGACCGCATCGGTGTCGTTGAAAGCTACTCCATCCCCGTGATATCGGCCTCCGCGAAAGAAGCCGGGCACGAGGTCATCCTTATCGAATATGAAAAGGACCCAAAAAAAGCGGTCAAAAAGCTTAAGGACTTCAAGCCTGATGTCCTGGCCTATTCGGTGATGTCGCCGGACGCGGCTAAGTTTCTGGAAATTAATTCACACCTGAAGGAAGAATCCGGCGCTTATTCCATTTTCGGCGGGGTGCACCCGACCTTTTTCCAGGAGTACATCAACAAAGACGGTGTCGATGCCATTTGCGTCGGCGAAGGGGACATGGCGATCAGGGATTTCCTGAATAACTTCGGCAGCGACAAGATGCTTGATACCACGAATATGCATTTCAAGCTCGACGACGGGTCCATTAAGAAAAACGGCATTACCCGCCTGATTGATGATTTGGATACCCTTCCGCCGCCGGACAAAGCCCTGATGTATGAAGAAAGTTACGGGCTTAAAAACATGCCCATCCGGGGCTTTTTCGCCAGTCGCGGCTGCCCCTATAAATGCACCTATTGTTTCAATCATGCCTTCAATGAAATGTACAAGGGCAAGGGTGATATCGTCCGTACCAAATCCGTGCCCTACATGATCAAGGAAATCCAGACCACCATCGCCCGTTATCCGTCAAAATTTCTTAAATTCCATGACGACGTTTTCGGTATCAAGCGGGAATGGCTGGAAGAATTCGCCGAAGTCTACCCCAAAGAAGTCGGGCTTCCCTATGTCGCCCTTGTTCGGCCCAACATGGTCGATGAAGAATACGCCAAGACTTTGAAAAAATCCGGCGCTCACGCCGTTTGCATCGCCATCGAATCGGGCAACGCCGATATCCGCAATAAGGTCATGCTGCGCAGCATGAAGGACGAGCAAATTTACGAAACGTTCGACATCCTACGCAAGCACGGCATCAAATCGTACTGCCTGAACATGCTGGGGTTGCCGGGCGAATCGGAAGAAACCTTCAAAGAAACCGTCCGCATTAATCAGGATTGCAAGGTCGATTACGCGGATGCCTCCATCTTCCAGCCCTATCCCGGTGTCGGCTTGACAAAGTACGCGCGGGATAACGGCTACCTGGATGAGGAGAATGAAAATTGGGGCGGGCAGTATTCGGAAACCGTCCTCAATTTCCCACAGAAACTAAAGGACCGCCTGCACAGTTATCAGGTCGTCTTTCCCTTGCTCGTCGAATTTCCTTGGTTGGAGCGTCATATCGAGCTGATCGAGAAAATCTACAAGAAAAGTTTAGGCAAAAAATTTCTCGGCCTTGTCTACCGGTTCACCTATGGGTGGATGCTTCACCGCCGGATCTATCCGGCCCCAGTCCCGTTCAAGCTTCTGGCATGGACGGGGTACAAGATTCTGACGTCGGCGCACCGGAACTAAATCTCAATACGGCATTTGGCCAACAAACCCAAACATAAAAAAATAAATCGTATATGATTTGTTGGCCCGAAACCGTTTTACTCATAAGCCTTCTGAAAGAAGCCCATGGCCAAGATACTTTTCGTTAGCGACAATTTCCTGAACGAAGGCTTGGGCATCATGTACCTGAGTTCGTATTTGAAAGCGAACGGGCATGAGGTCGACCTTACGCTTCTCCAGGATTTCAATCGCTTCGATAAACTTATCGATTATATCGAAGCGGCTGACCCGGACCTCGTCGGCTTTTCGGTGATGACGCCCCAAGTTGAGCAATTCCGCCCCGTTTCCAAACTCATCAAGGAAAAAACCACCCGCAAGGTTATCTGGGGCGGACCGCATTGCATGTTTATGCAAGAAGACGTCATGAAATACGGGTGCACCGATATCATCTGCATGGGAGACGGAGAAGAAGCGCTTTTGACGCTTATGGACCGAATTGAAGCCGGCGAGGATTATTCCGACGTTAATAGCCTGCTGGTGAAAACGGAAAAGGGATGGATGCGCAACTCATTGCTGCCGCCCGAGGAAAATCTGGATAAGTATCCGTTTCCGGACCGCAGTTTGTACTATGACAAATATCCGCTCATGGCGAATTTCGCCGTCAAGCGATTTATCACTACCCGCGGCTGCCCCTATAAATGCGCTTATTGTTTCGAGCCCACCTATTTCGACATGTACAAAGGCAAGGGCAAGGTCTTCCGCCGCCACAGCATCGAATATGCCTTGGAAGAGGTTGAACGGGTTCTTGAGAAATACCCGACCCGGCGCGTCCATTTCTGCGACGACATCTTCAACTTGGATAAAAACTGGGTGAAGGAATTTTCAAAGCGCTACAAGAAACAATTCAACCTGGACTGGTCGTGCAATATAGAAGTCACCAGCCTGGACGAGGAAATAATTGAAGCAATGGTCGACGGACGTTGCCGTGGCGGGACCTTCGGGTTGGAATGCGGGGTAGAGGAAACCCGCATCAACATGCTCAACAAAAAAATCACCAATGCCCGATACGTCGAGGTCACAGACCTTCTCAAAAAACACAAATTCAAATTCATTATGAACATCATGTTCTGCCTGCCCAATGAATCCTTGGAAGCAGCCATCGAAAGCGTCCGTTTCGGCAGTTCGCTTAAACCTTACGGCATCAGAGTAAGCATCCTAAAGATGTATAAGGGGACCGAGTTGGCGAATTATGCCATCAGAAACGATTTGAGCGAGGGAACCGGGGAGTTCACTTACAAGGCCAAAGACATCCACGGCGATTTCGACAAAATCGCCAACATGAATTGGGCCGCCACCATGTTCGGCAGGTTTCCATTCTGTCTCAGGTTCGCAAAAAACATATTATCCAGCCGGTGGGCTAAAATATTAATGCCGCTTCAATACCTGAATCATTGGGAAGATATTAGATTCTTCGACATCCCCTTTTGGCAGTCCCTGCAGTACTTCTGGAGTTCTCGTGACGTTTTCATTGGCGGCATGGCCAAGGGTCAAACGGACATCTACCGCGATGAGGAAGGCGTCGAATATTCGGCAAAAGAAGTTTTCGCCAAACCGACGGGTCTTATCGATTGGAACGCGGAATGGAAGAAGGGCGACACATACGACCAGCCGGAAAATCGACCGGGCTCTTAATCTACTTTTTGCAGGCCCAGATATCGAAAAATTTTAAACTCCGGGATTTCGTATAACTGTCAACAAAAACCTTCTTAAAGGCCCCGTCATAAACGGGAACGCCGTAATATCCGATCATTTCGAAAGGCCGTTCGCCCTTCGGAATAAGCCATATATCGGTAGCGCACCTGCGGATCATTTCTAAATCGGCATTCGTCAGGGGAATTTTAAGATAAGACGTTTCCATGACGACCGCCGAATCCAAACTGTAGGGGTTTCCGTTTAGAACCAGCAACGTCTTGAAATACGTCCTCCAGTAGTTGATGTCATTTTCTCCCAAGCCCATTTCCATTGTCTTACCGGGATAAGCCGCCATGATTTGCCGAACTTCACGGCTGACCTGTTGCGCTTCGTCCCAATGAAGGGTGCGTTGAAAGCGTTTTTGAGTCGGCAAGCTTATCGCCAACATAATGGCCATGAACACCCCAATCGCAGACCAGGCAAGTCTGGAGCGTTTTTCAACCCTGCGACCGTGGCCGAGGATGAAATCAACCGTCATTGGCATAAAGGGAAACATGTAACGGATACCGCCGCCCGGTTTTGAGCCGACATAAATGGCGGCCCCCAGGCACACAAGATAGGCCCCAAGATAAGCCCTTTCGGCAAGCCTGGAAGGAACTGTTTCTTGCTTCCGGGACAAGGCAAAAAGCAACAGCACTGGAACCAAATAAAGAAGGGCGTAACGGAAAGGCTTTCCGTAGGAATTCACGGGAGCCTGCTTGCCCAATAGCGGACCGAACCACGACAAATAATCCGCAAGCGGGAAAACGGGCAGGGCGAAAGGCAGCAAAGCTACAAAAATACCTACGGCCCCTACCGCAAAAAAAGGCCTAAGGCCGTTTTCCCGATCCAAGCAATGAAACAAGGCCACAGGCGCCAGAAAAATGCCCGCGTGAATTTTGAACCCAACAGCAAGCCCGCCGCAAACGCCAATCAGGATCGTCTTTCCCCATTCTGGGCGACCCGGCAAGCTGGCATTCTTTGCCCAAACCGTTATCACGGCCAAAAGAGCAATGAAGGAATCCGGCCGATTCAAAATGGAAATAGGAAGCGTGAACAAAACGAACGCGGTGCCAAAGATCATCGCGACCGCGCCAACACTGAAACCGTGGCGCCGATGGTCCATGAACATCAAGACCGGAATTAACAATGCCGCCACAATCGACAACGCCTTTCCCGTCGCCACGAAAGGTCCGGCAAAGTAAAAGGAAATGGCGTGAAGAAGAAATGTAAGGGGGCCATATACGTTGCTGATCCGACCGGGATCATCAAAACCGGGATAGGCGGGAAATCCATCCAGAAGCCGCCAGGAAATCATGGCTAGGCTGGGTTCGCCATGGTCCAAATAGCCGGGATACATTAGGTAAGCCAGCCCCATTCCAGCCACATCCAGGAAACACAGCGCTCCCATCGCGCCCAAAATCCAAATCCTATTTTTAAAGAAGAAACCTGTCGTCTTCGACCAAACAGAAGAGGTTGGCATCAAACGTGACCCCCGGTCATTGACATAATTTCTCTCGCTTTCTTTACGGCTTGGTTTTTGTCCAATTTTGCAACGCACGGGAACATGCCGTTCTGGAAGGGATGAATGCAGTCCCCCAAACATCCCTCGCAGGACATCGATGTATAAAGGAAATGGGCATTTTCGGGCGTAATGGCTGGATCATAAGGGACTATTTCTCCAACATAGGCGGCGCTGGCCAGGCACAACGTCGGCGCGCCGACCGCGACAGCCAAATGCATCAAGGCGGTATCGACCGAGATCACTAATTTCGCCGACAGCAATATGGGGACCAATTCGGCGAAGCTTGATGCGTCGAACTCAACTCCGGCCAAGTCCAAAAGACTCTTGAATTCCGGGTTGTCTTCAAGGTCGCGCTGAGTGCCGGTAATGGCAACCCGTGTGCCTTCCGGCAGAGCATCGATTATCCGCCGATACAGGGCAGGGGGGCTTTGCTTGGCCTTTACCGCCGAAAAAGGTTGGATGACGACTTCAGGCCCTTCTTGGGCGGCCGGTGGCAACTGCGCCGGGTCTAGGGCGGCGATGGGCGGGGTGCGCTCCATATCCAAAAGCCAATCCGCGAACCGTGACCACCTCAGGACCTTATCCATATTCGGCGCGCCACTGTCATAAAGCCGCCCATACAGCCGTCGGTTTTGGTTGAGCCGGGCGTCATATTTGCGCCAAGGCCGAGGCTTCATGGCGACGGCCTCCGCGGCCATGGCCGCGGCAACAAGGGCTTCGTCCAAATCCGGGTGGCGAAGGTAATCCGTATGAACGACGAGACGGTAATGGGCGCTGAAAAAACTATCCGTGATTTCCCGCCGGTAGCCCAGATCCTTGCGCAAGCGATAAAAATCGACACCGATGACCTGAACACCCTGGGGCAGAAGGAACGCCATCTTCATGGCATCGGACCGGAGCAACACCGTTACCGGTTCGTCTTTTTCCGCACATCCGAGGAAACGTTCGATGACATGGGCGAACAGGACCGTATCGCCCAGCCCGCCACTTGAAATCAACAGGACACCCTTGGCCTTGCCCGAGCGCGGCTGTTGGCGGCGTTTTCGGTTCAGCCACCAGTCGAGAATGCGGTAAAATTTTATCACGGCGTTCCGCACTCAGTAGGCGGCATAAGATTTTTCTTCGATCAAGGCAGAGCCCAGAAGCTCGTTTATTTCCCGTTTCAAACGGGACCTATCGTCATTGGTCACGTAAACGGCACGCGCCAGCTCGACGAATTTTTCACCGAAATCCTTATCGCGCTCGCACTGGCGAATATCGTCCTCGATTTCCCAAAGGCGTTCGTTAACGGCCTTTAATTTCGCCGTCAACCCATTCAGCTCTCCGGAAGTTTCAAGGGCGCCGTCCCGGGAAGCCGTCAAGGTTTCGTACTCCCGCTTCACGTTTTCAAGCTTGCTGGAATCTTTAATCCGCTCAAGCTTGATCTCGAGAATAGTAATCTTGTCGATCAATTCCCCGGCGGAAACCTCAACGGAAATGCTTGCTGCCAATGCCTTTCTCCTCAGATCGGCAAAAAGTTTTTGCCGCCCATAAGATACCCTCGTAAATGTTCTTCGTCATGGAACGATTTCTAAAACATTCTAATTTGCGCAGCCCAAGCGGTGGTTGTATTCCGTCTGGCCAGCGGCTCAGTCGCAGCTTGAAAATTCTTCCTGCAATTCAACAATGCGGTCTCTGTGGCAGCCAACGACATTGATTTGATCGGCAAACGGAAAACGTCCTTCAGCCGGGAACCGGACCAAGGCAAGGGCCCGGGTTTCATAGGGCCAAGGCGGAGATGGAGTGGGCCAAATATAGCTCCCCGCCTGATCGGAAATTCGCCACAAAGGGTTGTAAAGGACGTATCCCAACCCTTCCAAATAGCGAAGCGGCCCCAGGGTCGTCTGCGGTTCGGTCTTGGAAATCCAGTTTTCGAAAATCAGAAACGGCTTTTCTTTTTTGAGCAAGGCCTCCGCCCCCTGAAAAGTCTTAAGTTCGTGATCTTCAACATCCACCTTCATCAGCCACGGCGCCGGCAGGTCAAGGCTGTCGAGCTTGGCCAATGCCACTTCCTTGCCGCCACTGGTGTCGCCATCCAAACGCGAAAGCCCCGTATTAACCGGATCGAAAGCCATCTTCGCCGTCCCGTCGTGATCTGAAAGCGCGATCTGGTGGCATGTGACCCGGCCTTCATAACCGGCCTGGGTGACAAGGTCATTCAGGTCCTTAAAGGTATTGTCGATGGGCTCGAAGGAATGGATAGCCCCCGAATACCCTTCAATGGTGGCGGCATAAAGGGTCAGGTAGCCGAAATTTGCCCCGATATCGAATAAAACGCGGTCGCCGCGCAGCATGGTTTCCATAAACGTCGTCACTTCCGGCTCGTTGCCGTCCGGGTTACCGTCATAAACGCCACGGAAATGGATATGATGAGCATCGAAACCCAGGCGCACGGGCCCGTCGGGCCGTTCCAAGACCATTTGCCCACGCCCACCCAATTTCAACACCTGATGGCAAAAATCAAAAAACATCCGGGTCGGCTTCTTAAACAGCCGTTTCGCCCATCGGCGCTTGTAGACATGAAAGGCAGCCCGGCAAAGCCGCGCCACAAGGGGAAGATCGTCCCCGCGAAAGGGCGTGCGGTGCGTCTTGCCGCCAATTATCAAATCGGGAATTTCGTTCATTTCTTGGTCTTCCGGCCCCTGTCCAGGGCGACTATATCCGTTGCCCTCTGCCCTGAAAAGCGGCCCTGACAGGCCCCTTGGTTTTGCTGTGTGGGATACCTATAATCCGGTCGCAAAGACACATTCTGAGTTTTCATCCAAAGCAAACGGAAACATCCATCATGAGCAGCACAAAAGCCGCCTTCATCGGGCTCGGCAACATGGGGTATCCCATGGCGGGCCACCTGGCCAAGGCAGACTTTGACGTCACCGTCTACAACCGCACCGCCAAGAAGGTCGAAGGCTGGGTCAAGGAACACGGGGGCACGAGTGCCGAAACCCCTGCGAAAGCCGCCGAAAGTGCCGACATCATCCTCACCTGCGTCGGCAACGACAACGACCTGCGGTCCATCATGCTGGGCGATGACGGGGTTCTGGCCGGGGCAGGAAAGGGCAGTCTGATTATCGACCACACCACGGCGTCGGCTATCGCCGCGCGTGAAATTGCCGAAGCGGCCGCCGCAAAGGGCGTTGGATTCCTGGACGGGCCGGTTTCCGGCGGCCAGGAAGGCGCCGAAAAAGGCCAATTGACGGTCATGGTCGGCGGCAGCGAAGAAGACTTCGCCCGCGGCGAGGCGGCAATGCAGAGCTTCGCCAAGGCAGTGACGCACATGGGCCCGGTGGGCTCCGGACAGCTGACCAAGATGGTCAACCAGATCTGTTGCGCGTGCTCAATTCAGGCCTTGGCCGAGGGCATGAATTTCGCCCTTAAATCCGGCCTTGATGCCCATCAGGTCGTTGATGTGATCTCCAAGGGCGCAGCGCAATCGTGGCAGATGGAAAACCGCGGCAAGACTATGGTCGACGGCAAGCTCGATTTCGGCTTCGCCTGCGACTGGATGCGCAAGGACCTGGATATCTGCTTGGACGAAGCCCGGGCTAACGGCGCGCAGCTGCCCCTAACCGCCCTGGTCGAAAGCTTTTATGCCCGCATTCAAGCCCAGGGCGGCGGGCGGCTCGATAATTCGGCGCTGTTCAAGCTTTTGGCTGAAGCCTAGAGGGGATGGAAAAATGGTAAAAACAGCATTTATCGGTTTGGGCGTCATGGGTTATCCCATGGCCGGTCATCTGGTTAGCCAAGGCCACGACGTCACCGTTTACAACCGCACCGCCAAGAAGGCCGAAGCCTGGGTCAAGGAGCACGGCGGCGCCAGTGCTGCGACGCCTGCCAAGACGGCGGACGGCTGCGACGTGGTCTTTTCCTGCGTCGGCAACGACGATGACCTGCGCAGCATTGTATATGGCGACGACGGTATCCTTGCCGGTATGAAGGAGGGCGCCATTTACTGCGACCACACGACGGCATCGGCCATCGTCGCGCGTGAAATCGACGCCAAGGCCCGCGACATGGGCATCGGTTTCCTCGACGGCCCCGTGTCGGGCGGCCAGGCAGGGGCCGAAAACGGCCAATTGACAGTCATGGTCGGCGGCGAAAAGAAAGATTTCGACGTTGTCGAGCCAGTGGCGGGAGCCTACGGCAAAGCGGTGACGTTGATGGGCCCCGCAGGCGCCGGGCAATTGACCAAGGCCGTCAACCAAATCTGCATCGCCGGTCTGGTCCAGGGCCTGTCGGAAGGCCTGGCTTTCGCCGAAAAGGCGGGGCTGGACGCGAACAAGGTCGTCGACGTGATTTCCAAGGGTGCGGCGCAATCTTGGCAAATGGACAACCGGGCCAAAACCATGATCGACGATAAGTTCGATTTCGGCTTCGCAGTCGAATGGATGCGCAAGGACATGGGCATTGCCCTTGCCGAAGCGCGCACCAACGGAGCGCTGCTGCCGGCGACGGGCATCGTCGATCAATATTACGCCGGGGTCGTGGCCATGGGCGGCAGCCGTTGGGATACGTCCAGCCTGATCAAGCTCTTAACCCGCAAGGAGTAGGGGCTAACCGGCCTGCAGGATCAGGCTCGGCGTCGGCGCGAAGATGCTCTTGATGTCCCACATATAGACCTTGAACTTTCCGCCTTTGGTCTTGCTATCTTGGACCTTGGTGGCGTTGTGGCTGATGACGCCGGCGTCGGTGAAGACGCGGATTTTACCGGTCCAGCCGAGACCCAACTTATCCAATTTTTTCTTGGTATCGTTTTTCAGCGATTTTCCAGACATGGAAATGCGGGAGGTTTTTGAATTGAAGCGAATGCCCAACATGTATTCACTGGTCGGATTGAAGAAACTGACCGACTTGGTCTTCAGAATGTCGCCTTTGCGTTCCCACTTGACCTTGAAGTGGCCCATCTTCAGGTATTTGAACTCCTTGACGCTATTATCCCGGCCGAAATCTCTCTTGATCAGGGCGGCTTGTTTTCTTTCTTCTTCAGGGTTGATTGTGCCTTCCTTCAGGCCTTTGAACAGCTCAATCCTGGCGACATAGCCGTCAAACTTGAAATCGTAATAACCGCCACGGGTGATCTCGATCTCGGCGTCAAAACGGATGGGCATATAACAGCCGCTTAAGGTCACGGAGACGAACAGGACGCAAGCTAGGATTTTTAGGAAGGCGGACGTTTTCATGATGGCATTATATCACTCTTCGGACTTAGCCCGGTTCCAATAAACGTCTAAGACCTCTTCGACCGGCTGGTCCCGGAAATCCTTGCCATCGGAGGCCAGAAGCTCCTCCATGCGGCGAAAGCGTCTCTCAAACTTGGTATTGCCGTCGCGAAGCGCCGTTTCCGGGTCGATGCCAAGCTTGCGGGCCAGATTGACGCAGCAAAACAGCAGGTCACCGGTCTCATCGCGAAGCCGGGCTTCATCGCCGCCACTGATTTCGGCTTCGACTTCGGCTAATTCTTCGCGAACCTTGCCGATGACCGGGCCGATGTCATTCCAATCGAACCCAACCCGGGCGGCACGTTTTTGCAGTTTGTGGGCACGGGTGAGGGCGGGAAGGGCGGATATCACCCCGTCGAGGGCGCTTTTGCCACCATTTTCGCCTCTTTCATTAGCCTTGTGATCTTCCCAGGCGGCGGTCTGGGCCTCGGCATCATCAACGGAGGCATCGCCGAAAACATGGGGGTGGCGGCGCACCATTTTTTCGGAAATCCCATCAACGATGTCGCCGAAATCAAACTCACCGGCTTCCTTGGCCATCTGGGCATAGAAGATGACCTGAAACAGAAGGTCGCCGAGCTCGTCCTTAAGCGCCGCCATGTCGTTCTGTTCGATGGCGTCGGCGACTTCATAAGCCTCTTCGATGGTGTGCGGCGCGATGGTCTTAAACGTCTGTTCGACGTCCCACGGGCAACCGCCCTCGGGGTCGCGCAGCTTGGCCATGATGTCGAGCAACTTTTGAATATCGTCAGTCATGAAACTTCTTTCAGGGAACCAAAAAACGGGTTTTCCGCAGGTGAGTCAAATCGCCTTAAAAATACCCTAAATTGGGGGCGGGCGGTCCCTGGCTTGCCCGGGTTCAATAATGCGTGAATATGAACTTGTCGCATAATGTATATTATGGAAAATTATAACATGATATTTGTTTGCAATAGCTTACGGATATTTTCTGTGGTATTTTCATTAGATTGGTTTTGGGGTTTCAAAATCAAAATTCGCATCAAATTGGTTCTGGAATATCCCCCGCCCCGCCGGGCCGGAAAAACAAATTGCAGAAATTAAAGCCCGGGAACCTCGATAACCATTCCGTCAAAAGCTGCTTCCACCCCGGTGGGCAATTCAGCGCTCAAACGGCCGTAATCGATGCTCGGCCCCAGGTGCGTCAGAATGGCCCGTTCAGGCTTCACGCGATCGATAAAGGACAGCGCTTTTTCCACGTGCAGATGGGTCTTATGAGGGTTCAATTGGAAAACCCCAATGATCCACGTTTTCATGCCCTCAAGGGCCTGAAAGGACTCTTCCGGCATATCCAGAAGATCCGTTGAATAGCCGAGCGCCCCGAAACGGAAGCCTAGGGTCCGCATAAAGCCGTGATCTTGATCAAAGGCCAGGATTTCCAGGGCGCCGACCGAAAATGCATCACCCGGCTTGATTTCGCGCATATCGAGGACCGGCTTGTAATAAATATCGACATCCGGCGGCAACGGCGTCGTTGTATATCCATACCGGGTTTCGATCAGGTCCATGGTGGTCTTATCGGTATAAACCGGCAACGACGCGTGCATCGCTTTGTTGATGCCCCGAAGATCATCGATTCCATGCAAGTGATCGGCGTGACCGTGGGTGTATAGGACGGCATCCAGCCGCCTGACGCCGGCTGTTAGGAGTTGCTGGCGCAAATCCGGCGAGGTATCCACCAAAACCCTGGTTTCACCTTCTTCGACCAGGATCGACGGGCGCAGACGGACGTTTTTGGGATTATCGGGATCACAATCGCCAAAACCCTCGTGAATGGTCGGAACACCGCTCGACGGGCCGGACCCCAGGATCGTCACTTTCATTGTGGCGCCCCAATTTCCGCCTTTTTAAACAGGCGAAAGAAGTTTTCCGTCGTCACCTTGGCGAAGTCATCGACCTCCATACCCTTGATTTCGGCCACCTGGGCGGCGGTAAAGGCGGTAAAGGCGGGCTCGTTGCGTTTGCCGCGGTTCGGCATTGGCGCCAGATAAGGCGCGTCGGTTTCGACCAAAAGCCGGTCCATGGGTACGTTTTTGGCGACGTCGCGGACCTCGTCGGCCTTTTTAAAGGTCACGATGCCCGAAAACGAGATGGAGAACCCTATTCCCATGGCCTTTTCGGCTAATTCGGAGCCGCTGCTGAAACAATGCATCAGTCCGGGAAAGGCGCCTTTTGCATATTCGTCGGTGAGAACCCGGGCCATATCATCATCGGCGTCGCGGGTATGGACGATCACCGGCAGGCCGGCCTCGCGGGCGGCGGCGATATGGGCGCGGAAATTACGCTCTTGAACGTCACGGGGGCTCAATTCGTAATGGAAATCGAGGCCGGTTTCCCCGAAACCGACGACTTTCGGGTGACCGGCAAGGTCAATCAGCCGTTCCGCCGTCACTTCGGGCTCTTCGGCGGCATGGTGCGGGTGGATGCCGACGGTGCAGAAAACATTGTCGTATTTCTCGGCAATCGCCAGTACGCCATCGAATTTGGAAATTTGGGTGCAGATGGTCAGCATATGGCCGATACCGGCCTCTTGAGCCCGGCACACCACGCCGTCCAGGTCGTCCTCGAAATCCGGGTAATCCAAGTGACAGTGGCTGTCGACGAGCATTATTCCCCCTTCTCCGCCCCATCATCCTGAAAACGTGGAAAGACCCCTTTCGGTTTCGGCAAGACTGTGCCGGGGGCAAGAGCGTGATCGGACCCGAGGAAAGCGAAGGTGCGGGCGTCTTCGGGCACGGCAAGCTGATCCAGCATGCGGGCCGTTGCGGCGGGCATGAAGGGCTGGGTCAAAACCGCCAGATGACGGATGGCTTCTGTAAGTACGTAAAGCACGGTAGCCATACGTTTGGGATCTTCCTTGGCGAGCTTCCAGGGCGCTTGTTTGTCGACGTACCCGTTGGCGGCGCGGATGACTTCCCAAATGGCTTCCAGGGCAATGTGAAAGGCTTGGACATCAAAGCTTTCACGAACTTTGCCAATGAGCCCGCAGGATGAGGCCAACAGGGCCTTATCGTCATCCGAATAAGCCCCGGGTTCGGGCACCTTGGCGTCACAGTTCTTGTTGATCATGGAAAGCACCCGCTGCGCCAGGTTGCCGAAATCGTTGGCCAGTTCGCCGTTCATGCGGTTGACCATAGACGTATGGGAGAAATCACCGTCGTTGCCGAACGGCACCTCGCGCAGCAGGAAATAACGCACCTGGTCGAGGCCGTATTTTTCGACCAGATCGTGCGGGTCGATGACGTTGCCGAGGGATTTGGAGATTTTCTGGCCCTCGTTAGTCCACCAGCCGTGGGCGAAGACGCGTTTCGGCGGCTCCAGCCCCGCCCCCATCAGAAACGCCGGCCAGTAGACAGCGTGAAAACGAAGAATATCCTTACCCACCATGTGCAGGTCCGCCGGCCAGTAAGTGGCGTATTCACCGGTTTCCGTTTCCGGGAAACCGACGGCGGTGATGTAGTTGGTCAAGGCTTCCAGCCACACATACATGACATGGTCTTCGTCGCCGGGAACCGGAATGCCCCAATTGAACGTGGTGCGGGATATCGACAGATCATCGAGCCCGCCGGAAACGAAGCTGACGACCTCGTTGCGCCGGGTCTTCGGCAGGATGAAATCCGGGTTGTCGTCATAAAACTTGAGCAACCGGTCCTGCCACGCCGAAAGCCGGAAAAAATAGCTGGGTTCTTCCACCCATTCGACTTCGGCGCCCGACGGTGCAATTTTCTTGCCGTCGGGTCCGGTGGTCAGCTCGGCTTCACCGTAAAAGGCCTCGTCCCGGACCGCATACCAACCGGCATAGGCGCCGAGGTAGATTTCGTCGTTATCGGCAAGCCGCTGCCAGATGGCCTGGGACGATATTTTATGGCGTTCCTCGGTGGTGCGGATGAAATCATCATGGCTGTAGTTCATGAAATCCGCCAGATCGCGAAAATTCTGGGACACCTTGTCGGTAAATGCCTGGGTGTCGATACCGGCGGCGGCGGCGGATTTTTCGACCTTTTGGCCGTGTTCGTCGGTGCCGGTCAAAAACTTGACGTCGAAACCATCTAGGCGTTTGAACCGCGCCAATACGTCACAAGCCAGCGTCGTATACGCGTGCCCGATATGGGGGGCATCGTTGACGTAATAAATCGGCGTCGTGACGTAGTATCGTTCAGACATTCAGAACCCAGGCCTTGATTTTCAGGAGCGGACGGCGTTTTCGATAGCCAAAAACACATTCAGAACCACCTGCTTGCGATCCAAGTGGACATGGTCGGTCTTGGTCAGCAGATGGTTGATCTTTTCCCATACCTCCAACCACCGATCAAGGCCCGCCGCAGCGCCTAAGCGCCCCATCAGGGCTTCTTCGGAGGCCGTGAACCGTGGAATTGCCTCACTTCCCCCAGCAGCCACGACAATCAGGCGGGCAAGCCACCATCTTAACAGGCCCCCAGCCGTCCGAAACTTCTCCTCAGTCCCGGCCCTTCCTAATTTCGACCCGAACGCGTGAAGCGCCGCGACGTCAAGCTTGGGCATGGTTTCCAAAAGCCCCGTCATGTCGCGGTAAATCTCTAACCCGCCTTCCTGGGCCAACGCCAAGGCACGGCCAGGGCTGCCGTCTGCCAGATGCGCCAGCGCCAAGGCGTCCCCCCCGGCATCCAATTCCGGAAGATGGGCCTGGATCAGGGTTTGCACGGTGTCTTCGGGAAGCGGTTTCAAAGCCAACTTCGAACAGCGTGATCGGATCGTCGGCAACAGCCGCCCGGGGTTATGGCTGACCAGCAACAACAGCCCCTTTTCGGGAGGCTCCTCAAGAACCTTCAACAAGGCGTTGGCGGCATTCGGGTTCATGTCGTCGGCGCAGTCGATGACAACCACGCGCCACCCCCCCTCGCCCGCCGTCAAATTGAAAAATCGACCGATCGCCCTAACATCGGAAACGACGATTTCGGACCGAAGTTTTCCCTTGTCGTCGAGCGACCGTTCAACGGACATAAAATCGGCGTGACCACCGGCGGCCATGCGCCGAAACACCGGATGGCCGGGGGAAATGTAAAGCGTGTCATCGGCATTGATAGGACCATCGGGGGGCAGAAGGTCATTCCCAAAAAGGCCGGCACTTTTGTCTTCCTCTCCGCCACCTGAAGCCAACACATATCGGGCGAAACGATATGCCAACGTCGCCTTGCCGATTCCCTTGGGCCCGGAAATCAACCAGGCGTGGGCCACGCGGCCACTGTCAAAAGTTTTTTTGAGGGCACCCTCGGCTGCTTCATGGCCGAATAAATCCGGGTTCTCGCGGGGTGGGAGGATGTCTTCGGTCATGTCAGTGATACGCCCAAGCGATTGTTGATCAAAGACCTGATCTCTTTTTGAACGTCATCGGGGCTTTGGGTGGCGTCGATAACGGCACAGCGTTCGGGGTTGCGTCTGGCGATATCCAAAAAACCATCGCGAAGGCGTTGATGAAAATCCTGGCTCATGCGTTCATAACGGTCTTCCTTCGCACCCTTTTCCCCGTCTCTGTTTTCTGCCCGGGCCAAGCCTTCGTCAACCGGAAGGTCGAGGACGAATGTTAAGTCCGGTTCGAAACTTCCCAATACAAGTTCATGAAGCCGCTCTATTTTCGCCCGACCCAGATCATGGCCGAAGCCTTGATAGGCGACCGTGGAATCGGAGAATCGGTCAGAAATTACCCAACGCCCATCCGTCAAGGCCGGCTCAATCGTCTCCCTGACGTGTTCAAGGCGGGCAGCGTAATTTAGCAAGGCTTCTGTCATCGGCTGCCAGCGTTCGACATCGCCTTCGACGAGAAGGCTTCTAATGACCTCGGCCGCCGGCGCGCCCCCGGGTTCGCGGGTGGTCACGGTATCTATACCCGCGGTCTTTAAGCCGTCTGCCAGCAATTTTATTTGAGTTGTTTTCCCCGCACCCTCGCCGCCCTCGAGAGTGATGAAATTACCGAGGGGTTTGGAGCCCCTCTGGAGGCTCACTCCGCATCTCCCAAAATGATCGCTTTCAAGGCCGTGCCCAGACGGCCGATCAACCCCAGCCTCTTGACTTCATTGGCGGCCAGCAGCGGAACCTCCAACGGGTCGCGGCCGGGGGCCGTCAGGATAAGCCTCGCGACCTTTTGCCCCTTGGCGATCGGCGCCGGTATGGGATTTTCAAAGTGGACGGCGACTTTCATCTTGCGCCTTGCTTTCCTTGCTATTGTTAAAAGCATTTCCTTCTCGATGACCAAGGGCACCGTCGCTTCCTGGCCCAGCCAAACATCGGCTTTTGTTACTTCTTCACCGGCGCTGAACAACTTGTAATTATTGAACTCCCTAAACCCCCAGGCCAAAAGCCGGTCGGGTTCGCGGCTGCGTTCTTTTTTCGTCGCCAACCCGTTGACCACAAGGATCAACCGGCGGCCCTCCTTGAAAGTCGATGCCGTAAGCCCGTATCCTGAAACTTGGGTGTGGCCGGTTTTCAATCCGTCGGCATTATTGTTTCTATACAACAAGGGATTGCGGTTGATTTGGCGGATGGCGTTGTAGGTGAATTCCTTTTCCGAATAAATGGGATAAAACTGGGGGAAATTTTTAATGGTTAACTTGGCCAACGTAGCCAAATCCCGAGCCGTCGTCAGATGTTCGGGATCGGGCCACCCCGTGGCATTTTTAAAGACACTATTTTTCAGGCCAATTTCCCTGGCCCTTGTCGTCATTTCCTCGGCAAAAGCCTGTTCGCTTGAGGCCAGGTTCTCGGCCACGACGATGCAAGCATCGTTTCCCGATTGCACGATGATCCCGCGAAGCAGGTCTTCCACCCGAACCCGCTTTCCGGGCTCCAGGAACATGGTCGAACCACCGCTTTTGGCGCCGCCCCGCCGCCAGGCGTCTTCGCTGACCAGAAAGGTATCGTCCATTTTTAGGCTGCCGTCTCTGAGCCTTTCGAAAACCATATAGGCGGTCATCATCTTGCTCATCGAAGCCGGGGCCATGGGTTCATCGGCGTTCTTGTTGAGAAGTACTTCGCCGGTCGTCATATCCATAAGAAAAGCTTGGCGGGCTATTGTTTCAATAGCCTGGACAGGCTGCCCGAACCCAACGAGAAGGATAAAACTTAAAACGGCGGCCTGAAAAAGAATAAACAGGGTTCGTTTTGTTCTTGTTGCTTGCATAATTAATATAGTCTCTGGGGTCTCTGGATTTTTTCCGTTAAGCCGTAAAGCAATTCGGTAACAACGGATTGTGGCCTCAGAAAGGCAGGGGAGCAAGGCGGAGAAAACCCAGACCGAAGGGCACCTTATTCGATAACAATCCGGGCGCCTTCGAAACCGGCCTGGTTAATAGATTGAAGCATCTTGTCAGCCTCGGCGACTGACCCCAAGGGACCGAGGCGGACCCGGAAAAGGTCCCTACCCTTTATTAACACCGTTGTCAGCTTGACCGGGCCAAGTGATGACAGCATGGCCTTGGTCCTGTTGGCGTTTTCGAATTGGCCGTAGGCACCTGCTTGAACAAAGATGTTGGTCCTGGACACCGGTCTTAGGGAAACGACGTCATCGCCTTTCGGGTCGGCGCTTATAGCCCGCGAACGAGAAAGAACTGGTGGATTTTTCCTTATTTCGTTTGCCGCCGATGATCCAAAATTCCCGGGGTTGCTGCTGGCGCCGGGCGGCGGAGAAAGGGATACAGTTTTGACTTCCGGTTTCGGCAACCGGTCTATGGTGATGGGGGAACCGGCATCGGCTAACTGGGTGTTGGATTTGACTCTGGAAGCCAGGGCCCTGCTTTTATCGGCCATGATCTGAACCCGGACCCGCGCCGTCCCGACTTTATGGAACCCCAAAAGTTGCGCGCCACGGCGGGAAATATCGATAATACGTCCCCTTGCAAATGGACCCCTGTCATTGACTTTTAGGATCAAACTTCGGCCGTTTTCTAAATTAGTGACACGGACGAAACTTGGCATCGGCAAGGTCCGATGGGCCGCCGTCAACGAATTCATGTCATAAGTTCCGCCATTGGCGGTGCGGCGTCCATGGAACTGGGCCCCATACCAGGATGCGATGCCGGTTTCGTCGTATTCGTAATTCTCGGCCGGATAGTACCAGACCCCCTGTATCTGATAGGGCTTGCCGATTTTGAATCCGGGCTCAGCGGAAGCCTGATCGGCCCCAACCCGTTTTGCAGAGTGGATAAGAAATTCCGTTTCAGCACAGGCGGAAATAGCCATAATCGCCAGAACAAGGGCCACTCCCCGGTTTCTAGCCCCAAACAACTTCATGTTAATCCCCGTCCGGTCATCGTCCTTGTTTAATATCAATATCTTGTATTCCGAGCAAAGGCAATTCACGTTATTTAGTAGGTTTCCCCCTTTTAAGGCCCCCTTAGCCGTTCCAAGAGGCCAAAGCTCGGATAACCGTCTGGGGGCAAATTATTGCTTTTTTGGAAGGCCTTGATTGCGGATCTGGTGTTCGGGCCGACGACTCCGTCCGCCCCTTCTGTTAGGAATCCTTTGGCCGACAATTTCCTTTGCATGTCCTTTACATCGGTCCTGGAGAGGGGTTGTTCTTCGGTCGGCCTTGGACTTTTGAACCTTTCCCCTCCGACGAGCCTATCCGCCAAATGGCCGACGGCGATGGCGTAAAGGATCGAGCGGTTCCAGTTCAAAATAGTGCGGAAGTTTTGATAAACCAGGAACGCCGGACCGTTGTACCCCGCCGGCAAAACAACGGAAGCCTCGGTTTCTTCACTGGAAAGGTTGCCGCCGTCCATACGCTTTATTCCCAACGCCCGCCATTGGGACAAGGGTTTTCGAACTTTCAGACCCGTAAGTTCCAAGCTAAACCCCTGGGGTAATTTTACTTCCCGTCCCCAAGTCCACCCCCGACGCCACCCGGACCGGGCAAGGTAATTGGATGCCGAGGCGAACATGTCGGGAAAATTTTGCCACATATCGCGACGGCCGTCGCCATCGTCATCGACGGCGAAGTCCTTATAAGTTGTTGGAATAAATTGAAAGTTTCCCATGGCGCCGGCCCAGGACCCTTTCGCGTCGAGGCGCACGTCGCCTTTGCTCATGATCGTCAATGCGGCCAGAAGTTGCTGGCGGAAAAAACGGCTGCGGCGGGGATCATGCGCCAATGTCGCCACCGCCCCCAACACGGAAAAAGCGCCCGTATGTTTGCCGTAATTACTCTCCAAGCCCCAAAAAGCGACGATAAAACGTGGTTGAACACCAAACTTGGCGGCCGTTTTTTTCAGAAGCTTGCCGTGTTTGGCCAACATTTCCCGGCCCCGGCGGATACGTTCGTCGTTGATGCTTCTATCGAGGTAATTCCAAAAGGTAAGCGTGAATTCAGGCTGCCTTCGGTCGAGTTCAATTACCCGTTTTATCGGGCGTACGCCTGCCAGCGCGGTATCAAGAAATTTTTGGCTAATGCCCCGCGATTGCGCTTCCCGCTGCACCCCTTGAAGCCATTGTTTAAACGGGATCTCCGCTTCGGCGGCGCCAAGGGGGGTGTTTGAGAAAACGGATAAAAGCAGGGCTGCGGCCAAAACCCTTCGAGCTTTGCAAAAAATAGATCGTTGCATCATCAAGTGGCTCATCGACATGGGCTCTGTATGAATAAAGGACACCCTTTGCTTCTGCCACAAGGCGAGAAGGCCCGCAAGCTACCGTCCAGGGCCTGGGTACAATTCATCGGTCTTGCCGCTTAACCAATAGAAGAACAAGCCAAGGTATTCATGGATGGCGCCCCCAAACATTCCCAGACCTTGGGCAAAATCAAAAATAAACGGCAAGTCCTTGTCGACACGCGTCCCGAAATCAACCGGATAGGGAACGATGGTCCAACCGGCCTTGCGAAAACAACCGACCGCCCGCGGCATATGAAAAGCAGACGTAACAAGGAGCCAAGTTTCCCCTTTTTTTGGTTTGGCAACACGGTAGCTGAATTCGGCGTTTTCAACCGTGTTTCGGGACTGGTCCTCGAAAATTATCTTGCCGGGGTCGAGGCCAAGCTGCCGGATTAGGGGAACGACGGCATGGGCTTCTTTCTTGTCTTGATAAAAAAGACTTCCCGACCCGCCGGTGAAAACGATCTTGGCCTGGGGATAACGTTTCGATAGTTCCGCCATTTCGAATAACCTTTCAGCGGCCCCACCAATGGCGATTTTTCCTCGGGCCGCAGTCAGGACAGGGTCGACCACGCCGCCGGCAACGACAATGCCGTCAACCCGCGCCGGAAGCTCTTTCAGCTGAGGAAACCTGTCTTCCAAGGCGCCGTATAGCCACCCGCCAAAGGGTACAACCGCCAACACAACCCCGGTTACGGCAACAAAACCGACTAGCCGTCGCCCTGCCCGCCGCCACCGGGTGAAAAGCAGGACCACCCCCGCACACAAAAGTACCAGCAGCACATTGCTGGGATTGGCAATGAACCACAGAACCTTTGACAGAGTGAAAAACATGGACTTCGTGATACCCCTCAAACCGGTGGAGGGCAACCAGGAGAAAACACGGGCATAAAAAAACACCCGCAAAAGGGTGTCATCAACAATCCCTGTAAGGGATGGAAGTTACAGACGCTTAAACCTTGATGTCCACCTCGTGGCTCTTTGAGCTTTGCTCAGGGGCTGGCTGGCTGGTTGCTTTGGCGTTGTCGCCGACGATGCTTTGACCCGCGTTATTCGAACTTTCGACAACGACATCTACCCCGCCCCGTTGTTCGGCAAGGTTTTCCCGAACCTTCTGTCGCTGCTCAGCGGCTTTCTTGGCCAGGGCACTGATTTCCTGCTCACGGCGATTGGTAGCCTCTTCAAGCGTTTTCTCAAACGCTTTCGCCTGCACAACCGCTACTTGGAAGGCAGTAAGACCTACACTGGCCTGGGCCGATGAACCGGCGGATGTTGAACTCTCGTTGAGCATTCTGCTACCTATAAATCATACCTAATATATACTATCTTAGGTATTACACCATAAAATATTAGAAAATCAAAAAAATTGCAACATAAAACTGCAACCCGAGGTTATTATTTTCTAACCTTTTGCAAAATACTAGCTTTTTCAAGAAAATTATCCCGAAATACGTAAGGAATATGCCCAAATTTAAAGGGTTTCGGGGCCAACAATCAACATTTTTTGCATTATCAGGCGTCACCGATTCTAGGCAGCCCTCCCTTGGCGCTCGGCCCGAAAGCCTTGTCCAGGACATGGGAAGAATCCTCCGCCAAGGTAATAGCCTGTGAGATCAGGTCCAGAATTTTTACGTTATTGCCAAGCACGATCTGAGCTTCGGGCCTCATATCATCCCTAATTTTGGTACAGCGATCAAAAATGTCGCTGCGAATGACCCGAAGTATGTCTTCAAGTTTGGATCCATCCGGATTTGTTTCAGAGACCAAAAAATGGGTCATTTTAACTCAACTCCTTTCAGATTTTCATGTTCCGTAAGGCTGGCGTCATTATAAATGAATATAACCTTATTCCCTCTCAATCCTTTAGTTTTTTACCAAGATTTAAAGAGGTCTTGATAAGGAAGATTTAAAAAAAATGACCGAATCAACGAAAGAAGAAGCACAGGCGAAGAAAAGAAGCGACAGTGACAGGCGTGAAAGTTTAGAACGGCGGCAAAATAACCAAGAACGATCCGAAGAAGAACGCCGTTCCAACGATGATATCCGCCGATCCTGGGTTGGAAGACGCCAAACCGCAGAATGGCGGAATAAATAACCTATATCCCTAATAATTCCGGTCTGGTTTTTCCCGGTCTGGCGCAAAGTTCCTCGCCGACAACATGGTCGCCGGTGTTCATTAGGCCGTCATCGATTGGTTGCCAATCGTGGGCAGGCGTTGGGATTGGTTTCGTCTCCGCAAAACCGGGGGTATGGGTGACAAAGGTAAAGGCCAATATAAAAGCTAGAGCTTTAAGTGGATTTCTCATGACCGACGAAGCCTCCATAAAGCATTGAAATCATGGGGCATGTTTATCTTGAAATCCACTAATTTCTAAATCACGTTTCCGCTACTGCCCAAGAGTTAATTAGCGACTCTTCGTGCAGGAAACCCTTGGCTCTCTTTTCTTTCTCTAAGCTTCTGATTTTCCTTACGTAATTTTATGATCTCAGCCGTTTTATTAGCTTCTACATGGCGATTTCGATTGAACTTACCTTCGATTTCAAGAATCCGGTCGCTCATTTTTTTCAATAATTTAGCGTTTTCGTTAGCGTCGGCCTTAAGGGTCCCGAGCGCAGCTCGCAAGGTTCCTTCCATTTTTCTGGAAATTTGAGACTGCATTCTGCTGATGCGCGAAAGCGCACTGATGGCGATGATCATTGCGATCAAAGAAGATATACCAATTATCCAATCCACTTTTTAATCCTCAGATTCCTAAAATTGACAACGGCCTAGTGTTTCTGAGGAAATTTTACACTCTGGAATCTTACTATTTTATGTATCCCCCTAATGAAAAATTCCCATAAAGATATAGGTGGTATGTGTTGTTTTTTGAGGGAAAAACTGGGTTTTTCTGTATTTTTGCCCTCGCTCCCCTGATTTATTCTGAAATATCCTGCAATAAACGGACATTTTCCCGAGAAATTAAGGACACAAAGGAAGCCCATTATCCCGACCATGGAGTTTTGTAATTCAGCCGGCCTGACCGGGAATGGTCCTCGAGATCGAATTTTGGAGAATTAGGGAAATGAACGTTATGCAACAATCGAACGCCGCAATATTGGATGACACCTCGGCACAGGGCGGCTTTGACGCTCAGTTTTTCAATCAGCTTGTCGACAATCTGCCGGCTAATGTTTTGGTCTGCGATCCGGCGACCTTTAACATCACGTATGCCAACAAGACCAGCGTTGCCACGCTCAGGACCATCCAGGACCTGCTGCCGGTCGGCGTCACGGCCGACAACATCGTCGGCCAGTGCATCGATGTCTTCCACAAGAACCCGGCGCACCAGCGCCAGATGATGGCCAACCCGGCGAACCTGCCGCACACGGCCATTATCCGCTTGGGCGAGCACCTGTTGGAACTTTACATCGCCGGGCTGACCGGGCCCGACGGCGCCGTCCAGCACCTGTTGTTGTCGTGGACCATCGTCACCGAGCGCGAGCGCCTGAAGACGATGCTCGAGAATATGCCGATCAACGTCATCCTCGCCGACGCCAAGACGCTGGAAGTCACCTACATCAACCAGACCAGCCTCGACACCTTGAAGTCGGTGGAAAGCCTGTTGCCGTGCAAGGCCGACGACGTCTTGGGCAGCTGCATCGACATTTTCCACAAGAACCCGTCACACCAGCGCCAGATGCTGGCCGATCCCAAGAACCTGCCGCACAAGGCGAAGATTCCGTTGGGCGACGAGACCCTGCAATTGGAAGTGTCGGCGGTTATCGATAGTACCGGCTACTACATCGGCCCGATGGTTGCCTGGAGTGTTATTACCGGCCAGGTACAGATGGCCAACAACGTCAAGGAAGTGACCGAGATCGTCGCCTCGGCCTCGACCGAGATGCAGAACACGGCGCAGAGCTTATCCGCGACCGCCGAAGAGACAACCAAACAGTCGGCCGCCGTGGCCGCCGCCGCCGAACAGGCATCGGCCAACGTGCAGACGGTGGCATCGGCAGCCGAAGAGCTGGCGTCTTCGATCGAAGAAGTCGGCCGGCAAGTCACCGAATCGGCAAACATCGCCCAGGGCGCCGCCCAGGAAGCGGCGCACACCAACCAGTCGGTCGAAGAGCTGGCCGAAGCGGCGGACAAGATCGGCGAGGTCGTCGAACTGATCTCCGACATCGCGGCACAGACCAACCTGCTGGCCTTGAACGCCACCATCGAGGCGGCCCGCGCCGGCGACGCCGGCAAGGGCTTCGCCGTCGTCGCCAACGAGGTCAAGTCCCTGGCCAGCCAAACGGCCAAGGCAACCGGCGACATCTCGGCGCAGATCTCTTCGATCCAGGCGGCGACCGGCAACGCGGTGACCGCCATCAAGGGCATCGGCGAGACCATCAACCAGGTCAACGAGATCGCCGGCGCCATCGCCTCGGCCGTCGAGGAACAGGGCGCGGCGACGCAGGAGATCGCGCGCAACGTCCAGGAAGCCTCGACCGGCACCCAGGAAGTGTCGTCCAACATCACCGAGGTGCAGAAGGCCGCCACCGAGACCGGCGAGTCCTCGGCCCAGGTGCTGGACGCCGCCGGCGAGCTGTCAAAGCAAGCCGAAATCCTGCAGGCCGAAATCGAGAAGTTCCTGACCGACGACTAGGAGCTCCCTCAATTACAAACAATCAGGGCCGCGGCATTAAAACCGCGGCCCTTTTGTTTGCGGGGGTGTTGTCAGGTTTTTCCGAACAGAAGATCGCGAAAACGATCAGGGTCGCCAATCACTTCGGATAATTTATCGAGGGAACGATCAAGAGCCTCGGCGAATTTTTCAGGCCCGCCGAAACTTTTGACCGTTTCCGGGGGCATGAATTTCAACAACAACGATGACGTGCCTGGCGGCAGGCCCGCAAAATGAACGGTCAAAATCCCATATTCCCTGAGAAGCAACATAGAAAGCCCGGCTGAGGCTTCAATGGGTTTCACCGGCCGTTCCTTGAGACCAGCACGTTCCATGGCGATTTCCAAAATATCCTCGCCATCGAGACGAGCGATTACCGGGGTTTCGCTGATCCGGTTGCCGAGACGTTTTTTCACCGCCGCAATCACTTCCTTGGTGGTGGCAACCAATTCCCGAACCCGAGCGGGATCGTATTGTTCTAACGAATGGACAACAGCCGGATAGAGCATCGGTCGAGCCTCGACACCCAGCTCGAAGGCCACCGCCCGCATTTCTTCGACCAATTCACGCCTTCCGCCCATCAAGCCGACGCGCGGTCCGATGGTGCCGTATTTATCGAGCCCCGTAGAGCCGACATCGACGCCGAGTTCCAACATTTTCGGCTGATCGAAAACCGCTGGGCCGACCCGGGCGCCGCCGGCGTCATCGACCAACACTTTGGCCCCGGCATCATGAGCAAGCTTCACGATCCGTTCGATCTCCTTGACGCTGAGAATTTCGTAGCTCACCGTTAGGCGGGTCATCGAGACCAAGGATACGTTATCGGTTTCACCGAGCGCTTTTTCAAATTGGGGAAAACCCAAGGTATCGACGAAATCGGTGCCAGCGTATTTCGCCCCGCGAATGACGCAAGGATGGCTGCCGGTGGCCGAAACGCCAATGACCGTCTCCCCCGGTTTGGTCAAAACCTGCGTCGCCGTCATGACGGCGGCGGTTTGGCGGTTGAAAACCATGATCTCGTCAGTCGCCGGGTTTCCACCAAAATGGTCAAGCGCCAGTTCATTCAACCGCTCGCCCATCAGTGCCGGCGCCAATTCGTCATCAAGAAGGGCGAGGCCATCCGCGGGTGCCTCGAACCGCCGGTCCAGGCCTGAAAGGTTATAGATGGCGCTTAAGCCTTTTTCCTTTACCCGCCGGTCGATGATATTCCACGCATGGCGTAATTTTACGTGATGGTCCTTGCTGCCTTGGATGAAATCACCATGGGCATAGGGTAAGCCTGGGGCATGGGGGTTACCGAAACGGTCCTCTGACATTTTATCCTCTGTCTGCTGTTTTTGGTTTAGCCGCAATATTATTTTTTAGGCTTTTTTAAATCATTTTTTTTCTCGCTGGCCAAATCGTCGTCTTCCTCTTCGTCATCATCGTCGCTTTTTTCTTTCAGGCCAGCTTTTTTACGATGGTGCAAAACAAAGGCCGTTCCACCCGCGGCGACAACGATCAACCCTCCCGCCAGCAAGGCCCATTGCCACCAAGGCGTCGGGGGCTCAACCGGTTTCCATTTTTTCTTTCTGGTCGGCGCCTTATAGAGGATGCCCTTCTCCTTGGCTTCACTTTCCCCCGCCAAATTGGGCTTTCGCACATCTATCCATTTATGTTCAGCCTTTTGGCCGAAGAACTTCGGTTTTTCGAAGAAGATTTCACCGAAACAAAGCCGTTTGAACAATGCATCGTCGGTAAGCCTTAATTCCGGGTACGATTGACCTGGAATTTCACCGGGAAGGGCGAAGTATTTGATCACGCGTTCCAAATCGCCCTTTGCTTTAAAGGTAAAAGCGACGTTATCGACAACTTGGTCGACATTGATATCAATCGTGAAAATTCTGGACAGCCAATGGCTGACGCCTTCGATGTCGATTACCTTTGGTTCCCATAATTCCTTCAAGTGGTAATCGCACGGAACGGGTATCGCTTTTGGCTGGCGCGGGGTGACTTGGACTGGGGCAGGAGAAGCTTTTGGAACTCTGACGGGTTTTTGAGATCCAGTGGCTGGGGCCGGTTTTGCGGGTTTTGCAGTTTTTTTCTTTGGCGTCGGAGTTTTCCGTTTGCCCCATGCTTGTATGGATTCGCGACACGTTCCCCGGGATGTGGTCACGGAGACGGTCGCGTCCGAAGGGTTTATTTTTATCCTTGGCAGTTCCCCGGTTCTCGTCAGGGCTTCAAGCAGCGCGCCGCAATCGATTTCAGCGCCAAGAGCCTTCGGCGAAAAACCGAAGCCGGACAAAGACAACACAGCAATCAGAAAGAACAAAATCCGTTTCATGGCCCGGAATTCTACCAGTTAATGAACAATTCCCGAATAATCTTGGCGTTTTGGTTAAAAAAACCCTATCTCTTTGCCCATGACGGACATTATTTCCCAGGGGCGTAAAAACCTGATCGGCCTTGATCGGACCGAATTAGCCGCCGAATTAACGGCCGTCGGCGAAAAGCCGTTCCGCGCCAAACAACTTTGGCATTGGATATATTATCGGGGTGAAAGCGATTTTTCGAAGATGACGACCATGTCCAAGGTCGCCCGCCCGAAATTGGCCGAGCTGTTTTCCGCATCCCGACCGGTCATCACCCGCGAGGAAACGTCCGAAGACCGTTCCCGAAAATGGCTTTTGGGGTTCGGCGACGCCAACGAAGCCGAATGCGTCTATATCCCCGAAAAAGACCGAGGCGCCCTGTGTCTTTCATCCCAGGTGGGGTGCACGTTGAACTGCTCCTTTTGCCACACCGGCACCCAGAAATTGGTGCGTAACCTGACATCGGGCGAAATCGTCGGGCAGATGATGGTGGCCCGCGATTCCTATGGCGAATGGCCGTCGCCAAGGGGAGAAAGAATGCTTTCCAACATCGTCATGATGGGCATGGGGGAGCCTTTGTATAATTTCGAAAACGTATCGAAGGCCTTGAAGATCATCATGGACCCCGAAGGCATTTCGATCTCGAAACGGCGCATTACCCTTTCAACTTCCGGCGTTGTTCCGATGATGGAACGATGCGGAAAAGAACTGGGGGTCAACTTGGCGGTCAGCCTGCACGCCTGCACCGATGAGCTTCGCGACAAGTTGGTGCCGATCAACCGCAAACACCCGATCAAGGAACTGCTGAGTGCCTGTCGCCGTTACCCCGGCGCCAACAACGCCAATCGCATCACCTTCGAATACGTTATGTTGAAAGGCGTTAACGATTCCGATGCCGACGCCAAGGAATTGTTGCGCCTCGTGCGCGGCCTGCCGGCTAAGTTCAATTTGATCCCCTTTAACCCCTGGCCCGGATCGACTTTTGAATGTTCGACGCCGGCTCAATCGAAACGGTTTTCCAATATCTTGAACAAAGGCGGCCTTTCCGCGCCGATACGGGTGCCCCGGGGCCGCGACATCATGGCCGCTTGCGGACAGTTGAAATCCGACAGCATCCGCCAGCGCCGCAAAAAAACCGCCTCGGTCGAGGCATGAGGCAAAGGGAAAACCATGGACCGTGAAATTATTATCGTCGTCGACCCCATGTGTTCTTGGTGCTGGGGGTTTTCGCCGACCATTGGCGCCATCGCCGAAGAATATGGCGCCAGGGTCCCGATATCCTTGATCGCCGGGGGATTGCGCCCCTTGACCGACAAGCCCATGACCGAGCAGGCCAAGGGCGAAATCCGCCACCACTGGGAAGACGTCAACAAAGCCAGCGGCCAGCCCTTCGACTGGTCGTTTTTCAACCGCAACGGTTTCGTCTACGACACCGAGCCGGCCTGCCGGGCACTGGTTACCGTTCGCAGCCTAAAGGCGGAAGCGGCGCTTGCGTTTCTGGCCGCCGTTCACAAAGCCTTTTATGCCGAAAACCGCGACGTTACCAATGCCGAAATTTTACAGGAACTGGCGGTCAATGAAGGCATCGATGCGAACGATTTCACCAAGGCCTTTTCGTCGCGCCAGATGACCTATGAGACGGCGGGCGATTTTCATCGCTCTCACACCATGGGGGTCCGGGGGTTCCCGACGGTGATCCTCAGGACCGGCGAAAAGGCGACTCTTTTGTGCGCCGGGTTTCGGCCTTTTGACGGTTTGAAGCCGCACCTGGACGAATGGGTGGCGGGAAAAGAGGAAGATCAAGAAACTCAAGCGGAAGGCTAAACCGCCTACCAGCCGTTGCAGCGGCCCCAGACGGCGGTCACTTCACCAAAACCCCCATCGCCATCAATAACATTATAGGAATCATACGCCGCCGCCGTCATGCAGACGTGGTTGGGCATGATCCGAACTTTTGATCCGACGGGCAGGTCGTCAAACGGCAATGGCCGATCGCCGGTCACCAATCCATGTTCCTGATGGACCGAGGCAACGCGGAGCCCCGCAATGGGTTTTGTCGTCTTCAAGTCGCAAACCAAGCCATAGCCGACATCATCATCCCCTTTGAAGGCCGCCGTGGCGCGGTCCTTCGACAGGGCCAGTCCGCCGGCGTCGATGTACAATTGGTTGTCGTCCCGGCGGTGGGCGATGACCGATGTCAGGACGGTCAAGGCGACTTCATCGATGCTTCGCGTGCCGATGCCGACCTGGAACATATCCCCCAGCATATAGACCCCGGGCCGGACCTCGGTGACGCCGTCGGTATTTCGGGCGAACATGACTGATGGCGTCGAGCCGGTGCTGACCGTGGGACATGGGTGCCCGGCTTCCCTGATCCTGTCCGCGGCCAGGACGGCGGCGGCTCTTTCATCTTCGGCGACGACAATGATCTCGTCTTTACTGCGGCAGGCATAGGTGTGGCCGGCGTGGGTCAAAACCCCCGCCAATTCCGTTTTTTCTCCCGCAGCTAGGATGCCGGCAATTTCCAAAAGCTCCGGGCTGTCCGGTAAAACACCTGTCCGGTGTTCGCCGCAATCGATTTCAATCAGCACCTTAAATAAGCCGCCGTGCCCGGCGATGGCGCCGGCGACGTCGGCGTTGTCGGTCAAGAGTTTCAGGTCCGCCCCACGATCCACCAGCGAAAGCGCCTGGTCCAATTTCGACGGCACGATGCAGACGGCATAGGTGATGTCGGTAATGCCGTTTTCCAGGAAATATTCGGCTTCCCGCATGGTGGCGACGGTGATGCCGCCAAAATTGCCATCAACGGCCAGCCGGGCGACATCAGCGGATTTCGTAGTTTTCAGGTGGGGACGCAAGTCCACGCCTAGGGCTTTCACACGCTCGGCCATAGCATCGATATTGCGCTGCAAGCGCGCCTTGTCGAGAATAAGGGTCGGCGTGGAAAGGTGGTTGATGTCCATGGCATGGACTCTAGAAACTTCGCTAGCCTTGCTCAAGCACCGGTTTTCCCTATACTCGGCGCGCCTTAACAAGGATTTAGAAAATGAGCGGTGACGTTAAAAAAGTCGTGCTGGCTTATTCCGGCGGCCTCGATACCTCGGTCATTCTACGCTGGCTGCAGGACGCCTACGGCTGCGAGGTCGTCACCTTTACCGCTGACCTGGGGCAAGGCGAAGAGCTCGAAGAGGCCAAGGAAAAGGCCGAGCTGATGGGGATCAAGGAAATCTTCGTCGAGGACCTTCGGGACGAATTTGTTCGCGATTACGTGTTTCCGATGTTCCGGGCTAATGCCATTTACGAAGGAACCTATCTTCTCGGCACCTCCATCGCCCGGCCGTTGATCGCCAAACGCCAGATCGAGATCGCGGCCCAAGTTGGCGCCGACGCCGTTGCCCACGGGGCGACCGGCAAGGGCAACGACCAGGTGCGGTTTGAGCTCGGCTATTACGCGCTCAACCCCGACATCAAGATCATCGCGCCGTGGCGAGAATGGGATTTGAACAGCCGCACCAAACTGATCGAATACGCCGGCAAGCACCAGATCCCCGTTCCCAAGGACAAGGAAGGCGAAGCCCCTTATTCGACGGACGCCAACCTTTTGCATATCAGCTACGAAGGCAAGGTGCTCGAAGACCCGTGGGTGGAACCGGCCGAAAACATGTTCACGCGCTCGCTCAGCCCCGAAGCCGCGCCCGACCGACCGACCACGGTCGAGATTGAATTCAAGGGCGGCGATCCGGTTGCCGTCGACGGCAAGAAGCTTGGGCCGGCGGACCTTCTGCAAAGGCTTAATGTTCTTGGCGGCGAAAACGGCATCGGGCGCGACGACATCGTCGAAAACAGGTTCGTCGGCATGAAATCCCGGGGCGTTTACGAAACCCCCGGCGGCACGGTGCTGTTCAAGGCCCGGCGGGCCATGGAAAGCATCACCCTCGACAGTGGCGCCATGCACTTGAAGGACGAGATGATGCCGCGGTATGCCGAAACCGTTTACAACGGCTTTTGGTTCTCGCCCGAAAGGGAGATGATGCAGGCGGCTATCGACAAGGCTTCGGGGAACGTTACCGGCACGGTGCGGATGAAACTTTATAAAGGCAACGTCATCGTCACCGGGCGGAAATCGCCGAAAAGCATCTATTCAGAAGAAACGGCGACCTTCGAAGCTGACTCGGTTTATGACCAGCGGGACGCCGAAGGCTTTATCAAGCTCAACGCGCTGCGCCTCAGGCTCGCCAATAAAATCGCCAAGTAACCCGCTAAGTAACCCGGGGGCATAGCCCCTTAAAACCCTTACGCAGCAGAATCAAAACTGCTGAGCATTGAGGCACGCTCCATCCAATAGGCATAGAGGGCCAGCGGCGCCAACGTGATCTCGGTGCCGGACATGGTGGCTTGGCGGGCTGTGGTGTGTGTCATGATGTAGGCCCTTGCGGTCGGGTTGGTCTCCTTGACGAAGGCCGTCAAATTTTCGGGGCCCTTTCCCCCACCGGCATAGGTGTCTCGCCAATCGATTTCAAAAACATGATCGGGTTTACCGGTCGCGGGGTTTAGGGAAAGCAGATCGATGGTGCCGCCCCGCCAACTGGCGTATGCCAGATTTCCTACCGCCTCTGAGCCCAGCCATTGGGACACCAGGGCCGTTTCGGCAAGCCTGGGAAAAGCGTCGCTGTCCGGGGAAGCGGGCCCAAACAAGGCGGCATAAAGACAAGGCGCGGTCAAATAAACCTTGAAGGCAACGGCGCGTTGGAAGGGCTTGGCCTGGCGATCGACCCGGGGCAGGCGGCGGATCAGGAAAGCGTGTTCCAGGTAATCCAGGTATTTGCGCAGCGTGTTTTTGGCGACGCCCACGGCTTTGGTCAATTCTTCGATCGTCACCTCGCGGGCGGTGTTGAACGCCAGGATGGCGAACAGGCGGTTCAGTTCCTGGATATCGTTGATCCCGGCCAAGCTGGCCAGGTCCTTATGCAAAACCTTGGCCGCCAATTCGTCACGAATGAAAGCAGGCCCCGAGATGTCTTCGATTTGGGGTGAAACGCCTTTCGGGAAGCCGCCAAAGTTGACGTATTGGTTAAATTCAGCGTTCAGGGCTTTAAGCGCCTCCGGGCTCACCGACATTTGGGCGCTGCCCTTTCCGGCGCCGGCGCCGAACAGCTTTTCCTCCGATCCCCGAAACCTAAGAAATTCCAAAAAAGTCAGCGGCGGCAGAACGAAAGCCGGGTCGTCTTTCCCGCCCGTCGTCGCGCCGCTGAAAACCGAAACGGCGATTCGCCCTTTTGGCCACTTTCCGGCCAAGGCCCGCACTGTCGTCTGCCAATTCTTGATGTATTGGACGTCATCCAAAAAGACGTTAATTTCGCTGTCCAAGCCATGGCCGTAACGGGCCGCGAACACATCCAACAATCTTTCAAGGGACGCGCCCGTGTAACTGGGCGTCGTCAGTGAGCAATAAAAAATGGATGTCGGAGCCACCCCCGTTTCCAGCAACTGTGCCACCGCTTGGCGGATCATCACTGTTTTACCGGCGCCCGACGGCCCCGCCAGCAACAGGGGTTCTGTGCCTATGGGATTGATGAAACGGGAAAAAAAAGCGGAGAAGTAGGCCCGTTTTATAAAGTCGTGGAATTTGGGTTTTGCACCGGTTCCGCCCGCCCACCAGGGATTATCGAAGGCAAGACGTTGAAATAGAACATCATCGGGAATGAAATGCATGACGCCACGGGCCCCCAGCCGCCTTAAAAATTAAGATCAAATTATTAACCTAAATTATTCAAGTTAGGTTAATAAAGTGACCTTGTTCTTAAATATTTGGCGAGTCCATTGAAAAAAGTCAAGGAATTCCTCTCTTTTTCTAAAGAACTTTCCGCACTCTTTTCCGTAATTCCGGCAACAGGTCACTTTCGAACCAGGCGTTCTTATTTAACCAGCCTGTGCTGCGCCAGCTTGGATGTGGGGTTGGCAGGAACCGGGGAAGGTACTCATGCCAGGCCCGGACCGTCTCTGTCATCGTTTTTTTCATTGCTTTGCCCAAATAGTATTTCTGGGCGTAACTCCCGATCAGGAGAGTTAGTTTCACATCCGGAACGAACTTAAGAACCAGCTCGTGCCATTCCAGCGCGCATTCGGGACGGGGCGGGTTATCGCCGCCTTTATCTTTGCGGCCAGGATAACAGAAGCCCATCGGCATGATGGCGATGTGGCTTTCGTCATAAAAAACGTCTTTCGGCACGTCGAGCCATTGGCGCAGCCTGTCGCCGGAAGGGTCGTCCCAGGGCACCCCGGATTCGTGAACCCGGGTGCCCGGGGCTTGGCCGATGAGCAAAATCTTGGCCGTCGCCTTTGCCCGGATGATCGGCCTCGGCCCCAGCGGCAGATGGGGTGCACAAAGGGTGCAATCCTTTATGCGGGATAGAAGTTCATCAAGGTCCTTCATGGGCCGACTTCCAGCGGCGGGGTTTAATCGACGGTCAGATAATGCACCGAAAACAGGTCATCTTCATCGACCCAGGTTTTGACGGTGGAAAACCCGGCCGCCTGGGCCAGGTCCCGGAATTCCTCAAGCGTATATTTATGGGAATTCTCGGTGTGGATGGTTTCGCCTTCCCGAAAGCGGAAAGCCCGGCCGAGGATTTTGGCCGTCTGCTCCTTGAGGCTTAATAGATGCATCTCGACCCGGCCATGCTCGCGGTTATAGCGGGCCAGATGGCGGAAACCGGATATATCGAAATCGCCCCCCAGTTCCTTGTTGATACGCTCCATGACATTGAAATTGAAGGCCGCCGTGATGCCTTCGGAATCGTCATAGGCGCGGATGAGGACGTTTTCGTCTTTCTTCAGATCGGCGCCGACCAACAGCCCGCCGCCTTCGCCGACTTGGCCGGCCACGACCTTCAAGAACTGAACCGCGCGGTCGCGTTCGAAATTGCCGATGGTCGAGCCCGGGAAAAACCCGACCCGTTTGCCGGTGCAGTCTTTCTTCGCCTCTTCGGGGAATTCGACGGGGTCGGTGAAATCGGCAACCACGGGAATCACTTTTAAATCCTGATAATCGTCGGCCAGAGCCTTGGCCGAGCGGATCAAGTGATCTTCCGAGATATCGATGGGGATAAACAAGGCGGGATCTTGCATGGCATCCAACAGGCAACGGGTTTTTACCAGCGACCCGCACCCATATTCGATCAGGCAGACCCCGGGCCCCAAGATTTCCGCGATTTCGGCCCCGTGGGTTTCCAGCAACGCGGTTTCGGTTCGCGTCGGATAGTATTCATCGAGCTCGCAGATGACGTTGAACAGTTCGGAGCCCCGTTGGTCGTAGAAATATTTGCACGACAACTCCTTCTGCGCCTTCGACAGTCCGTCGAGAACATCGTCGGCGAAGGGCCTTAAATGATCCGGGATATCCAATACCTGGATGGGAGGGCTCATGGGGATTATTCCGCTTTAATAATAGAAAAAGGGCGGTCTTCGGGCATCTTCGAAATCGTCGCTACCTTCACAAATTCTTCCCCAGCGATCAAGGGTGGCTCCCATTTTCTTTGTTTTCTGGCCGTCACCAGCCCTTCGCCAAAACCTTCTCCACGTAAGCCGTTACAACCTTTGTTGCGGGGCCGTAACAAGATTCCACAAAAAAAGTCGCGCCTTCCGACGGTTCCAGATTGAGTTCCGCCGTGTGCGCCTTGCCTGCTCGGGCGACGAAGCCGGCCGCCGGGTAAACGTTGCCCGACGTGCCGATGGACAGAAACAGCCGACATCCGTCAAGCGCCGCATAAATGCGATCCATGCCGAGCGGCATTTCGCCGAACCACACGACATGGGGTCTGAGCCCGCCCCGGGCCTGGCAATGGCCGCAGGCCATAGTGGCGCTTAAATCATCCAGCCAGTTGCTAATCTCGCCACAGATCTGGCATTCGATTTTTAAAAGTTCGCCGTGCATGTGAAGCACGTTCCGGCTGCCGCCCTGTTCGTGCAGGTTGTCGATGTTTTGGGTGACAATCAAAACGTCGCCCGGCCATTCCGCTTCCAGCTTGGCTAAAGCAATATGGGCGGCGTTGGGATGGACCTCGCCGGACGCCAGGGAGGCACGCCGGGCATTGTAAAATTCGTGCACCGCCACCGGGTCGCGGGCGAAGGCTTCGGGCGTAGCAACGTCTTCGATGCGCACCTTGGACCAGATCCCATCGGCGTCGCGAAAGGTGTCGAGCCCGGATTCCTTGGAAATCCCGGCGCCGGTCAAAACGACAATGTTTTGTTTGGCCCTCGCGGTCATAAAAAATCTCTCAAACCCGGCCTTGCCCGAAAGCCTGGGGACAATGATAATCCAAGGCGCCTGTAAAACGCCATCGGGGGGATAAAAGCGTTGGTTAAGGTTCTGTTCGTGTGCCTCGGAAACATCTGCCGCTCGCCGACCGCCGAAGGCGTCTTCATGGCGCTTGTCGAAAGTGAAGGCCTCGGCACCGACATCACCGTCGATTCCGCCGGCACCGGCAGCTGGCACATCGGTCAGCCGCCCGACCGCCGGGCCCAGGAAGCCGCCCGCTTGCGCGGCGTCGATCTGTCGGGCCAGCGCGCGCGCCAGGCCAAGGCGGCCGATTTCCAGCATTTCGATTACGTCATCGCCATGGACAATGAAAACCATGCGGACCTTGCAAGCATTTGCCCGCCCGGCGAGGAACACCGGCTACATATGTTCATGGATTTCGCGCCCGAGCTCGGCCGCAAGAACGTGCCCGACCCCTATTACGGCGGCGACGGCGGTTTCGATGGCGTGCTCGACCTGATCGAAGGGGCGTCGAAGGGGTTGCTCTCCGACATTCGCGAAAAACACCTGTAGGCCCGGGTGCGGACCCCGGTGGAAACCATCATTGCCGAGGTCACCGGGTCGGGGCCTGTGCGTTCGCAACCACTGAGCGGCGGCTGTATCGGTGATGTCCGCCGGGTAACCCTGGAAGACGGCCGCACCATCGTCGCCAAATCGGGCGATGAGGGAAGCGGGCTCGACCTCGAAGGTTTCATGCTTCGTTACCTGGGCGACCGTGGTTTGGCCGTCCCCGATGTGCTTCACGCCGACGACGGGTTGCTGCTGATGAGTTTTCTCGAGACCAGCGGGGGCATTACCGAAAGCGCCGAGATCGAAGCCGCCGGGATGCTGGCGGCGCTGCACGATGTCACCGCCGATAGCTTCGGGTTTGAACGGGCGACGGTGATCGGCGGCCTGCACCAGCCCAATCCTCAGACAGCAAGCTGGATCGACTTTTTCCGCGACCACCGGCTGCTTTACATGGGCCGCCAAGCCTTAGACGCCGGGCGCCTGCCTAAGGACCTGATGGGGGGCCTGGAAAAATTGGCTTCCCGGCTTAGTGAATGGCTGGTGGAGCCGGCCAAGCCGTCGCTTATTCACGGCGACATGTGGACCGGCAACGTGCTCAGCCACCAGGGCCGCATTTCCGGCTTCGTCGATCCCGCCATTTATTACGCCGACGCTGAAATCGAGCTCGCCTTTTCGACCCTGTTCGGTACTTTTTCCGACGCCTTCTTTGGGCGCTACGGCGAGCTCAGGGCCATAAAACCGGGGTTTTTCGAGGAACGCTTGGCGCTTTACAACCTCTATCCGTTGTTGGTGCATGTCCATCTGTTCGGCGGTTCCTACGTCGGTTCCGTCGCCAGCACACTCAAAAAATTCGGCTGTTGACATCGGCAACAACAAAAAAAGTGTCACATACGTATTTATGCATTTGAATTGGGAAAGCGAATCCTGTTACGGTGGGCTCGGAAAAAATCCCGGACAGGAGGCTTCGTTCTATGGCGTTAATCATCGGTTCTCTGGCCCTCGTCGTCGGCCTGACGTCGATTTGGCTGGCTACTGCGGCCACGAAGAATGTCGAAATCCAAGGGGAAACCCTTTTGTTGCGCGTTCGGGCTGAACAGAAGAAAACCATGGACGAATTGCTTGCCAAGATCGCCAAGGTGGAAAAGCAAAACAAAATTTTGGCGGAGCATTTAAAAGGTTCCAGTTCCAGTTCCGAACCCAACCGCGATAAAGAAGCCCAGCCGCAACACGTCTAAACCGGCCCCCGACGTCACCGGCTTAAAGCCCCTAGCAGATTTCGAGGGACCGCCGTATCGCCTTCGTCACTTCCTCGACGTTGATGGGCTTGACCAGATAGTCGTTATTAATGGAAAATTTTTTGGCCGTCCCTTGGGGAATCTTTACCAAGTCCAACTCAAACACCGGTTCAGGAAAACCGCCCGGGTTTTTCTTGACGATGGCGATAACCTGTCCCGCCGGGCCGATAATCGTCAAATGCCGGATATCCGGTCTGTTCGCCGCTTAGCGCAGTAGATTTTCAATCGTCACCAGGTCCTTGGACACTAGGTAAGGCAGGGAAACGGCGCCGATATCTTCACCGATAAAAGCAGATTCTTATTTAATAAAAGACAGCGTCGTCTGGGACTGCTTTTCAGCCAAGTACCCGCTGAACACGGCGGTAACCGCCAACAGGCACAATCCCATGACCAGGGCGACCTGTCCGCCCAGCGAGCGCAGGGGATTGGCCCACCGTTTGGTAACTGCACCGGGCGCGTCGGGTTCCATGACCCCGGTTATTTCATCTGGACCAGAAGCGGCGCATACATCTTCAGCCCCAGTTCTTCCATGGACAGGTAATCGCGTTCGAAATTGGCGATGACGGGTTTCTCGATCTTCAGCTTTTTCAGCATCTTCATTCCATCTTCGCTGTCCCGAAGTTTCAAAACAGCCTTTTGGACCGCCATGGCGACGTCAGCAGGAACCCGGGGATGCGCCGTTAGGGGATGCGGCGACATGCCCGGCGTTTCGTACAGAACGCGAAGTGACTTTTTAAGGCCTTTTGTTTCGCGGTTCAGCGTCCGGTGAACGCCGCCGCCGGCGGGAAAAGTACCATTGGCGACGTTTCGATAGACGTTGTCGTGGCTGCCGACGTAATGGGGCTTGAAATTGATCTTTTCGCGCTCAACCAGCAAGGCCCGAATATAGAGCGACGCGGCCAGGGCATTGGCCGCTGGAAAAGCGATTTTTTGGCCGTCGAGGTCCTTGACCGACTTGAAAGGGCTATCGGCACGAACAACGACGATGCCTTTTAATTGTCTGGCGTTGCTTCGGATCAGCGGGCGATAGCCGTGCAGCTTTCGCCCGACGACGAAATACCCGGGATTGCCGTAATAAAAATCGGGAATTCCGGCAACCACATCGTGATCGAAATCGAGCCGCCGATTATAGAGTTTGAGCACAATCTTGTGCCCGGTTTCCTGGGTCAAATAATCGACGAAGGGCTGCCACGTCCGGGCCGTGGTGATGGCCGACAATTGCGGCGCCCTGGAAAGAGTGAACGTTCTGGGCTCCCCGGCCTGAGCGGGGCCGAGGGCGGTTAGGGTGAAAAGGGCGGACAGTAAAACCGCAATGCCGCCAAGATTAATCCTCCGGGCCCAATTTGAAGTGATCGATGATGTCATTCCTTAATTTCCAAAAAATACCACTGAGGATGCCTTAGGCCTTCCCTTCGGCGACAAACCTAAGGCTAAGCTGTTCAAGGCGTATGAAACCGATGTGAACGGGATGTAAACGGTTGTTACAATTTAGGCGTCGGGCTCTTAAGCGGATATTCCACCAATGCCTCATAGTGCGAGCCCCCGTTGCCCAAATAGCTCCGAAACAAGGTGAAATGGGCGACCCGGAATGGGCCGACCGCAAAACTACCGTGGAATTGCAAATATTGGGCGACCTCGGGGACTTTTCCGCCTTTCAGGCGAGCCAGGGTGATATGGGGTTTGAACTTGCGGTGTTCGGGCTCAAACCCCGTGCGCTCCAAGGCCACCGCCACCTTGGCCTGTAGGTGTGACAGGGGTTCCGATTTTTCGACGCCTGCCCAAACCGCATACACTCGCCCCCGGCGCTCGAAGCTGCCAAGCCCCGAAAGGGTCAGCTCGAATGCGGGCAAATCAAGGGCCTTCAAGGCTTCAAAAATGTCGCGCTCGTCGCCCCCCGGGACCTCGCCGATGAACCGCAAGGACAGGTGAAGGTTTTCAAGGCTCACCCAGCGCGCGCCGGGGAGTCCGCCGGAAAGGGATCTCAGACGATCCCGGATATCCTCGGGCAAGGCAATGCCGACGAAAAGCCGCACCTGTCTAATTCCTTGTTTGTCGTTTCTTGTAACCGGATAAAATTTTAAACCACAAAGACACAAAGAAGAAAAAGCAGCCTTTAACCTATCTTTGTGCCTTTGTGTCTTCGTGGTTAATTATTACGTCAATGAGGCTCAAGGCGACGGGTTGGGGTGTTCGTTGTGGATTTCTTCGATGGCGCCTTGCAGGTCTTCGGTAAGGTCCATGTCTTCCGATGCTAGGTTATCGGCAAGCTGGCCCAAAGTCGTCGCGCCGATGATGGTCGACGTCAGGAAGCGCTTGGAATTAACAAACGCCAGCGCCATCTGCGCCGGATTGAGGCCATGCACACGGGCCAGGGCGACATAGGCTTGTGTCGCCTGGACCCCGGCTGGTTTAAAATAGCGCATGAATTTGGGGAACAGCTTGTGGCGCGATCCTTCGGGTAATTTCCCGTTCATATATTTTCCCGTAAGCGCCCCGAAGCCCAGCGGCGAATAGGCCAACAGGCCGCAGTCTTCGCGGATCGCCGCTTCGGCGAGGCCGATTTCGAACGTCCGGCACAGCAGGTTATAAGGGTTCTGGATGCTGGCGATGCGGTGCATGCCCGTCTTCTCGGCGATTTCCAGGAACTTCATGACCCCCCAGGGGGTTTCGTTTGAAACGCCGATGGCCCGGACTTTTCCGGCTTTGACCTGATGGGCGAGCGCGTCGAGTTGGTCTTCCATGGGCGTGAAGTCGGCGCCGTCGTCGTGTTTGTAATCGAGCTTGCCGAAATAGTTGGCAGGCCGTTCCGGCCAGTGGGTCTGGTACAGATCGATATAATCGGTGCCGAGCCGCTTCAGGCTCAAATCCACGGCGTCCGTCACCTGGTCGCGGGTGAACCTGAGTTGACCGCCGCGAATGTGCGAGCGTTCGGAACTTGGGCCGGTGATTTTGGTCGCGACGACAACATCGGACCGATTGCCTTTCGCCTTCATCCAGGCCCCGATTATTTTTTCCGAATCCCCTTGGGTTTTGGGGCTGGCCGGAAAGGAATAGGCTTCGGCCGTATCGACAAAGTTGACGCCGTGATCGAACGCCATGTCCAATTGCGCGTGGCCTTCGGCTTCGGTGTTTTGTTCGCCGAAGGTCATGGTGCCAAGGCAAATGCGGCTGACCTTGATGCCGGTGCGGCCCAGTTCGTTGAATTTCATTAAAAAATTCCCTTTTAGAAAAGAAAAATGGATTCACCACCAAGACACCAAGGCGCAAAGACCCATGTGGAAAACTTCGTGTCTTTGTGTCTTCGTGGTTAGAGTCCTGATTTGAAAATCATTTTAGGATCATAAGAAAAGGGCAAGAACGCCGGTATAGCCGTAAAGCCGGTTGTTGGAAATTTCGCCGTTTCCGAAGAAGCCGACCAGCGGAAAATCGCCGAGATGGTCTTGGATCAAAGACATCTCCCGGCCTTCTTCGCCGAACATATTGGGGCCGCGGGCGACGCAGGAAAAATAAACCCCGCCCCGAGGCGGCCCCGGCAGGCGTCTCTTAAGCCCTTCGATCATCGACTTCATATCTTCTTCGGCGCTTTTCGGATCACGGCGCACGAACATCACCCGATCGCCGGCCTCGACTTCTTCACTGACCGCCAGCCAGCCCCGCGCCGGGTCGATGCCGACCAAATTGCGGACGACGTAATCGCCGGTATCGGAGCCTTCAATCAGAAACGCCGCTTGGATATAACCGGCGGCGCGGTTGAGATCGCGCGACAGCAATTCGCCGATGTCGTCCTTGAACACGTCGAGCGCGTTTTCCCCGTCAAGCCCGATGATGACGTTATCCAAGCAATCGGAAACGACGTGGGCTCCGGCCACCGGCAGGCAGCCTTGACTGAGGCCGGTTGCGACCTCGACCTCGGGCGCGAAAAGGACACCGGACAAACCGCCCGAAGAAATCTGGCCGGCGATTTGATGATAAGGCCCCCTCGACGCGCTCAAACCCCCGACCAAGAATCCGGACGTTTGCACGCCCAAATCTTCGAGCAAGGCAGCCGTGCCTGGGGTATTGGGATCGCCGTGAACGATGCCGAACGGCGGCGATGTCTTGGTAATCCATTCCCGGCTTTCCGGGGTTAAGTCCTCGAACCCGGCTTCGATGGGGGGAAAAATAAAATAGCTGTCTTTCGGCAACGGCGCCGCCATGGCGACGGCCGCCGGGCGGTCAAAATATTCGGCGCCGCTGGCGCAGATGCCGATGCCGACGGTGCCGATCCAATCCTCGATGTCCGTGGTCTGGCGCAGATAGGTGAGGATCGAGGCCAGATCCCCGGCGATGACGTCAGTGACGTAAAGGAAGCCTAGATACGTTTCTTCCTTGCCCAGCATGCCGCCGGAGGCGTTCAGGCCCTCGGCCAGATTTTTGGCGATCCCGGCCCAGTCTTCGGCCTCGGTTTGGGCTGATCTGAATGATGTCATGGGACGGAAATCCTTAGGCCCAAGGCCTTACCCCTATTTAACCCGCCCCGCCCCGCCCTTCAACGGCGGATGTGGCTAACTATTGATCTTAGTCAAAATTCTGCCATATATAGCCGTACAATAGGTGCACTACCATTTTAAGGAATAGGAGTTTCCAATGGCTTTCGGATCCAACAACAAGTTCTCGCTTCGCGCCGACCGGATGGCCGGCGCCGAAGCCGTTCCGATCGACGCCGGTCTTCGGGCGTATATGCTGCGTGTCTACAACTACATGGCATCGGGCCTGGCGCTGACCGGCATCGTCTCGTACGTCACCGCCAACACACCGGCGCTGATCAGCCTGTTCTATGTCACCAGCCCCGAGGGTTTCCTGCAGCCGACGATGCTGGCCTATATCGCCATGTTCTCGCCGCTGGCCTTTGTGCTGGCGCTCAGTTTCGGCATCAACAAGATGAAGGCGTCGACGGCACAGGCCGTGTTCTGGGGTTTTGCCGGCGTCATGGGGCTGTCGCTGTCGCACATCTTCCTGTCCTATACCGGGGCGTCCATTGCGCGCGTCTTCTTCATCACGGCGGGCACCTTCGCCGGCATGAGCCTTTACGGTTACACCACCAAAAAGGATCTGACCGGGTGGGGATCGTTCCTGTTCATGGGCCTGATCGGCATCATCATCGCCAGCATCGTCAATATCTTCCTTCAAAGCTCGGCCATGCACTTCGTCATTTCGGTGCTCGGGGTTTTAATCTTTGTCGGCCTGACGGCGTATGACACGCAAAAGATCAAATCCATGTACGCCGAAGCCGACGGCTCGGAAACGGCATCGAAAAAAGCCATCATGGGCGCGTTGACGCTGTATCTGGACTTCATCAACCTGTTCGTCATGCTGCTCAGGCTGTTCGGCGACCGCCGCTAACGGCGCCGGACTGCAACCCAAAAAAACCGCCCGGAAATGATTCCAACTTCCGGGCGGTTTTATGTCCGGATGAAAATAAGCTAAAAAAGAACCGTTATTCAGGGAGGAGATTTAAATGAGCAAACCCAAAGTCATCGTATCGCGTCGCTGGCCGGAAGAAGTCGAGAAACACATGACCATCGTCTTCGACGTAACGCTGAACGAAGACGACCACATCATGTCGGCGGACGAAATGAAGAACGCCCTGAAGACGGCGGACGCGTTCTGCCCGACGGTGACGGACGCGGTCAACGCAGACGTTCTGGGCGTCGAAGGGGCGACGGCCAAGATCATCGGATCCAACGGCGTCGGCTTTAATCATATCGACCTGGACGCGGCCAAGGCGGCGGGTTTCACCGTCACCAATACGCCGGAAGTGCTGACCGATTGCACGGCGGATATCGCCATGAACCTGCTGCTGACGGTGGCCCGGCGCACCGGCGAAGGCGAACGCCACGTTAGAGCGGGCGAATGGGTCGGCTGGCGGCCGACCCACATGATGGGCACCAAGGTCACCGGCAAAACCATCGGGCTGATCGGATTTGGGCGAATCGCCCGGGCCATGGCCCAGCGTGCGCACCATGGTTTCGGCATGAAGGTGCTGTTCCACGACCCCTATCCGCCGTCCGCAGAAGACGCGGCCGCCTTGGGCGCCGAAGCGTGCGACAGCATTGATGATGTTCTGGCGCGGTCCGATTTCGTCTCCATCCACTGTCCCGGTGGCGCCGAAACCTATCACCTGATGAATGCCGACAGGATCGGCAAGATGAAACCCGGGGCGTTTCTTATCAATTCGGCGCGCGGCGACGTTATCGACCCGGCGGCGCTGATTGACGCGCTGAAATCCGGCACCATCGCCGGTGCCGGGCTGGATGTTTTCGAGGGCGAACCCAAAGTTCCCGAAGAATTGATCAAAATGGAAAACGTCGTGCTACTGCCGCACTTGGGATCTGCGTCCCTGGAAACGCGGGTCGCCATGGGCATGCGGGTGGTCGATAACCTGACCGCGTTTTTCGCCGGTGAAGACCCTCAGGATAAATTAGTCTAGATACAGCGCCCGCCGTCGACTTCCAGGCAGACGCCGGTCAACATCTCGGCTTCGTCCGACGCCAGGTAAAGAACCGCGTTGGCGACATCCAAGGGTGTGCTCATGCGGCCAAGCGGGATGGTGGCGATGAATTTTTCTCGGATCTCGGGCGTGTCGCCACCCATGAACTCCGCCGTCAGGCCGGTTTCACCGATCACCGGATTAACGGCGTTGACGCGGATGCCTTCAGGCGCCAGCTCGGCGGCCATGGATTTTGTTAACGTCACCGCGGCACCTTTTGATCCGTTGTACCAAGTCAGGCCCGGACGGGGACTGATGGCCGCCGTCGAGGCGATGTTGATGATGACGCCGCCGGGACTTTCCCGGAGCAACGGCACCCCGTGGAGCGCCCCCCAATAGATGCTTTTGACGTTGACCGCGTAAATCCGGTCAAAATCTTCTTCCCGGACATCCAGCATCGGCCCCCGTTTCTGGGCGATGCCGGCGTTGTTGACTAAGATGTTGAGCCCGCCGAAGGCATCTTTCGCCGCCGCCATCATGGCCTTAACCTGACCGCCGTCGGAAACATCGACCTTAAAAGGCTCGGCGCCGTCTATATCCTCAGCGACGCGCTTCGCCGCCGACCCGTCAATGTCGGCGACCAGCACCTTGGCGCCTTCTTCGGCGAAGCGTTTGGCAATGCCTTCGCCGAAGCCGGAACCGGCGCCGGTAACGATGGCTGTTTTATCTTTAAGCCGCATTGATTTCCCCCTGATCCCCAACATTACCCCGCCGCCGCCGATCGGCTCAAGGCCCCCGATTGGTTCAAGAGCTGCGGGACAAGACGTCCATGGCGCTGTTGAGCTGGCTCATGCGGTCGTGATTGCCGTAGCCGCTGTCGGGGTGGTGGATGGCCGCCAGCATCCGGAAATGCGCCTTCAGGATGCCGATATCGGGCATGTTACCGGGGGGCAGGCCCAGCACGTGCAGCGCCTGTTCCCTGGTTTTGACGCCGCCGGGCAAGGGCTCGAACGACAGCACCGAAACAATGGCGCGAAGGCGGGCCAGTTCTTCGTCGCCGGCGGGAAAGTCGCTAGGTAAATCAAGAGGCGGGGCATCGTCCGCTCCTTCTAAGACAAGGCTGGCCTCGCCCTCCTGCAAAGCCAGCGCCAGGGCCAACGCCCGGCGCAGCAGGGAGGCCTTAAACCCCGGCGTCATCCGCACTTGCAGCCGCGGCTTGCGGCGCCAGGGACGGCCCTTGGCCACGCCTGACTTGACGATGACGGTTTCGCGGTCGCCCTTGGCCGGCCCGCCTGGGTCTGGGAAGGCTTCGAGACGATCCCTCGGCACCGTTAAGACCACCGAGCGCACAAGGTCGGCGGCGTTAACGCCGCGGGCCTGAGCCAATTCGCCGATTTGGTCGCGAAAGGCGCTGGAACAAGGGATTGTGTAAGATTGTTTCGCAGTCGTCTTAGCCACGGGGAGGCTCCGGTTATCGGAATCGCCAACGGAACATTAAGAAATTAGTAATAATCACCAATGGTTAGTAGATGACAGTTTTCTGACATACCATATCTATGCCGCAATGAATTTAGGGGTTTTGTCAAATATGTCAACTTCTATCGTAGTTGTAAGCGCCAATTTGGGGCCGGGAAGGGCTTGGAAAAATCGAATTTAACGCCCAGAAAAAGAAAAATCGCCGTTAACCATAACGAGTGATACCAAAGCATCCGGTTTTATGTAAAATCCTAGGTCCTCTGCGGAGAGTGCCAAGAAACGGCGCCTGAATTCCACCATCCCCAAGTATCTGGAGTGGCGTGGAAAGTTTTAAGGTGTGGTCTTGGCTGATTTTGCCATCGGATCCGCGTCGTCGCTTTCAATCGCCATCAATGGCGGTCGGGCGTTGTCATCCCTGACCCGGTCTTCGGGTTCCCGCGGCCCGGCGCCGGATATTCCCAAGGCTCTGGAAGCGCTGCGAAACGGCGGCGGCCTGCGGGTCAACGCCAACGATGCCCGCATCGCCGTCGAAGTCGCCCTGGTTTCCGGCTACGGGATCGTCAGCGCGCTGGAAACCCTGGCCGGCGCTTTCCAACTGGCGGCCGATCAGGGCGTGACAGGGGAATTAACCGGCCTGACCCTGGGCGGCACCCGTATTTCCGGTGTCACCATCACGTCCCAGGGCAAACGCTTGATTAAGGCCATCGACAATCTGGTCAAGAACGCCGCCGTTTCCGGCGCCAATCTGATTGCATCGGGCTCCAGGCGCTTCAGCCTACAGAGCACCGAATTCGGAGGCCGGATCACGGTGTCCCCGCAACCGCTTGATTCCCATGGGCTGGGGCTTAAAGACCTAAGCGGCATCACCCGCGAAGAAGCGCTGGCCGCCGTCGCCAAAATCAAAACCGCCCTGACCCTAGCCCGCGCCCGGATCGACGGGCTTGAAGTCTTGCGCGACGGATTGTCCCCCACCAGCAACCTGTCGGCGGAATTATCGCGCATCGTCAACAGTTCGTCCTCCGGTTTTCTACCGCGTGGCAGCCTCGTCAACCAGGTCGGCTAAACTCAGGTCCTATCAAAATGTTGAAGTTTGAAGGGCCGGGTGTTATCTGACCCTGTCCGGCGATTTACCATCTTTGGGGGATTTCATGAGTGGCAACGTTCCCGCCGACCCGGCGATAATTGCCAGGGTGTACCGCTCGCTTCGCCTGATCAGGCGGACGGAAGAAGAAGTCGCCCGACTTTATCCTTCCGACAAGATTAAAAGCCCGGTTCATCTGTCCATCGGCCAAGAATCGGTCGCCGTCGGCGTCTGTGATGCCTTGAACGATGACGACATCGTTTCGGCCACCTACCGGGGGCACGCGGGCTATCTGGCCAAGGGTGGCGATCTCAACCAAATGATGGCCGAGCTTTACGGCAAAGGCACCGGCGGCGCCGGTGGCAAGGCGGGGTCCATGCATCTTGTCGACATGTCCGCCGGCGTCATGGGCATGTCCGCCGTCGTCGGCACCACAGTCCCCATAGCCGCCGGTTACGCCTTCGCACTGAAAACCGAAGGCAAAGGCCGCATCGCCGTCAGCTTCTTCGGCGACGGCGCCACCGAGGAAGGCGTTTTCGCCGAGACCCTGAACTTCGCATCGCTGCACAAGCTGCCGGTGTTGTTCGTCTGTGAGAACAACGGCTACGCCATTCATTCGCCGATATCCAGCCGCTGGGCCACCGACAGGCTGTGCGAACGCGTCGAAACCTATGGCATACCGGCCAAAAAGCTTGAAAACGACGAGGTCTTCGCGCTCCGGGCGGCGACCGAGGAAGCCGCCGCCGTCATCAGAAACGGCGACGGGCCGCAGTTCCTGGAATGCATGACCTACCGCTGGCGCGAACATGTCGGCCCCGGCGAAGATTATGACGACGGCTACCGTAGCCGCGCCGAGCTTGAGCCCTGGTTGGCGGCGGACCAAGTCGCGAAGACAGGCGACATGCTCGACGACGATGCCCGCCAGACCATCGACGACGAGGTCGAGAGTCTGATTGCGGCGGCGATAGATTTTGCCGAACAGAGCCCGTGGCCCGAACCGGAGGAGCTGTTCAGCCATGTCTTCGCCGAGTAAAAGCACGCGTAGCCTAAGTTATGTCGAGGCCCTGCAGGAAGCCGTCGAACAGGAAATGGACCGCGACCCGGGTGTCTTCGTCATCGGCCTCAACGTCGACGATCACAAGGCCATCCAAGGCACGACAAAGGGCCTGATCGACAAGTTCGGGCCGGAACGGGTCATGGACACGCCGTTGTCCGAAGACGCCGTCACCGGCATTTCAATCGGCGCCGCCATGGCCGGTATGCGCCCCATCCATGTTCACATCCGCATGGATTTTTTAATGCTGTGTATGAACCAGCTCGTCAACATGGCGGCCAAGGCCCATTACATGTACGGCGGCCAGGTCAGCGTGCCGATGGTGTCGCGTTCCATCATCGGCAAATCGTGGGGCCAGGGCGCCCAGCACAGCCAAGGCCTGCACGCCATGTTCATGCACGTGCCGGGGTTAAAGGTCGTCGCCCCGACCAACGCCTATGACGCCAAAGGCACGATGATCGCCGCCATCCGCGACAACAACCCGGTGATCTTCGTCGAACACAGATTGCTTTATTCGACCGACGCGCCGGTCCCCGAAGACCCCTATACCGTCGAATTCGGCAAGGCCCGCATTTCCGGCGAAGGCGATGACATCACCCTGGTCGGCATTTCCTACATGCTGGTCGAGTGTTTACGGGCGCGCGAGCTTTTGGCGGAGGCCGGTATTTCGGCGGAAGTCATCGACCCGGTATCGCTGTTGCCGCTGGATGTCGACACCATCGCCCAGTCCGTCGCAAAAACAGGCCGGCTGTTGGCCGTCGACAATGCCTGGACGACAGCCGGTGCCGGTGCCGAGATCGTCGCCGCCGTCTGTGAACGCAACGAAGGGAAACCATTGACCGTCGGACGCATGGGATACGCGCCGACGACGTGTCCGACGACGCCGGCCTTGGAAAAAGCCTTCTACCCCAACGCCGCCACGATCGCCTCCAGGGCGCATTCCATGGTTCGCCCCGATCAACCCGAATGGATGCCGGACGTGGAACCGACCTTGCCCCATGAGGCCGCCTTCCGGGGGCCGTTTTAATGCCGGGGCTAATACCCAAGCTATTTTGGGAACTCGCCGCCGATACCTGGGGGGCCGAGGAAAAGGCCGCCATCAACCGGGTAGTGGAGAGCGGCCATTACACCATCGGCGCCGAGGTAGCGGCTTTTGAGAAAGCCTTTGCCCAATATCACGGGCGCAAGTTTGCCGTCATGGTGAATTCGGGCTCGTCGGCCAACCTTGTCGCCACCGCCGCCCTGACCCACGTCAAGGACCGCCCTCTAACCCCCGGCGACGAGGTTATCGTGCCGGCGATTTCGTGGGCGACCACGTACCATCCGCTTCAGCAATACGGGCTCAAACTTCGTTTCGTCGATGTCGAGGCCGATACGCTGAACATGGACACGTCGCAATTAGAAGCCGCCCTGACGCCCCAAACACGCGCCATCGTTGGCGTTTCCATCCTCGGCAACCCGGCGGCGCTCGACGTGATGCGCGCCTTCGCCGACGAACACAGGCTTTGGTTCATCGAAGACAATTGTGAATCGCTGGATGCCGAGTTGCCAGAGGAATCAGGGGGCAAAAAGACCGGCACCTTCGGCGACCTCTCGACCTTCAGCTTTTTTTTCTCGCATCACATCTCGACCGGCGAGGGCGGCATGGTGTTGACCGATGACCCCGAGTTGAACGGGTTGGCCCGCGCCATCCGCGCCCACGGCTGGGTGCGCGACGTGCCCGAAGGCGCCGACCTGTTCGAAACCGGCGACGATATCTTCGCCGAAGCCTACCGCTTCGTCATTCCCGGCTATAACCTCAGGCCGCAGGAATTCAACGCCGCCGTCGGGCTCGAGCAATTAAAAAAGCTACCCGCCATGACCGAGGCGCGGCGAAAAAACTTGAAGCATTTCCAGGATGCTTTCGGCAAGGACGAGCGTTTCATCATCCAACGCGAAAACGGTAAAAGCTCGTCTTTCTGCTTCACGATGATTGTTGGGCCCGCCTCGGGCCTGGACCGCGACGCCGTGTTCGGCCCGCTGAAGGATGCCGGTATCGGGTTCCGCATGATTACCGGCGGCTGTTTCCCCAGGCACGACGCGGTCAAGTATTTCGACTATTCTAGCGTTGGCGATTTGGCCAATGCCAACATGGCGCACGACCGCGGCTTCTTCGTCGGCAATCATCCGTTTGATCTGTCGGCGCAAATCGATAAATTGCACGATGTACTAAAGAAACTTTAGGCGAGGAACGATTGATTAATGGCTGACGGCAAAAAAATTCTGATCACAGGCGGCGGCGGCTATCTAGGTTCGGTAATGACGCCGATGTTCCTGCATTCGGGGCACAGCGTCACCGTCTTGGATAATTTCATGTACCGACAAACGTCTTTGGTCGGCATTTGCCATCATCAGCGTTTCGATGTCGTCAACGGTGACGCCCGCAACAAAGCCGCCCTCAAACCTTTGCTTAAAGACGCCGACATCGTCATTCCGTTGGCCGCCCTCGTCGGCGCGCCGCTATGCGACAAAGACCCGTTGGCGGCGACCAGCACCAACCTGGACGCGGTCAAGATGGCGCTTGCCATGATGGGCAAGGACCAATGGATGCTTTTGCCCAACACCAACTCGGGCTACGGCATCGGCGAAAGCGAGGCCATGTGCACCGAGGAAACGCCGCTCAACCCCATTTCCCTTTACGGGCGCGACAAGGTCGCCGCCGAGGCGGCGGCACTGGAACGCGAAAACGCGCTGAGTTTCCGCCTTGCCACCGTGTTCGGAATGTCGCCCCGACCGCGTATTGATCTGCTGGTCAACGATTTCGTGCACCGCGCCGTTACCGACCGCACCGTTGTGCTGTTCGAAAGTCATTTCAAGCGCAACTACATCCACGTGCGTGATGTAGCGCGCGCCTTTTTGCATGCCTTTGAGAATTTCGAGACCATGAAGGGCGGGCCTTATAACGTTGGCCTGTCGGACGCCAATATATCGAAGAAGGAGCTTTGCGAGAAAATTCAAAGCCATGTGCCGAGCTTTATCTTCCTGGAAGCGGAAATCGGTGAAGACCCGGACAAGCGCGATTACATCGTCTCCAACGAAAAGATCGAAGCCACCGGGTTTCAGCCTAAATATTCCCTCGACGACGGCATCAAAGAGCTCATCAAGGGCTTCCGCACGATCCGCAACTCGCTTTATTCGAACGTATAGACGACCTCCATGACCGAGAATTGTTTGCATGACATCGATGTGGTGGTCCTGGCCGGTGGGCTCGGCACCCGAATAAGTGACACGTTGGGTGATATGCCTAAATTGCTGGCGCCGATCGATGGCACCCCGTTCCTTGAAATCATCATCGCCCGGCTTCGTCATTTCGGCGCCCGGCGGCTGGTGTTGGGGTTGGGGCACCTGAGCGGCCAGGTGAAGGCTTATTTGCAGGACCGCCCGACTAATGGCAGCAACGGGGGAATTAAAATCGTTGTCGCCACCGAGCCGAAGCCGCTGGGCACCGCCGGGGCGTTTCGCTTCCTGGCGACCAAGATTGAAAGCGATCCCGTTTTGGTGATGAACGGCGACAGCTTCATCGGCGCCGATCTGTGCGCGTTTCTGACTGCGCATAAGGCGACCGGCGCCGACGGCTCGATCCTGGTGACGGAAACCGAAGACGCCGCCCGTTATGGCCGCGTCGAGCTTTCGCCCCTAGGCCGGGTTAAGGCCTTCCAGGAAAAGAACCCGGAGAAAACCGGGCCGGGGACCATCAATGCCGGGGTTTATCTGTTCAACGCCGCCATGATCGCACGCATCGGCAAGACGCCGGGGCCGTCGCTGGAACAAGACGTCTTTCAGGCGCTGGAGCCGGGGACGCTCAACGCGGTGGCTGGCGACGGGCCGTTCATCGACATCGGCACACCGGCTGATCTGGCCCGCGCCGCAGACGTGCTCAAGCCTTTTATCGGGGGCTAAATTATCCGGGGGAAAAATGGTCCCGCCTGCAAGACTCGAACTTGCGACCCCCGCATTACGAATGCGATGCTCTACCAACTG
>JABMOY010000125.1 GCA_013203955.1 Rhodospirillales bacterium | reverse complement strand
TCATGCCGATCGCCAGGCCGATCAGGGTGCTGATGCCGCCGGAACCGATGACCCGGTTATAGACCTGCATCGTAAAAATGGGCACCGCCAGCGCCAGCAGATTAACAAACAGGGACATCGCCATAACTTCGCGGAAAATCGGCTTTAACGGCGTCAGAAACGGGCGTAGCCAGGATTTGGTGGAAGTGTCACTCATCCCTGAAAATATACGTCTCGCACCCCCGAGACGCCAGAACTCCGTTCAAAAAGGGAAATTCGTCTTGACCACGAAAGGGTTGGCCTGTGTAGTACGCAAGAGAGGTCGCATTCTAACAGAGGATTTGAGGCTGGTGGGGAAAAAAGCGATTCGTTTCAGTGCGCTAGCCAAGCGGCAACGAGCCTGCCTCCATGGGGGCGGGGGAGGCGGGAATGCTTAGGTTCCTCCGTTCCGCCTTTAGTTTCGAGCGTCTTCTCGGTTTCGCCATGCTGGCGGGGTTTTTATTTCTTTATACCCTCGATCCTTATCCGGTGCAGTTTCTCCGCCTCAAGACCTTTGATTTTTACCAACAGCTAAAGCCGCGCGACATTCCGCCGCCGGCGGGCAAACCGGTAACCATCATCGACCTCGATGAACAGAGCCTGGCCGAAATCGGCCAATGGCCGTGGCCGCGCACCACCGTCGCCAAGCTGATCAAAAACCTGATGCAGATGGGCGCCGGGCTGGTTGCCTTCGACATCGTGTTCGCCGAACCCGACAGGATGAATCCGAATAAAATTCCGGACGTCATTGTCGGGCTGGATGATGCGACCGTTGCCAAGTTGCGCGCGCTGCCCAGCAACGATCAGGTCTTGGCCGATGTGGTCAAGAAAAGCCGCGTCGTTTTGGGACAGGCCGGGTATTGGGAAAAGCTGGAAACCAAGAAAGGCCCGCCGATCAAGAAGTCCGTGGCGCTGTTGAAACAGGGAAAAAACGTGCACCCGGAATATTTCCTGCCCCGGTTTCAGTCCCTGATCCGAAACGTGCCGGTGTTCGAAAAAGAAGCCACCGGGCACGGTATTTTCTCGCTGGTGCCGGAACCGGACGGCATCGTTAGGCGCGTGCCGACGCTGTTCGCCTTTGAAAAAGGGCTGTTTCCGTCGTTGTCGATAGAGATGATGCGGGTCGCGTTTAATCGCAAATCCATTTTGGTCAAGGCCAACGCCGCCGGCATCACCTATCTCGGCGTGCACAAAAAACTGCAGATTCCGACCGATAACCGGGGCCGGGTGTGGCCGTATTTCTCGAAAAGCGACAAATCCAAATACGTCTCGGCCAAGGACGTGTTGAACGGCACCGCCGACCCGGCCCTGATCAAAGGCAAGCTGACGATTGTCGGTACGTCTGCCGTCGGTCTGCTGGATATTCGCGCCGTGCCGACGGAGCCAGTCATCCCAGGGGTCGAAGTTCATGTGCAATTGATCGAAGCGGCGCTGCATAAAAAATGGCTGTCCAGGCCAAACTATTTCATCGCCGCCGAACTGGCGCTGATCCTGGTTGGCGGGATGCTAATGATCATCCTGGTGCCGTGGGCCGGGGCCAAGTGGGGCTTGGCGGCGTTTTTGCTGGTCGCCGGCGGGGCCGGGGCGACATCGTGGTACCTGTTCGCCGGCATCGATTTACCGGTGATCGGGTTGAAACTTCCGGGGCGGTTGTTGTTCGACGCCGGCTACGCGGCTATTTCCATTTTGTTTATGTATATGGTGCTGACCTATACCAGCTACGCCCGCGAAGAGGCCAGTCGCCGCCAGACCCGGGATGCATTTTCCAAATATCTGTCGCCCGACATGGTGGCGCGCGTCGCCGAAAATCCCGGCGAGTTGAAACTGGGCGGCGAATTGCGCGAATTGACCTTGTTATTCTGTGACGTGCGGGGGTTCACCACCATTTCCGAGCAGTTTGACGCCGTCGGCCTGACCAGCCTCATCAACAAGCTGCTGACGCCGTTGACCAATGCCATTCTCGAACGTCAGGGAACGGTCGACAAATACATGGGCGACTGCGTCATGGCGTTCTGGAATGCGCCGATGGACGATGACGATCATGCCTACAATGGCTGCACCTCGGCGCTGGCGATGTTGGCCGAGATGGGGCCGCTGAACGACCGGCTGGAAATTGAGGCCGAAGAGGAAGGCCGCAAGCATATCC
>JABMOY010000124.1 GCA_013203955.1 Rhodospirillales bacterium | reverse complement strand
TTGGCAAGGTTGCGCTCTACCCCTGAGCTACGCCCGCATATCCCGCCGTTGACGGAGCGCAGATAATAGCTTTTGCGCAAGCGTTTTCAAGGCTGCTGTTGGGGGCCGGTCCTATTGGGGCTTTGGCAGACCCCAGGGGGGTTGCGCCGGGCGACGGAAAAAGCCATCTATGGGGCACAGGATCATGCCAAAATCGGCACCCAAAAGCAGGGCAAAAGAAATATGGAGTTTACGATGAACCCCGATGGCTCGCTTAAACCGGACGGCGAAAACAACCCGGCCAACCAGGACGCCGCCCCCGGCGCAAAGGCCCTGCCCGTAACGCCGCCTCAACCGGGGGACCTAACGACCGCCCCTGGGGATGTCATGAAGGATTCCGACACCGCCAACTTCATGGCCGATGTCATCGAGGCGTCGAAGCAAGTGCCGGTTATCGTCTATTTCTGGGCGGAATGGTGCGGCCCCTGCAAGCAATTCGGCCCGGCCCTTAAGAAAGTGGTTACGCAAGCCGCCGGCTTGGTCAAAGTGGTTAAGATCAACGTCGATGAAAACCAGGAATTGGCGGGCCAAATGCGCATCCAGTCGATCCCCGCGGTCTACGCCTTCAAGGACGGCCAGCCGACCGATGGCTTCACTGGCGCGCTGCCGGAAAGCCAGATCAAAACCTTTATCGACAAACAGACCGGCGGCGCCAAGCCGCCTCTCGAGGCAGCCCTTGATGACGCGCAGGCCGCCCTTGACGCCGGCGACGTCACCGCGGCCGGCGCCATTTTCGGGAAAATCCAAGCCCAGGACCCGGCCAATGAAAAGGCCCTGGCCGGCATGATCCGGGTGGCCTTGGCTGCCGGCGAACATGACCAAGCCAAGGAGATGATCGACAGTCTGCCGCCTGAATTGACCGCCAAGCCGGATATCGCCGCCGCCATTGCCGCCGTCGAACTTTCCCGGCAAGGCCAGGATACGGGCGAGGCCGATGAATACCGGAGCAGGCTGGAAAAGAACGAAAACGACCATCAGGCCCGTTTCGACCTGGCGATGGCGTTTTATGGGAGCAACCAAACGGAAGCCGCAATTGACGAACTGCTTGATCTTTTTTCCCGCGCCCCCAAATGGGACGATGAAGCAGCCCGCAAGCAGCTTTTGAAAATTTTCGACGCCCTGGGCGCCGCTGATCCCTTGGCGGCTTCCGGGCGCAAACGTTTATCATCACTGTTATTTTCATGAGTAAAAACCAAGTCGACCCAAAACTCCTTGAGATACTCGTCTGTCCCTTGACCAAAGGGCCGCTCAGGTACGATTCCGGCGCGGCTGAATTGATCAGCGAACAGGCGGGGCTGGCCTTTCCCATCCGCGATGGCATCCCCATCATGCTGGTTGACGAGGCCAGGTCCTTAGATGAGGCCCAAAAACCGGCAGGCACTAAATGACCGATACCTATGGAACCAAACACAAACCGACCGAAATCCGCGTCAACCAGGAAGCCAAGACCCTGGAGGTCGATTTCGACAACGGCAAAAGCTTTTGCCTGACCGCCGAGCTTTTGCGGGTGGAGAGCCCGTCGGCGGAAATTCAGGGGCACGGCCCGGGTCAAAAAACCATCATTGGCGGGCGCCGCCATGTCGGCATCATGGGCGTTGAGCCGGTCGGCAATTACGCCATCAAGATCAACTTCGACGATCTTCACGACACCGGAATTTTTTCGTGGGATACCCTCTACGACTACGGCCAGCGCCAGGACGAACTTTGGCAGAATTATCTGGACGCGCTTGCGGAGAAAGAAATGAGCCGCGATCCGTAAAAGCTCTCTATAGCGGCAGGTTCCTGATCAGCCGCGGCAAATCCCCGACCAGCCCCATGGCGTGACGCATGAAAACCCTTTTCAAAGGCGGCAGCCGATTGACGGCGGCGAGGCCTAAGTCGCGGGCCAGCCGCAGGGGCCGGACATCGTTTGAAAACAGCTTGTTCAGGCCGTCGGTCATGGCCAGCATCAAGGTGTTGTCGAACCGTCGCCAGCGCTGGTAACGCTCAAGCACCGTGGCCTCACCGATATCGAGCCCTAAGCGCCTAGCGTCCAGAACAACTTCGGCCAAAGCGGCGACATCGCGCAGGCCCATGTTCAGGCCCTGGCCGGCAATCGGGTGCATGGCATGGGCCGCATCGCCGATCAGCGCCAAGCGTTGATCGATGGTCCGTTCCGCAAACTGCAAGCCCAGCGGATAACACCACTTGGGCCCGACCACCTCCAGGTTTCCAAGAAAATCTCCGAAACGACTTTTCAGTTCCGCCATAAACCCATCCTCATCGAGCGCCATGATCTTGGGCGCCAGCTCGGCACGTTCCGTCCACACCAATGACGATTGGTGGCCCGGCCGCGCCTGATCACCGACAAGCGGCAGAATGGCGAACGGCCCGGCGGGCAGGAAATGTTCGTGGGCGATGAAATCGTGGCAGCGTTCATGGGCCACCGTACACACGATCCCCGATTGATTGTATGACCAATTGGTTACCCGAATGCCGGCATCTTGGCGAGTTTGTGAGCCCCGGCCCTCGGCGGCGACACCCAAGCGGGCGAGAATTTTGCCACCGCCCGCCAGGTCCGCCGTGACCCCGGCGCTGCCGCGTTTCAGCGCCTTCACCGCGTCGGGCGCAAGGATCTTGACGGTCCCCAAATCCTCGAGCCGATGGAAAAGAGATTTCCTGAGTTCGCGGTTTTCAACCATATGCCCGAATGGCTCGTCGCCCCCGGCTTCTCCCCCCCCGGCTTCCCCCCCTACGTCCTTATGATCGTAATGAAGAAAGAATAGTGAATTTCCCTCGGACACCCGGATATCCAAGATCGGCGCCGCCGAGGATTGAACCGCCCGCCACAGGCCTAAGCCCTTGAGCACCCGCTGGGAGCCAAGCGCAATGGCCGAGGCGCGGCCATCGAACTCGGCGGCGAGGCACGCCTTGGGGTCGGCGGTATCGACGACGACGGTGTCCACGCCGGACTGGCCGAGGGCCACGGCCAAGGTGGCACCGACCAATCCGCCGCCGATAATCAGGACTTCCGCCTGCGAAACGTCCGGGCTTTTTCGCGGATGGGCCATGGTTCTAATGACAGCGTTAGGGCCGCCATGTCCAGAAATGTTTTTCTTTCCAAAAATATGCCTATTTATTATGCAAAAATGGTTTTTTGATTAAAAATTATGCTAATAAGCTTTCCTAAAAATCCATCAAGCGGCCACGAAATAGCCTTTAATCATCTGATTTAATTGATTTTTTCATTTTTTGTGAGAAACGGCACGGTTCTTGAGTTTATCCCTAGGTTACGGGATGTCCGTTTGCCGCCAAGGCCACCTAACAGGCCGCCGCCGACCCACCTGATTTGCAAACGGATGCCGGGGTTGACGGCGCCAAAAGATAGAGAGGACCTAAGAAGATGAAGCTGGTAATGGCTGTCATCAAGCCCTTCAAATTAGAAGACGTCAGAGAGGCGTTAACGCCCCTGGGCGTCGAAGGCATGACCATTAGCGAGGTCAAGGGATTCGGCCGTCAAAAAGGGCAGGCCGAAATCTATCGAGGCGCTGAATACACGGTGAATTTCCTGCCCAAGGTAAAGATCGAAGTCGCCGTCAAGGACGACATCGTCGAATCCGTGGTCGAAACAATCACCAAATCCGCCGCTACCGGCAAGATCGGCGACGGCAAAATTTTTGTCTATTCGTTAGACAAGGCGGTCCGCATCAGGACCGGCGAAACAGACGCGGAAGCGTTGTAGGAGGGCATGGAAATGCACAAGTTTAAAAGTTTATTCGGCACTCTGGGCCTTGCCCTGACGGCGTTTCTTGCCGCCACGGGAGAAACCTTAGCCGCGGAAACGCCTAAACTGGATTCCGGCGATACCGCCTGGATGCTGACGTCCACGGCCTTGGTCCTGATGATGACCTTGCCCGGCGTCGCCTTGTTCTACGGCGGCATGGTGCGTAAGAAAAACGTCCTGGCGACGGCGGCGCAAAGTTTCGCCACCGCCTGCGTTATGACCGTCCTTTGGACGGTCATCGGCTACTCCTTGGCCTTCACCGACGGCGGCGCCGCCAATGCCTTTGTCGGCGGGTTGGATAAGTTGTTGCTGCGCGGCATGGGCGTCGGCGATCTTTCCGGCACCATTCCGGAAACCGTGTTCATGACCTTCCAGATGACGTTTGCCATCATCACCCCTGCGCTGATTACCGGCGCCTTGGCCGACCGCATGAAGTTTTCGTCGATGCTGGTGTTTTTGAGCCTGTGGATGGTTCTCGTCTATGCCCCCATCACCCATTGGGTTTGGGGCGGCGGTTTCCTTGCCGATGCCGGTGTTCTTGATTTTGCCGGCGGTACCGTGGTCCACATCAATTCCGGCGTTGCCGGCCTTGTCGCAGCCATCGTCTTGGGCCGACGCCGTGGTTACGGGACTGAAAATATGGCACCGCACAACCTGATTCTCAGCGTCATCGGCGCCTCCATGTTGTGGGTCGGCTGGTTCGGCTTTAACGCCGGCTCAGCCGTTGCCGCCAATGGCAGCGCCGGTATGGCCATGGCCGTTACCCAAATTGCGGCGGCGGCGGCGGCCGTTACATGGATGCTCCTGGAGTGGATTACCCACGGCAAGCCCAGCGTTCTCGGTATCATATCCGGCGCCGTTGCAGGCCTCGTCGCCATCACGCCGGCTTCCGGTTATGTCGATCCTTTCGGTGCCCTGATCATCGGCTTCGCCGCCGGTATCGTATGCTACTGGGGCGCCGTGGTGTTGAAGCCGAAGCTCGGTTACGACGACAGCCTGGACGTCTTCGGCGTCCATGCTCTCGGCGGCATCACCGGCGCGATTTTGACAGGTGTCTTCGCCGTCAAAGCCATCGGCGGAACGTCCGGCCTTCTGGAAGGCAACCCGGGCCAAGTCTTGATCCAGGTAGAAGGCATCGCCGCCACCATCGTCTATTGCGCCATCGCCACCTTCATCATCCTTAAGGTTGTCGGCGCCGTCATGGGCTTGCGCGTTGATGAAGAAACCGAGGTCGCCGGGCTGGACTACAGCCTGCATGGCGAAACGGTTCAATAGCCGGGTCAATAACCAGGGTCTTTTAGCACTCGACCCAAGGGGCGGGCCACTTGCGGGTGGCCCGCCCTTCTCCCTACAAGGCTTTCTCCCAACTTAGATTGCCACCAAAAACTCAACCGGAAGGCTTTGCCTTCCGGTTTTTTTGCGCCTCGGTTTTAGGCTATATCCAAAGCCTTAAAAAGCAACGTTAAGGTATTGTAAACGTTGCTGATGTAGAAGCGAAGCATGGCTCAAACCATGCGATTTTTCGGGGGCCGGGGAGAGCGGGTATTCTCCACCGCTCAGGCCACGGGGGCTTTTTTGCCCGCCGGCGCCAACGCGTTCTTAAAAAGACGCTTGGCGGAAGCCTTAGGGCTTGGGTTTTTCGCGAGCGCCCTTTTGTTGCTGACCTCGATCCTCAGCTACACCCCGGGCGATCCCTCGCTGAACAGCGCCGGCGGGGCAACCGTCGGAAACTTCTTAGGGGCCCCGGGGGCTATCGCTGCCGACTTGGCGCTTCAGGGCTTCGGCTTCGCCGCCCTGTTGCCGGTTTTGGCGTTGATGGCCTGGGGATGGCGAACGGCCACCAAGCGGGGGGTTTCCGTTTGGGGGGTGCGCGTGATCTTGTTGTTGGCAGCCATGGTACTGCTGGCCGCCGGGCTCAGTGCCTTTCCGGTTCCCAAAAACTGGCCGCTGGTGGCCCCCTTGGGCGGCGTCTCCGGCGCCCTCATTTTCGATCGCCTTTCCGCCCTTGGCCAGACTTTCGGCCTTGGGCCAGAGACGCTTGGCCCTACTTTTTCCATACTGGCCACCGGCGTTTTCTTGCCCGCCCTCGGGCTGTCCTGGGCCGACTGGGCGGCAACCGGGCGCGCCATTAGCCGGGGATTTGCCATCCTGCGCCTCGGCGCCAGCCGCGGCCGCGAAGCTTTTGGCATTGTACCGGCCTGGCGAGGGGCCTTAAGCGAGCCTGATGAAGAGGAAATGGACGACGAAGACCCCTACATAGAGCCCGTCTCCGTCGGCAAGTCCTCGGCAACGGACGAGACCAAACCCCAAACCCGCACCGGCCTCGTCGCCAGCAAGAAGCCCCGCCTCAAAACCGGGCGCAGGGCCAAGGCCGAACGCCAGGGAAAATTGAACTTGGGCGGGAACAAGGAATATCAGACGCCGCCGCTGGACTTGTTGGATAGCCCGGAGAGTTCGGATTCTAGCGGTATGTTGAACAAAGAATCGCTGCAGCAAAACGCTAAGTTCCTAGGCAGCATCCTGGAAGACTTCGGCGTGCGCGGTGAAATCGTCAAGGTGCGGCCTGGGCCGGTAGTGACGCTCTATGAGCTGGAACCGGCGCCGGGCACCAAGACATCCCGGGTAATCGGGCTAAGCGATGACATCGCGCGTTCCATGAGCGCCGTTTCCGTTCGCATCGCCGTCGTCCCGGGGCAAAGCGTCATCGGCATTGAGCTTCCCAACGTCTCCCGGGAGATGGTTAATCTAAGAGAAATCCTAGCCTCCGAACCGTTCGAGAAAACATCCGCTAAGCTGCCGCTGGCCTTGGGCAAAGATATCGGCGGCGCACCGGTAACGGTTGACCTCGCGCGCATGCCTCACTTGTTAATCGCCGGCACCACGGGTTCGGGCAAATCGGTGGCCATGAACACGATGATCCTGTCGCTGCTTTACCGGCTTTCCCCGGAAGAGTGCAGGTTCATCATGATCGATCCAAAGATGCTGGAGCTATCCGTTTACGAAGGTATCCCCCACTTGTTGACGCCGGTGGTCACCGAGCCGTCGAAAGCCATCGTCGCG
>JABMOY010000123.1 GCA_013203955.1 Rhodospirillales bacterium | reverse complement strand
ACGATGTCGCCGGCGCCGGGTCGGGCAGAGCGTCGGCCGGCACGTAAATGGCCTGCACCGGCGTGATCGAGCCCTTGTTGGTCGACGTAATGCGTTCCTGCAAGTTGCCCATGTCGGTGGCCAGCGTCGGCTGGTAGCCGACGGCCGACGGAATGCGGCCCAACAACACCGAGACTTCGGATCCCGCTTGGGTGAAGCGGAAAATATTGTCCATGAAGAACAAAACGTCCTGGCCTTCCTGGTCGCGAAAGTATTCGGCCAGCGTCAGCCCGGTTAGGGCGACGCGGGCGCGGGCACCGGGCGGTTCGTTCATTTGGCCATAAACCAGCGCCGCCTTGGAATCGCCGCCGTTGATGTCGATGACGCCCGATTCGATCATTTCGTGGTACAGGTCGTTGCCTTCGCGCGTTCTCTCGCCGACGCCCGCGAACACCGAGTAACCGCCGTGGCCCTTGGCGATGTTGTTGATCAATTCCATGATGATGACGGTCTTCCCCACACCGGCGCCGCCGAACAGCCCGATCTTGCCGCCCTTGGCGTAGGGGCAGACCAGATCAATGACCTTGATGCCGGTCGACAGGATTTCGGTTTCCGTGGACTGGTCGACGAAGGCCGGGGCTACGGCATGAATGGGCGCTTTAACTTTCGATTCCAAGGGCCCGCGCTCGTCAATGGGATCGCCGATGACGTTGATGATGCGGCCCAATGTTTCCGGTCCGACCGGCACCGTGATGGGTTGGCCGGTGTCGGTGACTTCGATGCCGCGTTGCAGGCCTTCGGTCGCATCCATGGCGATGGTGCGGACCGAGTTTTCGCCCAGGTGCTGCGCCACCTCAAGGACCAGAAGTTTGCCGTCATTAGTGCAGTGAAGGGCGTTCAAGATCGCCGGCAGCTCGCCTTCGAAATGTACGTCGATTACGGCGCCCAGGACCTGGGTGATTTTGCCAACTGATTTATTCGCCATTGTCTTAAGTCTCCTAAGGAATCTTATGTAATCAGAGCGCTTCCGCGCCAGAAATGATTTCGATCAATTCCCGGGTGATCGCCGCTTGGCGCGTCCGGTTGTAGGTCAAGGTTAACTTGTCGATCATGTCGCCGGCGTTGCGTGTCGCGTTGTCCATCGCCGTCATCCGCGCACCGTGTTCAGACGCGGCGCTCTCCAGCAACGCCTGGAAGACCTGCACACCGACGTTGCGGGGCAGCAGATCGGGCAGCATGTCCTGTTCTTCCGGCTCGAAGATGTATATGGCGGACGGCCCGCCTTCCGCCGGCCCGGTATTTTTCCCGTCGTCTTCTTCGCCTTCGGGGGCGGTGAAGGGGATCAATTGCTGCGCCGTCGGAATTTGCGTCATCGCCGATTGGAACCGGTTGAAAACGATGGTGCAGACGTCGAATTCACCTTCGTCGAACATGGCGGTGACATTTTCAGCCACCGGTCGGACCTCGCCGTATTCGACGCCGCGCCGTCCGATGCCTTCGACGGTGTCGATGATGTCGGCCTTGAATTCACGTTTCAGCCCGTCGCGGCCCTTGCGCCCCAGGCACAGAATTTTGACGGTCTTGCCTTCGCGTTTAAGTTTCTGGGCCATGGTCCGGGTCTGGCGGATGATCGATCCGTTGAAGCCGCCGCACAGGCCGCGATCGGCGGTGCAGGCGATGATCAAATGGGTGTCGTCCGACCCCGTGCCGGCGAGCATTTTGGGTGTGCCGTCGATGCCGCCCAAGGAGTCGGCGACGGATTGTACCATCCGGTTCATGCGTTCCGCGTAGGCGCGGGCGGCTTCGGCGCCTTCCTGGGCGCGACGTAGCTTGGCCGCGGCGACCATCTTCATCGCCGCCGTGATCTTCCGCGTCGAATTGACGCTGCTGATCCGTACCTTGAGGTCCTTGAGGTTGGCCATGCTTGCTTCCGGGGTTACAGGTCAGTTTTAAGCATACGTTTTGACGAAATTTTCCATGAACTTGGAAAGCTTAGTCTCGGTTTCCTCGCTCAGTTCCTTTTCCTTGCGGATGGTGGCCAGGATGTCCGAGCCCTTGGCGCGGACTTCGTCGAGAAGCCGGGCCTCGAATTTCGTGATATCGTTGATGTCGACCTTGTCGGTGTAGCCCTTGACGCCGGCGAAGATGGAGACGACCTGTTCTTCAATCGGCAACGGCGAGTATTGCGGCTGTTTCAACAGTTCCGTCAGGCGCGCGCCGCGAGCCAACAGGTTCTGCGTCGCCTGGTCCAGGTCGGAGGCGAACTGGGCGAACGCGGCCATTTCCCGGTATTGAGCCAGTTCCAGCTTGATCGATCCGGCGACCTGCTTCATCGCCTTGATCTGGGCGGCGGAACCGACGCGGCTGACCGACAGGCCGACGTTGACGGCGGGCCGGATGCCTTTGAAGAACAGTTCCGTTTCCAGGAAGATCTGGCCGTCGGTAATGGAGATCACGTTTGTCGGGATATAGGCCGACACGTCACCGGCTTGGGT
>JABMOY010000122.1 GCA_013203955.1 Rhodospirillales bacterium | reverse complement strand
GGATGTGCCGCTGGTGGTGCCCGAGGTCAATCCGGGCGCCATCGCCGGCTACAAAAAGCGCGGCATCCTCGCCAACCCCAACTGTTCGACCATTCAACTGGTGACGGCCTTAAAGCCGTTGCACGATTTGGCCCCGATCAAGCGGGTGGTGGTGGCGACTTATCAATCGGTATCCGGCGGCGGCAAAGCACACATGGACGAGCTGTTCAACCAGACCCGCGGCATATTCACGAACCAGCCGATAGGAAAGACCCGCGAGCAATTCACCAAGCAAATCGCATTCAACGTCATTCCCCACATCGACATTTTCATGGAGGACGGCTCGACCAAGGAAGAATGGAAGATGGCCGCCGAAACCAAGAAGATCCTGGATCCGGCTATTGAAATGACGGCGACATGTGTACGGGTGCCGGTATTCATCGGCCATGCGGAAGCCGTCAACATCGAATTCGATGGCCCCATCACCGAAAAAGCCGCCCGGAACGCGCTAAAAAAAGCGCCGGGCGTGACCGTTGTCGACCACCGGGTCGACGAAGGATACGTGACGCCAGCCGAATGCGCCGGCGAGGACTCCGTCTACGTCAGCCGCATTCGCAAGGATGCGACCGTCGAATTCGGGCTCAATCTGTGGGTGGTCGCAGACAACCTGCGCAAGGGAGCTGCCTTGAATACGGTGCAGATCGCCGAAGAATTGATCAAGACGCACATGAAAAAAGCGGCTTAGGCGCCGCCCCCTTTGAGCAAATAACTCGGCTTCAGGTTTTAACCTCGGCCTCGGCTTCGATCACCGCCGCTTCGCTGTCGGCGGCGTCCGGGTTCAGCATGTCGTTGATTTCGTCCTGGCTCATTTCTTTATTGACGGCATCCACTGCCTTAACGTCTTCTTTCTTCTTGGTGTCGCGGCGTTCGTAATCGACGAAGATCCGCTTGCGGCGGCGATCAGGACCGAAATATTCGCCTGTGCGGACGAAGCGCCGGGGGTGCTCGATAACGGCGTTCAAGCGGCTGAACAATGTCTTTGCCGACACCGGTTTCATGACGAATTCATTCACGCCGGCGTCGCGCGCGGTGATGATCCGGGGGCGTTCGGAATGGGCGGTGATCATGATGATGGGCATGAAACGGTCGGGGCTGGCGGGATCATTGCGAATCTTTTTGACCAGTTCAAGCCCGTCCATGTCACCCATTTCCCAATCGGCAATCAACAGGTCGGGCGGGTTATCGCGAATAATTGCCCAGGCCTGGGCTCCGCTCTCGGCGTCGGTAATTTGCTGACAACCCAGCACGCCCAGGATGTGGCGCAACAGCGAACGGATGAAGTCCTGATCATCGACGATCAGGGTCCGGACGTTTTTGAGATAGGTTTCCCACATAGGCTACGGTTTCGCGACCTTCCCTCGTCTATAACCATCTTCACCAGGGGGATTTTCCCATGACCAAACCGTCACCCCGCGACGAAATCCCACCTTACATGTACCTTACATGCCGGGTACATACTAAGACATAGGGATTATAGATAAAGTTTCCTTTATGAGGCGAGAGGAATCTTTCGAAACAACGGTTTAGTGTTATATTTTTCAACTTGCCCCGGCGGGGTTGTTCTGGAAATACTCCCTTTGGAGAACTTGAATGTTGAAAACCGCACGCCCCAGACGCTCCGTCCTATACATGCCCGGATCAAACGCCAGGGCCCTTGAAAAGGGGCGGACGCTGGCCGCCGACGGTCTGATTCTGGACTTGGAAGACGCCGTCGCCCCCGACGCCAAGGAAGCGGCCCGCAACCAAATCCGTGACGCCCTCAAGGAAGGCGGTTACGGCATGCGCGAGTTGATCGTGCGCGTCAACGCCCTGGGTTCAGGCTGGGGCCACGACGACCTTGCCGCCGTCGCCACCATGGGCGCCGATGCCATTCTTCTGCCGAAAGTGGAAAGCGCCGGCACCGTTCGTCAAGCGGAAGAAATTTTGGCGACGTCCGGCGCCCCGGACGACCTCGCCATATGGTGCATGATGGAAACGCCCTTGGGCATGCTGCACGCCGAAGAAGTCGCCCACGCCAGCCCGCGCATCCAAGCCTTGGTCATGGGGACGTCCGATTTGGCCAAGGACCTGCATTGCCTGCATACGCTGGACCGGCTGCCTTTCGTGACCTCACTGGGGCTTTGCATGCTGGCCGCCCGGGCCGCCGGGGTTGCCATCCTGGACGGCGTTCATTTGAACCTTGAAGACGACGGCGGCTTCGAGCATTCCTGCCATCAAGGATTGGAATTGGGTTTCGACGGCAAGACATTGATCCACCCGAAGACCATCGCCGCCGCCAACAAGGTCTTTTCACCGTCGCCGCAAGAGGTCGAGTGGTCGAAAAAGATCATCGCCGAACACGCCCAGGCCACCACCGAGGGCAAGGGCATCGTCGTCGTCGAAGGCAAGTTAATCGAGAACCTGCACGTCTTGAACGCAGAACGTCTGGTCAGCCTGTCGGAAGCGATCGAGGAAATGGAAAAGGCCCAGAACCAGGGCGAATAAGAGTCCTTGCCGAGTCCTTGAACAGACTCAGTATTGAATCGCTTGAGTCTTGATTAAAGCCCCTTCAAATCATCATCTAGCAGTAAAAATAAGTGAAACCACGAAATATTGTTGTCACTTTAAAGGGGTTCTGCTAAAGAAAGAGGTGTCAGGTACGTAGGTCCTGGGAAACCTGCGTAACGCGCCGCCGAAACAACGCTCCTGACACCTCTTGGAGCCGGCCAGGCTCCGAACACTAGAAAACGACTTCCGTTCTCAGCACCACCGCCTCCATGGCCGCACCCTGGGCAGAGATCAGCCCTCGGGGGGGGTGGACTGTGGTTCATTTCCAGGGATTACCGTTGCCGATTCCCCCCTTCCGCGAACCGCCGAATACAAAAGACCCTCTCGCACGCTCGAAACTCCCCCAGAACCCCGAACCACCCCCCAGCAAGCCAGGAGAAAGATCTTGGTTCCTTGGCTCAGGCACCTCCCACCAGGGAGAGCCACCCAAGCCCGAGAAAGCTGCGCCTCGTGGTCAACGAGACTTTTGCAGGCTTCCGGTTTCACATCACATCGGCAAACCGCGTGGCGCTTCTCCGGTCGCCAAACCCTTAGGCTCGATAAGGGAAACCCTCACCTCGCCTCAGGGTGCAACGTCTTCCATCCGTAGGCCAAAAACCCAGAAGGGCTCAAAGCCCAGCTTCAAGAATTCGCTACAACGACGCTTTCTTGTGCAGGGATCATGATGAAAATATCGGCTGGTTTTTACAATTGAAAAGACCGCTGCAAAATAGATATTCTGTGCATAACTGCTGAAACGCTTCACAACCGGCCCACAAGTTATCCACACAACTATTCACAGTTAAAATAAACTCACTGCAAAACCAAATGGTTAGAAGTTCACAAATATTAGTCGTGATTTAATTAGGAAAATTCGCGTTTCCGTTCCGGCGCGGTCCCGGTCCGATCCATACCCCAAAACCCCACGCCCACCCCGGGACCGTTGACTTCACTGGAGCGGGCGTTTACCAATTTATGCATGTGACGGCGCCCATCATGGCGTTTGTCAGCCTGCCCGAGGGGTTCAGCCATGGCATCCGGTAACCGGCCGCTCTCACCGCACCTTCAAGTCTATCGGCCTCAATTTACTTCCATGTTGTCGATCCTGCACCGGATCACCGGCGTCGGGCTGTGGGCCGGGGCGTTGCTGATGACCTATTGGATCGGGTCGGCCACCTACGGGCCGGAGGCCTTCGCCCAGGCGCAATCGGTTCTGGGCTCGTGGTTCGGCCGCCTGGTGCTTTTTGGATTGACCGTGGCGCTGTATTACCACCTCGGCAACGGCATACGGCATCTCGCCTGGGACATCGGTTGGGGCTACGAGATGAAAAAGCTGATCATAACCGGCTGGGCGCTGATCGTATTCACCATTGTCATGACGCTGCTCACCTTCATTGCCGGTTACTGGGTCGCGGGGGCCTTCTGATGGAAATGCGTTCCCCCTTAAGCCGCGTCCGCGGCCTCGGCCCAACCAAGGAAGGCGGCACCGGTCACTGGTGGGCCGAACGAATGACCGCCATCGCCCTGGTGCCTTTGACGGTGTGGTTCGTGATCTCCGCCATATCCATGGTCGGCGCCGATTATGCCCAATTCCGGGCCTGGGTCGGCGCGCACGGCAACCCGGTGCTGCTGATCCTGCTGGCCATCGCCGTTTATCATCACGGGCAATTGGCCCTGCAGGTTATTATCGAGGATTACATCCATCACGAAGCGGCGCACTTCACAGCGCTCATCGGCGTCAAGCTCGGCGCCGTTTTCCTCGCCGTTTACACCATCTTTTCAATCGTCCGGTTGAGCTTCGGGATAGGAACTTAATGCCCAAAGCTTACGAAATCACCGAACACAAATACGACGTCATCGTCGTCGGCGCCGGCGGCGCCGGCTTGCGCGCGACCATGGGGCTGGCGACGGCGGGCCTGAAGACCGGGTGCATCACCAAGGTTTTTCCGACCCGGTCCCACACCGTCGCCGCGCAAGGCGGCATTAGTGCTGCGCTTGGCAACATGGCCGAGGACGATTGGCGCTGGCATATGTACGACACGGGCAAGGGGCCGGATTGGCTCGGCGTTCAGGACGCCATCGAATACATGTGCCGCGAGGCGGTGCCGGCG
>JABMOY010000012.1 GCA_013203955.1 Rhodospirillales bacterium | reverse complement strand
TAGAGCGCCGGCCTGTCACGCCGGAGGCCGCGGGTTCGAGTCCCGTCACTCCCGCCATTAAGCCCCTCACCAGGACTTAAGAAAACCTTGGAAATTAGGCGGTAAAGGTTGCGAAAAACCTCTACGTCGGGCATTTTATACAAATATTATAATGAATTAAGAAAGCCGGGCTCCCTTGATATTCCGGCTGTGCGTCCGCCATCAGGCTCAAGGCAATTCGGAAGGCTGCCGTGGACAATTTGCTCGTCGAATATCTGCCTATTCTGATCTTTTTTGGCATCGCCGTCGCCATTGCCGGTATTGCCGTCGGCGCATCCTATTTCATCGCCACACAGCGCCCGGATGTTGCTAAAAATTCGGCCTATGAATGCGGGTTCGAACCCTTTGAAGACGCCCGGCACAAATTCGACGTGCGTTTCTATCTGGTTGCTATTTTATTCATCATTTTTGACCTTGAGGTTGCCTTCCTTTTTCCATGGGCGGTGACGCTGGGGAAAACCGGCGTCTTCGGGTTCTGGTCGATGATGCTTTTCCTTGGAATTTTGACCATCGGTTTCATTTACGAATGGCGTAAGGGAGCATTGGAATGGGAATAAACTTGGAACCCGCTGAAGGACAAGGGGCGGGCCAGGGAGCATTGGCGCCCGGTTCCGAACAAGACGCCCTGCTCAGGCAGGTCACCGGCGAGTTGCACGACAAGGGCTTCGTCATCGCCAACCTCGATAAACTCGTCAATTGGGCGCGAACGGGTTCGATGTGGCCGATGACCTTCGGCCTCGCCTGCTGCGCCGTCGAGATGATTCATGCCTACTGCAGCCGTTATGACCTCGACCGCTTCGGCGTCGTGCCCAGACCGAGCCCGCGCCAGTCCGATGTCATCATCGTCGCCGGTACGCTGACCAACAAAATGGCGCCCGCCTTCCGCAAGGTCTATGACCAAATGGCGGAACCCCGTTATGTTATTTCCATGGGATCGTGCGCCAACGGCGGCGGCTATTACCATTATTCGTATTCAGTCGTACGCGGATGCGACCGGGTCGTGCCGGTCGATGTATATGTCCCCGGCTGCCCACCGACGGCGGAAGCCCTTATTTACGGCATCCTTCAACTTCAAAAGAAAATCAACAGGACCGGAAGGCTCTGGCGTTAAGGGGCCGGCTTTTGCCCCTTTGACGTTTCAACCGGCATCGAAAATTATGGATTTGGCTCTTAAAGATCTCGGCGAATTCGTCGCCAATCAATTTAAAGAAGATGTGCAAGAGACCCATATCCGCCTGGGCGAACTGATGATTACCGCTCGCCGCAACGCCATCGTCAAAGTGCTGACGTTTCTGCGCGACGACGTGAACTGCCGCTTCAAGCAGCTTGTCGATGTTTGCGGGGTTGATTACCCGGATCGCACGCCGCGCTTCGATGTCGTCTATAATCTGCTCAGCCTCGTTAACAACAACCGCATCCGCGTCAAGGTCATGACCGACGAGGACACGCCCGTACCCTCCGTCACCGGGGTTTTCAGCGCCGCCAACTGGTGGGAGCGCGAAACTTGGGACATGTTCGGCATTTATTTTTCCGACCATCCCGACCTGCGCCGGATCCTCACCGATTACGGTTTCGAGGGTCATCCGCTGCGCAAGGACTTCCCGCTGACCGGCTACGTCGAAATGCGCTACGACGACGAACAGAAACGCGTCGTCTATGAACCGGTGAAGCTGACCCAGGATTTCCGCAGTTTCGATTTCCTGAGCCCCTGGGAAGGGGTTCAAAGATACCTTCCCGGCGACGAAAAGGCCGGCGACCCCAGCGATCCTGCTGAAGCCGAAGAAACTGCTGAGAAAAGTTAAGACCGATGGCTGAAACCCATATCAGAAACTTCAATCTTAACTTCGGGCCACAACACCCGTCGGCCCACGGAGTCCTGCGCCTGGTCCTGGAAATGGACGGTGAAGTCATCGACCGCGCCGACCCCCATATCGGGCTGCTCCATCGAGGCACGGAAAAACTGATCGAGTATAAAAACTATATTCAGGCCGTTCCCTATTTCGACAGGCTGGATTACGTGTCGCCACAGAACCAGGAACACGCCTTCGCCTTGGCCGTGGAGAAGCTTCTAAAGCTCGAAGTGCCGCCCCGGGGGCAATACCTCCGCGTGCTGTTCGCCGAAATCGGCCGGGTGCTCAACCACTGCTTCACGGTCTGTGCCTTCGCCATGGATACCGGCGCCATGACGCCGATGCTGTGGATGTTCGAGGAACGCGAAAAGCTGATGGAATTCTGCGAACGGGCATCCGGCGCGCGCATGCACATGAATTATTTCCGACCCGGCGGCGTCGCCTTCGACACACCGCCCGAACTACTGGATGATATCGGCGCCTGGGCCGATCAATTCGTGGGCATGATCGATGACTGCGAAACGCTGTTGACCGAAAACCGAATTTTCAAGCAGCGCACCGTCGACATCGGGCCCATTACCCCGGATCAGGCTTTCGATTGGGGCTTCACCGGGCCCAACCTGCGGGCAGCCGGCGTTCCCTGGGATTTACGCAAAGCCCAGCCCTATGACGGGTACGAGCGCTTCGACTTCAAGATCGCCGTTGGCAAGCACGGCGATTGTTACGACCGCTATCTGGTGCGCATCCATGAAATGCGTCAAAGCTTAGAGATCATCAAGCAATGCTTGGCCGATATGCCGGGCGGGGATTGTAAAAGCGACGACCGCAAGATTTCACCGCCCAAGCGCGCCGACATGAAACATTCCATGGAAGCACTCATTCACCATTTCAAGCTTTACACCGAAGGCTATCACGTCCCCGAAGGCGAAACCTACACGGCGGTCGAGGCGCCGAAGGGCGAATTCGGTGTCTACCTGGTATCGGACGGCACCAACAAACCTTACCGCTGCAAGATTCGCTCGCCCGGCTTTGCGCACTTGCAAGCGTTGGAGTTCCTGTCGAAAGGCCACATGCTGGCCGACGTCGTCGCCAACATCGGATCGCTCGACATCGTTTTCGGAGAAATCGACCGATGACCGGCCAGCCTGAAACTTTCGCCTTCAACGACGAAAACGCCGAAAAGGCCAAGGCGCTTATCGCCAAGTACCCGGTGGGCTGGCAGGCCAGCGCCGTGATGCCTCTTTTGGATTTAGCGCAGCGCCAAAACGATGGCTGGCTGCCGAAAGAAGCCATGGACTCCGTCGCGGGCTTACTGGGCATGCCGCCCATTCGCGTTTACGAAGTCGCCACCTTCTACACCATGTACAACCTGAAACCGATCGGCAAACACCATGTCCAGGTGTGCACGAACCTGCCGTGCTGGCTTAGGGGATCGGACGCCATCGTCGGGGCGTGCCGGAAATCACTTGGCATCGATTTTGGCATGACCACCGAAGACGGCATGTTCACGATGTCGGAAACCGAATGCCTTGGCGCCTGCGTCAACGCCCCGATGATGCAGATCGGCGACGATTATTACGAAGACCTGGATTCCGATTCGGCGACGGCCATCCTGGAAAAGCTGAAAAGCGGCGGCGCCCCGAAACCCGGATCGCAAACCGGCCGCCATACCTGCGAGCCGGCCGGCGGGCTGACAACACTAAAACCCAGCAAAGGCGGGAAATAGCGATGCTCCAGGACCAGGACCGCATTTTCACCAATATTTATGGGCTGGAAGACACCAGCCTCAAGGGCGCCAAGAGCCGGGGCGATTGGCAGAAGACGAAATCGCTTCTCGCCAAGGGCCGCGACGGGATCGTCAATGAAATAAAGGAATCCGGGCTTCGCGGGCGCGGCGGCGCCGGCTTCGGCACGGGGATGAAGTGGTCTTTCATGCCCAAGGAAGTCGGTGAACGCCCGCATTATCTGGTCATCAACGCCGACGAAGGCGAACCCGGTACCTGCAAGGACCGTGAAATCCTGCGCAACGAGCCGCACAAGTTGATCGAAAGCGCGCTTCTGGCATCGTTCGCCATGGGGGCGCATACCGCTTATTGCTATGTACGCGGAGAATTCCTGCGCGAGGCCCAGGCCCTGCAACGCGCCGTCGATGAAGCCTATGCCGCCGGTCTGATCGGTCCGGACGCCTGCAAGTCCGGTTACAAATTCGATTTTTACGTCCACATGGGCGCCGGCGCTTATATCTGCGGCGAGGAATCGGCGTTGATCGAAAGCCTGGAGGGCAAGAAGGGCCAGCCGCGCATGAAACCGCCGTTCCCGGCAAACGTCGGCCTTTACGGCTGCCCGACGACGGTCAACAACGTCGAATCCATTGCCGTGGCATCGACCATTCTGCGCCGGGGCGCGAGCTGGTTCGCCGGGCTGGGTAAGCCCAACAACACGGGCACCAAGCTTTTCAATATCTCGGGCCACGTCAACCAGCCGTGCACGGTTGAAGAAGAAATGGGCGTGCCCTTGAAGGAACTGATCGAAAAACACGCCGGCGGGGTCATCGGCGGCTGGGACAAGCTACAGGCCATCATCCCGGGCGGCGCGTCCGTACCGATGCTGCCGAAAAGCATCTGCGAAACCGTTACCATGGATTTCGATTCACTGGGCGAGGTCAAGTCCGGGCTCGGCACCGCCGCCGTCATGGTCATGGACCAGTCAACCGATCTGGTGCGCGCCATTTGCAGGCTTTCGCGTTTCTACAAACACGAAAGCTGCGGCCAATGCACACCGTGCCGCGAAGGCACCGGCTGGATGTGGCGGATGATGGAGCGCATCGCTGATGGCAGCGCCAACATCGACGAAATCGACCTGCTGGAAGAAGTCACCCGCCAGGTCGAAGGCCACACCATCTGCGCCCTCGGCGACGCCGCCGCCTGGCCGATCCAGGGCCTTTTAAAGCACTTTCGTCCGGAAATCGAAAAACGCCTTTCTGATAAAACCGAAGCCGCCTAAGGGATCGAGACATGCCGAAACTGATGATCGACGGCCTAGAGATCGAAGTCGAAAACGGCTTGACGGTGCTTCAGGCTTGCGAATCCGTCGGCATCGAAATTCCCCGGTTCTGTTATCACGAACGCCTGTCGATCGCCGGTAACTGCCGTATGTGTCTGGTGCATATGGAACGCGCCCCCAAACCGGTGGCGTCCTGCGCCATGCCGGTGGCCGAAGGCATGGTCATCCGCACCAATACCCCGGAAGTTCAGAAAATGCGCAAAGGCGTGATGGAATTCCTGCTGATCAACCATCCCCTGGACTGCCCGATCTGCGACCAGGGCGGCGAATGCGACTTGCAGGACCAGGCCCTGGGCTACGGCCCCGACCGCAGCCGCTACAAGGAAAACAAGCGCGCCGTTAAGGACAAGGACTTGGGCCCGCTGATCAAGACCATCATGACGCGGTGCATTCACTGCACGCGCTGCATCCGCTTCGCCACCGAAATCGCCGGCGTCCAGGAACTTGGCGCCACCGGGCGCGGTGAAAACATGGAGGTCGGTACCTATGTTGAAAAGGCGCTGACGTCCGAATTGTCGGGCAATATGGTTGATCTGTGCCCCGTCGGCGCGTTGACGTCGGGCCCTTACGCTTTTACCGCCCGGTCATGGGAATTAAAAAAGACCGAAACCATCGACGTCATGGACGCCTTGGGGTCCGCCATCCGGGTCGATACGCGGGGCGCCGAGGTCATGCGGGTGCTGCCGCGCATCAACGAAAGCATCAACGAGGAATGGATTTCCGATAAAACCCGCTATGCCTGTGACGGGTTGAAACGCCAACGGCTGGACACGCCTTATGTTAAGCGCGACGGCAAGCTTCAACCGGCTTCATGGGATGAAGCCTTCGCCGCCATCGCCGAACGCTTGAAGGGAACTAAGGGCAGCCAAATTGCCGCCATCGCCGGCGACCAAGCGGATTGTGAATCGATGATGGCGCTGAAAGACCTGATGGCGGCGTTGGGATCGACCAATATGGATTGCCGCCAGGACGGGGCCTACCTCGATGCAAGCTGCCGAGCGGGATATTTGTTCAATTCCACCATCAATGGGATCGAGCACGCCGATGCCTGCCTGTTGATCGGCACCAATCCACGCATCGAAGCCCCGGTATTGAATGCCCGCCTGCGCAAGCGCTCCCTTAGGGGCAGGTTCCCGGTCGCGGCTGTCGGCGGCGTTGCCGGGCCGGGCGTTGATTTGACCTATGACTACGAATTTTTGGGCGCCGGCGCCGACGTTTTGAAATCCCTCGCCTCGGGCCGACATGATTTTTCCAAGGTCTTGAAATCCGCCGAAAGGCCAATGCTGATCTTAGGCCAGGGGGCTTTGGCGCGCGAAGACGGAGCGGCGGTTCTGGACTTGGCCCGCAAGATCGCCGAAGGCCGCGGCATGATCGGCAAGAGCAACGGCTGGAACGGCTTTAACGTGCTTCATACCGTCGCCGCCCGGGTCGGTGGGCTGGATCTGGGTTTCGTTCCCGGCAAGGGCGGGTTCGATACTCGAGAAATTCTGTCCAACACCCAGGATGGCAAGATCGGGGTTGTTTACCTGTTGGCCGCCGACGAGATCGACACCGGGCGCTTGGGCGATGCTTTCGTCATCTACCAAGGCCACCATGGGGATCGCGGCGCGCATCGTGCCGATGTTATCCTTCCGGGCGCTGCCTATACCGAAAAGAACGCAACTTACGTCAACACCGAAGGCCGGGTGCAGCAAACCCGGCTGGCGGCGTTCCCGCCCGGCGAGGCGCGCGAAGACTGGACCATTATTCGCGCCCTGTCGGAAGTCTTAGGTCACACACTTCCCTTCGATGACATAGGCATGGTTCGTGGCCGTATGGTCAACGTCAATCCGGCGTTCTTGAACCTCGACGAGGTTACGCCGGCGGCTTGGGGTGATTTCGGTGCCGAAGGCGACGTTTCTTCCGACCCCTTAATCTCGCCGGTGACGAATTTCTACATGACCGACCCGATCAGCCGGGCGTCGGCGACCATGGCCGAATGCACCGAACAACTTGGT
>JABMOY010000121.1 GCA_013203955.1 Rhodospirillales bacterium | reverse complement strand
CCGGCGCTCTAACCAACTGAGCTACACCCCCAAATATTAAACGGGGTCTTAAATTCCGGCCCATCCGGGGTTCTTTCCGGGCCGGGGTGCATCGTATCCACCAAAGATAAGGTGTCAACAGGTATCGGTACTTGTCGGCCCTGGTTTTGCCAGGGAATTGGTGGGCGGTGACGGGCTCGAACCGCCGACCTACTGGATGTAAACCAGCCGCTCTACCAACTGAGCTAACCGCCCAAGCCCCTAATTATAACCCCAAAACAATACCGGCTGCGCCCAAAGGCGCAGCCGGCATCGGAATTTATAGTCAAGTGCCTTAGTTGACGGCAGATTTCAATGCTTTGCCGGACTTGAACTTCGGAACATTGGTGGCTTTAATTTGAATAGCCTCACCAGTTCTTGGGTTCCGGCCCGTGGTGGCGTTGCGGCGCGAAACGCTGAATGTGCCGAACCCGACCAAACGGACTTCCGTGCCCGATGACAGGGACGCGGTGATTGAGGATATGATTCCGTCAACGGCCTTCGCGGAATCGGATTTCGATAAACCAGTCGAGCTCGCTACTGCGGCGACAAGATCATTTTTATTCAATGGATGGCCCCTTCTTTCTAGTGTGATCGTTGGTTGACATTTTTAATGACGAAGGGCTTTCAAAACGGACATCAAAATTAAGCCGATATACGCGAAACCCTCTAATGGCGCAGATACTAAAGGCCGTTTAATCGCGGCGTCAATCGGAGAACCCCGGATTTCACTAGTTTTTTGTAGTTTTTGGTATTTTTTTTCGGTTAGACATTGAAATAAGTGAAGGTTTTCTTTGGGCCCGGTCCCGAATATTTCCAGACTTTGGAAAAAACGGCGGCTAAAAACTGCTTTTTAGCCATTTTTTGGCGAATCGGGCCAGCCCCTCTCGAGCCCCTCTCGAGGCATGATTAGGGTTTCTGGGTAACCGAGGGATAGCCGGTGCCGCTTGGAAAAATTAGTGAGTGATGATTTCGGTGGGATCGTCATCGCCACCCTTAGCCGCCAATGCGCTGGCTTCGAGTTCGGCCTCTTCGTCCCAATCCTGGGGCGTCAATTCCTTGACCAGGGCGTGTACCAGGACCTCGTCGACGATCGAAACCGGGATGATTTCCAGCCCCCGCTTCACGTTGTCGGGGATATCGGCAAGGTCTTTTTCGTTGTCCTTGGGGATCAAGACCGTCTTGATGCCGCCACGATGCGCCGCCAACAGCTTTTCCTTCAGGCCGCCGATGGGAAGTACGCGCCCGCGCAGGGTCACTTCGCCGGTCATGGCAATGTCTTTTTTGACTTCGATGCCGGTGAGAACGGAAACGATGGACGTCACCATGCCGACGCCGGCCGATGGGCCATCCTTGGGCGTGGCGCCCTCGGGCACGTGGACATGGATATCCTTTTTCCGGAACAAGGTCGGGTGAATGCCGAACTGTTGGGCCCTGGACTGGACGTAGGACTTGGCGGCCTGGATGGACTCGGTCATGACCTCGCCTAATTTGCCGGTGATGGTCATTTTGCCTCTGCCGGGAACCATGACGGATTCGATCGAGAGCAACTCGCCGCCAACCTCGGTCCAAGCCAGCCCGGTAACCACGCCAACCAGATCGTTGGCCTCGATCTCGCCGTAGCGGTATTTTCGAATGCCGGCCCATTTCGCCAGATTGCGGCGGGTAACGGCGACTTTCTTGGTTTTTTTCATCAAAATTTCCTTGACCGCTTTGCGCGCCAGATTGGCGAGTTCGCGTTCAAGGTTACGGACGCCGGATTCCCGCGTGTGGTAGCGGATCAGGTCGAGGAGGCCGGTATCGGAAATCGTCCATTCACCCTTCTTAAGGCCGTGTTTCTTGATTTGCTTGGTGATCAGGTGCTGTTTGGCGATTTCGACTTTTTCGTCTTCGGTGTACCCGGACAGCCGAATGATTTCCATACGATCGAGAAGCGGCGGCGGCATGTTCAGGGTATTGGCCGTGGTCACGAAAAACACGTCCGACAGGTCGTAATCGACCTCCAGATAGTGATCGTTGAAAGCGAGGTTTTGTTCGGGGT
>JABMOY010000120.1 GCA_013203955.1 Rhodospirillales bacterium | reverse complement strand
GTACAAGCCACCCGCAGGCCCTGGCGGACGGCGCCGAAGGCTTCCCACTGGTGGCCGGTGACCCAAAGGATTTCTTCCTTTTCGCAACCGGCGCGCTCAATCCCCAATTGGTAAACCTTGGGCGACGGTTTAAAGGCATGGGCTTCTTCGCCGGAACTGATGATCTCGTCGATGTACTCGTACGTGCCGGCGAATTTACTATGATCTTCGATCATCTTTTTCGTCGGGTTGGCGACAATCTTGATGGTCAGGCCTTGACCCTTCAGGTCCTTTAGGGCGCCGACGACATCCGGGTAGGCTCTCAGCTTGTGGTATTGGCCGTTGATGTCCTTGATCTCGGCATCCGACAGCTTGACGTTGTTAAAATCGAGCGCCCAGCGCAGGCAGGCCTCGTTCAAGCCGGGATGGGGCACGAAATTGTCGCTGAGGGTCAGGTGGAACATCGCCCACTTATGCTGGAACCGCCAGTCTTGGGCGACCCTTTGAGCGATATGGGACTCAAAAACGTATTGTTCGATGACATCGGCGATGGAGTAATTATCGACCAAGGTTCCCCAGGTATCGAAAAGCAGTACTTTCGGTTTTGTCATGGTTTCCTCCCCTTAATTTACACTTTAAAAAATGTTAGCGCGCCGTTTTAAAACACGCAACCTTAGCGCCAATCTCCCCGAGGCCGCTCCTTCGAAGGATCGTAAAAGGGCCTTGGGACTTCCGTGATATTACTAAAACGCCCGCTGGGGTCGGTGAGCTTGCCGTCCCCAATTGGTTCCGCCGCCAACACATAGCCCAACCCCAAGACGCCCCCGGCAAGGGCGCTGTGACAGGCCGACGTTACAGTAATGGCTCCCGCTTCCGGGGCCGCCAAAATCTCGGGCGGGCTCCACAAGACCGGCGGTTCTAAGCTTTCCGCCTTAAAGCAGACCAATCGATAGCGCGCAGGCCGGGCGTCGTCGTCGGCAAAACGGCCGAGGCCGGCTTCCTCGGCCCGGACGGGCAGCCGGAATTCATTCGAAAAAAGGACAAACCCCGCCTCTATCCTGAGACAATCGGCGGCGGCGAAGCCACCTGGGCGGGCGCGACCGGATAACCGGGCCCACAGGCTGGGGGCAGGGCTTTCCGGAAACACGATTTCAAAACCCCGCTCGCCGGTGTAGCCGAGCCGCCCGATGAAGCAGGGAACGCCGGCCATTTCAAACCGCCAAAATCCGAAATAAGGCAAGTCGCCGAGCCCGCCACCCAGACCTAAGTCATTCAATACAGCAAGTGATTGCGGGCCTTGAACGGCGAAGACAGCGGTCGTCTGGCTGAGGTCTTTGACGGTGACATCGACAGTCCGTGCTGCCTCCTCGAGCACGGTTATATCGTGCTTAAGGCCGCTCATGACCATGAAACTGTCGGTGGCTTCTTTCCATACGGTCAGATCGGACCTGAGCCAGCCATTGGGGTTGCGGCTAAGCGCATAGCGTATCCGCCCTTCTGCCAAATCGCCCAAGTCGCGGTCCGTCAGCCGGGAAATCGCCTTTACGGCGTCGGGTCCCGATACCCGTGCCACCGACATGAAGGAAAAATCGAACAAGGCCGCCTTTTCCCGACACGCCCGGACCTCGTCCTCAACGTCGCCGTAGTCGCGGACTAAAAGGGCGGGGTCGAAGGCTTGGGTGGCGGCAATCATGTTCTTAGCGGTCAAGCAGGCCGGCGCCTTCGACAATCGGTTTGATGGCGGCTTCCCATTCAATGGCCATGATGTGAACCCCGGCGACGCCTTCGATTTCTCGGACTTCTTGAATTTGTTCGATGCACAGCTTAATGCCTTCGGCTCGCCAGGCGTCCTGGCGGGCGTCTTTGTCGTTTTCGTCGATGCCCTTGACGGCGGCGTCCATTCTTTCAAGAAGGTGGTCTGGAACTTCTATCCCCGGGACCTTTTCGTGCAGGAAGCGGGCCATCGGGGTGCTTTTCAAAGGCCCCAACCCGGCCAGGATGGAGACTTTTTCATGAAGCCCCAATTCGACGACTTTTTTCATGTATTTTTTGAACCGTTCCATGTCGAAAATCATCTGGGTCTGAATGAAGTCGGCGCCGGCGGCGACCTTTTTCGCCAGCCGGAAGGGCCGCATGTCCACCGGCGAGGAAAAGGGGCTGGCCGCGCCGCCGATGAACAACGCCGGGCCACCGCCCTTGATTTCATCGCCGCTTTGAAATTTGTTTTCGTCGCGCATTTCCTGAACCATGCGGATTAATTGCATGGAATCCAGGTCGTGAACATTCTTGGCCCCTGGATGGTTGCCGAAAGATTGATGGTCGCCGGACAAGCACAACACGTTCTTGATGCCGTGGACCGCCGCACCCATCAAATCGCTTTGAATGGCCAAACGGTTGCGATCGCGACACGTCATTTGGATGACTGGCTCCAGGCCTTCCTGAAGGCAAGTGATGCCGGTGGCAATGCTGCTCAGGCGGACGATGCCGGTCTGATTGTCGGTGACATTTGCGGCGTCGACATAGCCCTTGAGCAAGCCGATTTTTTTGCGCACCAAATCCATGTTCATGCCTTTCGGCGGACCCAATTCGCCGGTTACGGCAAAACGCCCCTCGGCCAACACACGCTCCAGATTGCTGCCCGATTTGAAGCCGTCTTCGACCGGTTTAGCCTGCGCTGAAGAAGTCGTCATCACTCAATTCCTCCTCTTCTTCGTGTTCGTAGACCAGTTCGTTATCGGCTGAGACAAAAATTTCGCCGCCTTCTTCCTTGGCATCATATGTGAGCATGGGTTTTTCGGCGGCGCCCGCCATTTCTCCCGTTCTCAGGTTCCATTGCCAGATATGTTTGGTGCAGGTCAGCATGCCGTTTTCCAGGAACCCGGATTCTTCAAGCGGTTCCGCCATATGCGGGCACATCGGCGGGAAGGCCCGCCAACAATCGCCAAGATTGGCGATCATCACCGATACCCCGGCGACCGCGAATTTTTTCATTGTTCCTTCGGCGATATCGGCGGCGGCGCACACCTTGGTCCAATTGGCGCCCGGGTCAACCGGTTTATTAGCGGCTGTTGGTTGAGCGGGTGCCGAAGACGGTGCGGGAGACTTTCCGACGGCGCTCGGCTGGTGCAGGTCGTCGCGAACGACGGTGCGCCTAAGCCCGCCGCTGCGGCTGGTCGACCAATCTTGCGGCGGGCGGATTTCCATAAGCGTATCCGTCAGCTCCAGGTTTTCGGCGTTGTCCCAGATCATCGACCAGACACAGGGCAAGGAGGTGTCGACCTCGCACATGCCGTTTTCGGACCCCCCGCAAGGTCCGTTAAACAGTTGCTTAGGGCACCGGGTTATGGGGCACAGCCCGCCGGTGTATTCCAAGACGCAATTGCCGCAACCGACACAGCGTTCTTCCCAGATACCGGGTTCGGTCGGTTGGCCCATGAATTGGGTGTCGAGCCCCGGCAGCACACGCGTCTCGGGGAATTTCTCGGCCAGGGTCTGAACCCCGACGCCGCACCCGAGCGACAGGATGGCGTCGTAGTCTTTCAGGTCTTCGGCCAGGGGTTCGACGAATTCCTGAACGCACTGGCGCTGGACCGTTTTTTCCTCGACCTCCAATGTTTCGCCGTCAAGGGCAGCGGCCGTCTTCAACGCCGAGGCCAAGGCGCCCGTTTCCTTCTTGCCACCGGCAAAACAAACGGAAACGCAGGTCCCGCATCCGACGGCCAAGACCTTCTTCTTGCCCTTCATCATCCGCTTGAGGTCGTCCATGGATTTTTGTTCAGCGACAATCATTCTCTAACCTCTTGCTTTGCGGCGTGGTGGGGGCGGCTTTCGATCGGGAGCCTCAACGGATTGGGCCCCAACCCGCGAATCTCGGCCGCCAGTTCCTGGGCGGCTTGCTTGAACGGTCCGGCGCCGTCGTCCGGCAGGTGCACCATGCGTACCCGGTCGGCGTCAAGGCCGACGCCTTCCAGCCAATTGCGCATTCGCCGCACCCGCTTTTCGGCGTTGATGTTGCCCGCCGAATAATAACACTGGCCCGGCTCGCAACCGACAACGACGACCCCGTCGGCACCGTCTTCAAATGCCTTCATGAGAAACAGATTGTCGACGCGGCCCGTGCACGGCATGTCGACGATCTTGAGGTCGATGTCGCCCTTAAATTCGGCGACCGCCGGGGCGCTGTTGGAACAGCAAAAAGCGACGATTTCGGGATCAAGGCCGTTTGATTTGTCCGGCTTCCCGGCAGTGGGGAAAAAACCATCGACCAATGAAATAACTTCGCTGTCGGTGAATTTGGTCATGCCGATGGCCCCGGTCGGGCAGGCCGCAGCGCAAAGGCCGCAGCCCGTGCAAGTCATGACATCGATGACCGCCGCCCCCATGATGCCGCCGACCCCGGTCACGTCACCGTCGATAGTTGCAGCGCCATAGGTGCAGGCCCTGACGCACGTCAGGCAAGCCACGCAAATGGCGGCTTCGACCACGGCCACCGGCCCGTCGGGAACATAGGCGCCCAGGCTCTTTTGCGGTGGCGGCAGATCGAGGACGATTTCGGCACCTTTCGAGCGCGACACACAGACTGTCAGATAGTCACCGCGTTCTTCCGGGCTGAGCGCCGTGTCCTTGTGATCGGGCTGGCCTTCCAGATAGCGAGTTTTGCAGGTGCCACAACGGCCGTTGGAACAATCGCTCTTGATCCGATAACCATTTTCAATGAGGACATGAAGGATGGACTTGCCGGCGGGAACGTCAAAGGAATCACCGGTGCTGGCGATTTTGACCTTGAAAGATTCCGGATCGTTTTCCATGCCGTTAGCCATCTGTTCATCTTAACCGTCGGTTTTCACTTATACGGACAATACGGAAACGAAGTCCCCGGCGATGGTCGTCGCCAAGCGACCCATGACCTGGTACCCGGCTTCGTGGTCTTTGTCGAATAATTCCAAAAGCTTATCCCGAGGAATAACGTGCACAATAGAATCTTCCAAACATGACGCCGTCGCCACACGGCGGGGCTGTTCGTGTAACAACGCAGCCCAGCCAAAAATTTTCCCCGGAAGGATCAAGGACCCGGAACCGTCCGGGCGGTTGCCGACGCCGATGGAAAAACGGATGCGACCCGATTCAAGGAAAAACAAGTCGTTCGCATCATCGCCCAACTGATAAATGCTGTCTCCTTCCTCGAAGTTCGCCGGCGCGGCGAACCCGACAATGGCTTCCAAAGCCTGATCGGAAAGATCCTGGAACAAGTCGGTACTTTTCAGTTTTTCAACGGCGACCATTTTTTTTATTCCTCTCGTTTTAAATCAACCGAATTTATCATAACGAATGTCGGTTCCGGGCAGGCGGGCCTCAAGCACCAACATCCTGAGCGCCCCGTCCACCATCGGCGGCGGCCCGGCGACATAAGCCAGAATATTTTCATACTTTCCCGCCATTTGCTCCGATGTCACGGTGTGCACAAACCCTGTTTGGAACTTAATCATTGGGAAGCGGTTCTTCAATTCCGGGGTTACGTCTTCGTCTGAAAGCGCGATGGTCACTTCCAAAGTTTTAGGATAGGCCTCAACAAAGGACGAAAATTCTTCCAGGTAAAAGATATCTTGCGCCGTCCGGACGCCGAAAAAGACATGGCCCTTATGATCGGCGAAATGGGAATCGTCGCAGCCCCTGGCGATGATCGACATCATGCCGGCGATCCCGGAACCGCCGGCCATGCATAAAATATTTTTCTTTTCTTCGGGGTGAAATGTCGCTTTCCCGAGCGGCCCGAAAACGTTGATTTTATGACCGGCGATATTGTTATCGAACAGCCAGTCCGAAAATTTTCCTTCGGGCTTGCGTTTGACGACGAAGTTCAAAGTATCGGCGCTTGTGGCGTAATTGACCATCGAATAGGCGCGCCCACCGGTTACCCCCACCGCGTCCAGAACGGCGAACTGGCCGGCATCGAAAGACATCGGGGAATCAATATCGACATCGAAGCTGACGACATCATGGGTCAGTTCCCGGACGTTTTTGATTTCCCCTTTGCGGTAGCCCGGAACGGTCTTGGTGCCCATACCTTCTGAAACCTCAGCCGGTACGCGCAAGGTGCAATCCCCGGGCGCCGTTGAGCGGCACATCAGAAGTTCGTTTTTCTCCTGGTTGACGTAAGACAGGCCGGGGGCATCTGCCCATTCAAGATTAATTTCCCCATCTTTGACCCTGGCTCGACATGTACCGCAGGTCCCGGTGGCGCATTCGTAAGGCAGGGTCAGGCCGTGGCGAAGTCCGGCGTAAAGCAGCAACTCACCCGGCTCGCAGTTATATTCGAATTCACCGCTTTTCGTCTGTACCTTGATCTTCATGTTTGAATTTCAGGTTGCCGAGAAAATTAATCGGAGCCGAAGAAATCGTCGTCATCCATGTCGTCTTCGACGTCGTATTCGTTGATGAGTTCGATTTCCAGATCTGCCATCACGTCATCGCCTTCGGTTTTTATGTCGTAACAAAGCAGGGGTTTTTCGGCCAAGCCGACCTTTTCACCGGTTCGTAAATCCCATTGCCAAAGGTGTTTCGAGCACGTCAATATGCCGCCATCCAGCATTCCGGAATCGGCAAGCGGTTCTTCCATGTGGGGGCAATACGGCGGGAAGCCTTGGAAGCCGGCACCATAATTCGCGATGACGATGGCAATGCCGTCGATATCGAATCTTTTCAACGTGTTTTCAGGCACGTCAGAAGCCGCGCAGACCCGTTTCCAATTCATATTCAACCCTTATTCGACCCGGAAGAAGCCGGCGGAGTTTTGTTCGCCCAACCCGGTGTTTTTTTAAGTCTTTGCATCCCACCTCTTAGCAAGGATTCACCCCGTCGGCGTATTTTCACCAACGGGGTGATCATCCGTGCCTGTCACGGGTGGGTTAACAGTCCCCACGAAACTTAGAACTTAGGCCTTGGTCAGATGATGTAATGCGACCCCTTGTCCAGGCGCCGGGTATCAAGCCTGACTTCGCGCTCGACCAGCTTGGCGGTGGCGCCGTCCATTTTAAATTTGTCGATGTATTTACCAATCAGGAACAAATGGTTCTCGCCGGAATCGATATGCGAGTTAACGCCGTCGTACATATTTTGATAGACCACCAACGACGTCACCGCCGTTGCCGTGTTGCCGTCTTCTTCGACGTCGACCGTGTACACTGTCGCGTGTCTCTTGAGAGGGGAATGGTCGGTATTGTGTTTCGGCAGCATGCCGGTCATCGATTCGATTTCGTTCCTGTTGCCGGAAAAATAGGTCATGTCGTAACTGATTTCCGGGCTATAGGCCTTGATCGTGTAATTGAAAGATTGATCGCAGAGTCCCAAAAAATCGCCCCATTTTTCATCGTCGAGAAACAGGCAGGAACGATAGATCGAGTCCTTGACGGCGTCGGTAACCTGGGTTCCGTTCGCGCTCATTATTTTTCTCCTTTTAAATCCCGGCCCGGCCTACTCGGCGGCGGCCATATATTTCTTCATCGGATCGCTAGGCATCCGGTCCATCCACTTGCCCCATTCAGCATAGAAATGGCGCATGCCGACTTCGTCGTGGATGAAATTGTCTTCATGGCGCCCGTGCAGGATGCGGCGAGGTTCGGAGCCGGTCTGCATGGTGGCGCCCTGTCCGGCGACACCGATCAGGTCTTCATGAAGATTGCGGCCGAACGGACCCCAAATGGAATTGTGGTGCTCGATGCGATGCTGGCGGTCTTCGGCTGAATCGCTTTTCAAACCAAGGCCGCGGAACTCGATCATCACCTTGTCGGGTCCCAAGGGCGTCATGACGTCGCAACGCAGCGCCGATCCGCGCAGGTTGAAGTTCATGCCCGGGAACATGTCGATCATGTACCACTGGTTTGGCGGGAAAGTCGGGAACGACAATTCGGCCCGCGATTCGAAGCCTTCGTATTGGTCGTACTTCACTTCGAAGCTGTTGACGTTGACGTGGCCGTTGCCGAAGGCGATGTTCTTGCGGGCGAAGTATTCGTCGTTAAAGCCCGTCACCCGGTTATGGTAATGCATATAGTCGTGATAAAATTCGCTGTTGGTGTCGTGCCACAGCTTGTAGTTACAACCGATGATGGCCTTGTGGTAATGGAATACCTGCAGCGGTTCGGTGTCGATGGCTTCCCGAATGCAATCGAAGGCGCCGTCGGCCCATTCTTCGACCGTGGTTTCGACCTGGTCGTTCAGGGTAACCCAAATAAAGCCGCCGAACTTGACCTCGCAACGCAAGCGGCGAAGACCTTGGTCTTCTTTTTTGATGCGGTCCTGGTAGCCTTCTTCCTCGCGCGAGATGTAGGCACAGTTCCCTTTCATGTCGAACTGCCAGGCGTGGAACATGCAGGTCATGTGCTTGGGATTGCCGGAAGGCTGAGCCGGGGCGAAGCTGCCGGACGGGCGTCGTTCGATCATCATACCGCGATGTGGACAGACGTTGAGAAACGCCCGGACCTCGTTATCGGGTCCGCGAACGACAATGATCGGCTCGCGGGCGATGGAAACGGTCCGGAAGTCATAAGGCTCCGGTAATTCGGATTCGTGACAGACCGGAATCCAAACCTTCTTGAAGATTTTCTCCTGCTCTTCTTCAAAAATGTCGGGGTCTGAATAAATGCGGCTGTCGACCCACTCGCCGGCTTTTAGGGACGGGGGCGATGTCCACTGTTTATGATTTCTGGCTGGCATGTTCTCACTCCTCTAAAAGATTTACCGCGAAGGAAACAACTTCGTTGGCCGTGGGGCAATACAAGGTTATTGGTTTTTTTGATCGTATACAATTTGCGGGTGTCGTCCATATGGGGCGGACCCTCGCTAGAAAATATCCCGTTATTTAATCAAGTAGTAAATTTGAAAGTTTTTATTAGCTCATAGACAAAACATACCCAAAGGCACGATGAGTTAAAAAAGCCTAATGACTATACACGCCCTGTTTTCCAAACCAAGAAGCGAAGCGCCCGAAAAGGTAAAATCGGCTAAAAAGCCCTCTTTCGAACTTCTCTCGCTCCCCAATTCTCCCGTAAGCGCCCCCCGGTCCAGGGTTCACTCATTTCCCTTTCGGCGCCTCGAACCCTTTTGATAGACGATTCTTATCAATGCATTGAGAGTAAAGATTTTACAAATGACAGAAGATGCCGTTGCCTGGGGTTGCTGGAAAGGCAAACACCAGCGGAGAAATCCGGTTATACTGATCCGGGCCATGGGAACAACGACGAGGAGGAGAATAACGGGGAGGGTTCCCCGTTGCTTGCGATTTAAATAATATTCTAAAACTTTAATTGTTTGAGTTAAAGTTGGGGGATAAAAAAGCTTGGTCTTGAAGTCGCAAGTCGGAAACAGAAACCTCTGGCCAGAATCAAAAAAACCATAACGATAATTCAGTAAAACATCGAAAAAAACAGGGAGAGAATTGATGCATAAAACGTTTTTAAAAGCACTGTGTGCTTCCGCCGCCGTCGCGGCATTGACGGTCGGGGCACCCGCCCCTGCCTCGGCAAAGGTCGGTTTCGGAAAACCGGGTGAGGCTGTTCACTTGGTTATTGGGTATCAGCCTTATTACACTGAGTCTTGGTCAGGTGTCGTGGTCAACTCGAAAAATTTGTGGAAGAAACATCTTCCCAAAGGCTCAACCGCAAAGTTTGAGATCGGCCTTCAAGGTTCGGTCATCGTCGGTAAGCTTCTCGGTGAAAAAAACCACATTGGTTATATGGGTGATATGCCCGCGATTGTCTCTTCGATGAGAGAAAAGCAGGTCGATCTTCGTATGATCTCTGTTTTGGGAACTTCAAAGCAGCAATGTAATATTTTCCTCGTTCCCAATAGTGCTCCCAAATTCAAAAATGGTTTGGAAGCCGTCAAGTGGATGGATGGAAAACTCATCGCGGCGCCTCATGGTGCTTGTACCGACCGCTTTGCTTTACTGGCTTTCGAGCAAGCCGGCATCAAACCTTCGAAGTATCTGAATCAGAACATCGAAAACATCACCAAAAATCTCGAAGCCGGCAAAATTGCCGGTGCCGCGATTTGGGAACCGACGGCATCGAAAATTGAAATGCTCGGAATTGCTCGTAGAGGAGCAACCGGTGCTGATTTTAAGGGTGACGATTCCGGTGATGCGGGCTTCTTGGTCATGATGAATGAGATCATTCAAGACCGTCCCGATGTCCACAGAGGTTGGTTGGAAGCCGAGTTGGATGCACAGATTTTTCTTGCTGATTTAGGCAATGCAAATGCTGTCGCCAAAATGGCCGATGATCAAACCGAAGGCATTGATCGGAAGATTTTGTGGGCTTCCCTCTACAGGGATGAAAACGGAGCCAATAAGCTGACGCTTGATTTTATCTTTAACGATAAAGTCAAGACGATGCTGGCGGCCTCTACCGCTTTCTTGGCGGACAAGAAAAAGTTTGGTAAGCGGAAAACGTTGCGTGCCGAGTCCGTTTGGGACGGCATGGCTCGTAAAGTCCTGAAGGCCCGGGGATTAAGCAGTCCTCTTGGTAAGATTGATGGCGTTCCGCTTTCTATGTACAAAATGCCTAAGTAAGTCGTACGCAATATTTGGGCCCCGATCTAAAAATCGGGGCCCTTTTTGTGATTTTTATAAGAAACGTATTTTATAAGAAACGTATTAGTGCCCTAGGTTTACGATGACTGAAAAAAAATCAACAACGGTAATTCAAGAAGCGCCAACAGGCTTGGCCATGACACTTCATAAGTGGAAAGCCAGCCTTAAAACGCCGACGCCTTACCTGATGATTTTCGGCATCGGCCTTTGGATTGGAACGTATTATTTATTTGTTGAGGGATGGAAGCTCCCGCGTTTTAGCAAGTTGCCGGGGCCTGTCGAGGTTATCACCGAGTGGCTGAACCCCGATCCCGACTGGGGGATTTCACTGTTTACCCCGGAATATTACGATCATGTCATCGTCAGTTGCCGGCGCATCCTGATTGCGTTTTCCATCTCCACCGGTCTTGGCGTTCCCTTGGGATTGTTTATGGGCTGGTCCAAAACGTTTCGCGATTACACCTTCCCGCTTCTCGAAACCCTGCGCCCGATCCCGATCCTGGCCTGGGTGCCCTTGGCGATCTTGATGTTCTCGGGACTTGAGACGCCGGTCATTTATCTGGCGACCTTGGCGTCGTTTTTCGTTACCACCCTGAACACGCTTTTGGGCGTCGATTCAATCGATGAATCGTATTTCCGCGCCGCCAATTGCCTGGGCTCGAAGCCGCGGCATGTTTTCTGGCACGTTGTCGTGCCCGGGTCGTTGCCGTTCATTTTCACCGGCCTGCAAATCAGCATCGGGGTTGCGTGGTTCTCGCTGGTCGCCGCCGAGATGGTGTCCGGGCAATTTGGCCTCGGTTACATGATCGTCGATTCGTACATGAACATAACCTACGTCACCATGGTCATCGGCATGCTGACGCTGGGCTTTGTCGGCTGGGTTTCCTCGGCCTTGGTGCGGATGGCCGGCAACCGGATGATGCAATGGCGCGTTCGCGCCTTGGCGCTGGAGGGCCGGTAATGGCCGAAACAGCAACCAAGGGCGCGATCAGCATCCGCAATGTCACCAAGATTTATGACCCGGAAGGCGTCAACGTCATGGCGGTGGACAACTGTTCGCTGGAAATCGCCGCCGGCGAAGTCTGCATGATCGTTGGCCCGTCTGGGTGCGGCAAGACGACGCTGCTCAACGCCATTGCCGGGTTCCATTCCGTTACCAAGGGCGAGATTTACCTGGATGGCGATTTACTGTGTGGGGCAGGAAAACCAATTGCCGAACAAGGCGCCGACCGGGTCGTGGTGTTCCAGAGCGGCGCCCTGTTCCCCTGGAAAACTCTGATCGACAACGTCGCTTACGGCCCTATCGTGCAAGGCGTCATGAACAAGAGCGACGCCAGAGACAAAGCCGCCGATCTGTTGGCGGAAGCGGGGCTTGTCGACGTCGGCAATAAATTTCCCGGCGAGGTTTCATCGGGCATGGCGCGGCGCGCCGAAATCGTCAGGGCGCTGATCAATGACCCCAAGGTGCTTCTATTGGACGAACCTTATCGCGCCATGGACTCGTTGACAAAATCCATCATGCACGAAGCTCTGCTGGAAGTGTATGACCGCACCAAGGTGACGATCTTTTTCATCACCCATGACTTGGAAGAAGCGATCTTCCTGGGCGACCGGGTCGTTGTCATGACGACGCGTCCGGCCAAGACCAAGAAGATCGTCGACGTCAACATCCCCAGGCCCCGGGATTACAAGACCCTGTCATCGGAGGAATTCCGCCTGCTGGTTGGGGAAGCGAAGGACGCCGTTCACGAAGAAGCCATCAAGGCCTTCGAAGCGGGCGAGAGGGAGCTGGCGTAAAATGGTTGATGCCGTACAAAGCGCGCATGACACGACGGTTCCGGTGAAACGCTCGAAACTGTCGAAGGCTCTGAGCAACAAGTCCTTGTGGCGGGGCATCGTCGCCCTGATCGGCTTTGTTGTTTTATGGGAGATCGGTTCGCGTTTCAAAATGTGGTTCGGCGTCGAAGCCCCCTGGATCGGCAAGGTGCCGCCGCCAACCGAAGTTGTGAAAGCCTGGTCTAAAATTATTCTATATCCCGGTTATTGGGAAAGTTGGTATCTGAGCACGTTTCGGGTCTTCGCCGGGTTCATCGTTGCTATGATTATCGGCATCCCCTTCGGTCTGATGTTGGCGGTCAATAAGTATTTCCGGGACATTTTCTTCCCGCCGTTTGAAATCCTGCGCCCCATTCCGCCGTTGGCCTGGGTGCCGGCCTCGATCATCTTTTGGCCGACCACCGAAATGTCGATCGCCTTCGTGACCTTCCTGGGCGCTTTCTTCACCATCGTTATCAATGTGCTGGGCGGGGCCCGCACCATCGATACCCAATACCTTCGCGCCGCCCAATCCATGGGCGCGACCCAGTGGGACCTGTTCTGGAGGATCATTCTGCCGGGCACCCTGCCGTCGATTTTCACCGGCGCCGCCGTCGGCATGGGGATCACCTGGGAAGTGGTGCTGGCGGCCGAGATGATTTCCGGCGGCGGCCAGCAAGGCGGCGGCGGGCTCGGATTTTTCATCTGGAGCTCCTACATGGGCGGCACCGTCGCCCAGGTCATCGTCGGCATGATTTCCATCGGCATCGCCGGTTATCTTTCCAGTTCGTTCATCCGCTACATCGGCATCATGTCCATGCCGTGGCGACGCCTGTTTTAGCCCGAGGATTTAATGTCGAAATCAAGTCCACAAATTTCCAATGCCACCGACGACAAAACTACGGTCGAGCTGAAGGGCGTCTGCCGGGGTTACGGCGAGGAATGGAGCCGCGAGGAAGTTATCTCGGATTTCAACCTGACCATCACGCCGGGCGAATTAACGGTGATGGTGGGGCCGTCGGGTTGCGGCAAATCGACGTTAGTGAATCTGGTCGCCGGCTTTGATTTTCCTGAATCCGGCGAAATCCTGATTAACGGCACCCCCGTCACCGGGCCCGGCCACGACCGCATGGTGGTGTTTCAAGAAACGGCATTGATGCCTTGGCTGACGTCTTATCAAAACGTCGTTTTCGGGCCCAAGCTTCGCGGTGACCTGAAGGGCGAGGAGCTGGAAGCCGAAGCAAACGCCATTCTTGATAAAGTCGGTTTAAGCGAATTCAAGGATAAATATCCCCTGCAATTGTCCGGCGGCATGCAGCGCCGCGCGGAATTGGCCCGCGCCATGATCAACAAGCCGCTGTTGATGATTATGGACGAGCCTTTCCGCGGCCTGGACGCCATGTCGCGCGAGTTGATGCAGGAATTTTTCGTGCGCCTTTTCGAGGAAAACCGCCGCACCAACCTGTTTGTAACATCCGAGATCGAAGAAGCGATTTTCCTCGCCGACCGGCTGGTGGTGTTGTCCAACCGCCCGACGTCCGTGCGCCAGATCATTGATATTAAACTTCCCCGGCCCAGGGACTTTCACATGCTTGGCTCCACCGAAGCCTATGAGTACAAGCGCGAGGCCATGGAACTCCTGCATGAGGAAGCGCTCAAAAGCTTCAAGCGGACGGGTGATCAAAACGACTTCCTCGATGCCTTCTCGAAACGCGCTGAATAGAACCGGCCGGCCGCCATTTCAAATATTTCGGGGTTTCGTCCATGGAATTCCTGGCGCCCTTGTTGCAACGACAGATCATTATTGCCCTGGCGGTGGTCGGCGCCGTGATCGCCACCGCCGGGAGCGTCCTGTTGAAAAAAGAATCCCGGATCAGCACCAAGACCGCGCGTTTTATCCTAAAGTCGGGTTACGCCATAACTTGGGTCAGCCTCGGGCTTTTTATCGCCGCCGGTTTCTTCGGCAAATGATCTTTCGTCTGACTTAATCAGCTATACTCAAACCATTATGATAGAAGCAAAAAACCTAACGAAACGGTTCGGCGCCCTGAACGCCGTCGATGATGTGTCGTTTTCCATCGCCGCCGGGGACGTCGTTGGGTTCCTGGGCGCCAACGGTGCCGGCAAATCGACGACCATGCGGCTGCTGACCGGCTTCTTCGATGCTGACAGCGGCAGCGCCCGCATATGCGGCCATGATATCGCCACGGCCCCAAGCGCCGCGCAATCTTGTCTGGGCTATCTTCCGGAAGCCGCCGGTGGCTTTCCTCATCTGACGGTGCGGGAGTTCCTGACCTTTTGCGGAGAAAGCCGGGAGCTTTCCGGGTCGGACCTCGGCCAGGCAATCGACCGGGTTTGTTCGTTGATTGACCTAAAATCCGCCCTCGACAAACCGATGAAATCTCTGTCCAAGGGCTGGCGGCAGCGCGCCTGGCTGGGCCAAGCGATCCTGCACGATCCGCCCGTTCTTATCCTGGATGAACCCACGGACGGGCTCGACCCCATGCAAAAGGAACAGGTCCGCGCCTTGATCCGCTCCGTTTCCCCGAAAAAGGCCATCATCCTGTCGACCCATATCCTTGAAGAGGCCGAGGAAGTTTGTACCCGCGCCGTCATCATTGCGGGTGGGCGCATTGTTGCCGACGATACGCCGAGCAACTTAGCCGATGACAAGGGACGGCTCGCGGACTCTTTCCGCAGGCTGGCCGGAACAGCGCCATGAACGGCGGATTATTTACAGGCACGGGTGCCGTGTTCCGCCATGAGTTGCGGTTGTTGTTGTTCGCGCCCCTGAGCTACTTATTTCAACTTGGTTTTTTGGCGGCGCTGGCGGCCTGCGTCTTTTTGATCGCCGATTTTTACGCTACCGACGAGGCCTCAATCCGGCCCATGTTGACGTTTCTGCCATGGGTGTCCTTGATCTTGGTGCCCGCCTTGGCGATGCGGTCCTGGGTCGATGAGCACAGCGACCGGGGCGTCGAATTGACGCTGACGCTTCCCATCAGGATGGGCGCGGTCGTCGCCGGCAAGTTCCTGTCCGGTTATGTGGTTTTGCTGGCGACGCTTCTGTTTACGCTGCCCTTGGCGGCAACCGTTTATTACCTGGGCGATCCCGACCCAGGCGTGCTGTTGGCGGGGTATCTGGCAGCGGCTTTGATGTTGGCGGTTTATTACGCCGTTTCGTTGTTCGCCGCCGCTTTGTCGCGAGATCAGGTCGGCGCCTTCGTCGTCAGCCTGGCGTTGCTTTTCGTGCTGCTGCTATTCGGATGGGACGTGTTCGGGCGCTTGCTTCACGGCCAGATACCACCCGCCGCCATTGAGGTCCTGGCCCTTTACAGCTCCAATACCTGGCTTGTCCGGCTCGGTCGCGGCCTGATCGATTTCGCCGGTGTCTTTTACGCCGTCGCCGTAACTGTGGCCGCGCTGGCCGGCGCCGGAATTGTCATCCGGTCCCGTTACCGGGGTTCCTCTGGCGCCGGGACCACCGGAGTCTGGGCTAAGATTTTGTTGGTCGCCAGCGTGCTCGGGATATTAATTCCCTTATCCACCCGCGTCCCCGGCGGTCTCGACCTGACGGCGGAAAAGGAATTCACCCCTCACGAGGGCACTCTGGATGTCCTCGGCAAATTGCCGGGCGGCACTGAAATCACCCTTTATTGGAGCGCTAATGAACCCAGCGTCCCGGCCCAGATCAAATCCCACGCCCGGCGGGTCAAGGATCTTCTGGAAACTTTGGCGGCGCGTTCCGGTGGCCGGCTATCCTTGCGGACCATCGATCCCTTGCCCGACACGGACGAGGAACTTAAAGCCCAGGCATTCGGCATCAAACGCATCCCGATGTCGTCGGGGGATAATTTCTTCTTAGGCATGACGTTTCAGCAAGGCGGGCGGAGCGGCAATATCCCTTACCTGGATATCCGCCGCGACCGGTTGCTCGAATACGATATTGCCTTGGGCCTAAACGGCTTGACCCACACCCGAACCCCGAAAATCGGCGTTATCAGCCCGCTTCTGCCGCCGACGGCGGCGACCGGAAACCGAGAGGGTATGTCGTTCATGGCCGAGCTTAGGCGCGCCTATGACTTGGCCGTCATTCCCCATTTCAAGGACGCACTTCCCGACGGGCTGGATGTCCTGTTGCTGATTGATACGACCATTCTCAGAAAAAAAATGCTTTACGCCATCGACCAGTTCGTCATGAAGGGCGGCGGGTTGGTCGTCATGATGGACCCCTATCTTCGTTTTAACCGGGCCAGCAATATCGTCAATCCGTCGCCTTCCGATGAGATCAACGACATCTCCGATATCCTGCAAAAATATGGCGTCAAATACTTGGGCGATGGCGTCGTTGGCGATGGTGAATTGGCCTCTGTGGTCGCCGATCAAAAACAGGGCCGGATGAGCTTCCCGTTTTGGATGCGGGTGTCTAAGAAAGGTCTGTCGAACTCTCACCCGGCGACGGCGGATTTGAACGAGGTCTTCATGGTCGAACCGGGCGCCTTGGAACTGCTGGATGCCGGGCGCGGCACGGCGTTGGTCACGACCACGGAAAACAGCGGCGTCTTGGCTAGGAAAAATTTCGCCGGCAAGGCGCCTCGTGAATTAACGCAGGTCTTCAAACCCGATGGTCGCCGTCGCGTCATCGCCGCGGTGCTTGATGGGCCGTTCGATAGCGCCTTTTCATCTTCGCCCAAAGGGGCTGAGGCGAGCGGGCATCTAAAGCGTTCAACCGGGCGCCTGGGCGGACCGGGGGCGCCGGTATTCGTGATTGCCGACATCGATTGGCTGTTCGATCCCTTTTCCCTGCAACAATCGAACGTCGGCGGGCAGGTGGTTGTGCGACCGCTTAACGACAACCTGGCTTTTCTGCTGAACATTATAGAATACGCCAGTGGCGACGCGGCGCTGATCGCCATCCGGTCCCGGGGCAACCTTCAACGGCCGTTCACCCGGGTCGCCGACCTGTTCCAGTCGGCGGAGCGGAAATTCCGCGAACAGGAAACGGCGCTGGCCCGGCGGGTTGCCGATATTGAAGGCCGGATCGCTCAGTATTCGGAAACCGCCGGTTCGGTGAAAAAAGGCCAACTGCCTGATCAAATCAAAGCGGATTTGAAGAAATTCCGGATGGAGTTACTGCCCGCCCGCCGGGAACTCCGAACCCTGCGTCGGCAAATCCGCAACGAGGTCGACAGCCTCGGGCGCCGGCTGACCCTCTTCAACCTTGTCGCGGGTCCTGTTCTGGTGGGAATTTGGGGTGTTGGGGTGGCGACTTTGCGCCGCCGCCGTCGCGCGTTCTAAGGCGTCGACAGGTCGCCCAGGCGTTCTTCCAGTTCGCCCGATTCCTTGAGCTCCTTGACGATCGAGATCATCACGTTGGCCATCGGCATCATCGGCTCGCTGGGCGACCACACCAGCCCGACTTCCTGGCTGATCTCCGGCTCGATCAAGTCCAAGGCCTTAACCCCCGGAAATTGCCCGGGCATGCGGATAAAGTGCTTGGGAATAATCGTCACGAGGTCTGCGAACATAACATGAAATATCAAATTGAGGATCGAATCGGATGTGGTGACGGTGGGGTCTGGCAAGTTTCCTGACTTCGCAAAAGCCTCGTCGATGATTTTCCGCTCGTGCATGGATTTGTCCAACAGGCATAATGGCAGTTTGGCAGCCTCTGCCCATGAAATGGCGGTCATTTTCGCGTATTCCTTGGTGTCCGGCACCAGAAGGCTCAGCCGTTCGTCGTAGATCGGCATGGAATGCAGCTCGGATAGCTCGGTTTGCTGGATATAGGTAATGCCGACATCGAGCGAGAAATTGCTTAAGCCCTGTTTCGTTTCTTCGATACCAAGGAACTTGATATCGACCTCGACGCCGGGGTGTTTTTGCGCCAAAAGCTTGCTGAACAGCGGCAGAACGGGCGAGCTGTTGGGCATGGCCCCGAGCCGCAGCTTTCCTTCGAAGTTGTTGCGCATGCCGGACAATTCCACCAGCATGGCGTCTCGCTGCGAGATAACCCGCTCCGCCCATTCGATGATGCGCTTTCCTTCGTTGGTGAGGCCTAAGAACCGCCGGCCCCTGAGGACGATGGGCACGCCCAAGGACAGCTCAAGCTGCTTGATGGCGCTCGACAGGCTCGGCTGCGAGACGTTGCAACGGCTGGCAGCGCGCCCGAAGTGTTCCTCTTGCGCCAAGGCGACAAGGTACTGAAGCTGTCTAAAAAACATGCCGTCCCCAGAAATTCTACAATAACCCTCTGATAGGTGCGTACTTTTGATAGATGCATCCTATCTATTTTTGATAAGCGTATTCTATCAAACTTTCGTTTTGTTTGCTAGAGCCATCAGTTCAAGCCCAAAATGTTTATTTTTGATCAACTTAACCTATATCAAGTCGCTTTTGGGCGAAATGCCCTATCAATGAATCATCGGAAAAAGGAAAAGCCCGACTAATAAAGTCTATGGAGGTTGAAATGACAGGTCTCAGCGGGACGGACGAATATCCAAATTGTGCGAAGCGAAATATGAAACCCTGTGAAACGCCCGGATGCAGCGAAAATTGCGCTTATGCTTATAGCTGCCATGAGGAACGCATGGGCCGCATGCCCGCCGTTTTTTGGCCCGCCATCGGCCTAGGCATCATCGCGGTCATCGCGGTTTTCGTCTAAAACGCTATCTTCCCGACCGTCAACGGTCGGTGTTTTCAAACGGTTAATCCTGATACTATCGTTTCGCCCGCCCTTTGGCGGGCGTTTTTTCGGAGCTTCCCGCGTTATCTACCAGAATAAATATTGGGCCGGGAAGCGTTTTTGGGAGATAGGAACCGGATGGAAGCGTCGTCTCTCGCGCTGATTGGCTTCTTAAGTATCTTCGTCGGAATCCTGATCGGTGGCATCGGCATCGGTGGGGTTTTACTGGTTCCGATGTTGACCTTCGTTTTCGGGATGGGGATACACGATGCCATCGGCGCCGCTATGTTCAGTTATATCTTCAGTGGCATCGTCGGCGCGACGATTTACGCACGCCGCCGGTCGATCCGCTGGAAAATGGCGCTGTGGCTGTTCGCCGGAGCCACACCTGCGGCCTTTGCCGGGGCCTTTCTGTCTTCGGTGATTCCGGCCCGGGGGCTGGAGTTTTTCATCGCCCTCCTGATTATCTTCGCCGGAACCAACGCGCTAATGACCCGCGGCCAAGACGGACAGAATGAGCGGACCCTTGATGGGCCGGCATTGGTCGGCATCGGCGCCGTCACCGGTGTCGGCTCGGCGCTCAGCGGCACCGGCGGGCCACTGGTCCTGGTGCCTATTCTGGTTTGGCTTAAGCTGCCGGTGCTGACCGCCGTTGGTTTAAGCCAAGCGGTTCAGCTTCCCATCGCAGCGCTGGCAACGGTGGGGAACTTCACCTACGGGTCGGTGAACATGACCGTCGGCATTACGCTGGCCCTGGCCTTGATGGTCGGCGCCGCCATCGGCGCTCGCATCGCCCATGCCGTTTCCAGCACCACCCTCAGGAATATCGTCGCCTGGGTGCTGGTCGCGGTCGGCATCTTTATCGTCATCCGCGTGGTCCGCGGCTGGCTTGGCTTTTAATCCCGCATTAGGCAAACTCAATTGTCTGTTTTGTTTTATCTATCAATGACTTAACCCTTGTTGCCTCGGACGGGTTGCTGGTAAGCTTAATCAAGGCTGTTGTCTGGGGTTAACGTGCCTGCGCGCTGGTATTGTGCAGGATGATAATGGTCGCATAACAGGATTTAAGCTGTCTAAGGGAGGATGAAATAATGGCAGACGCGCCAAAGAAACGAACACGGGTTACCACACGGACACTCAACAAAAAGATGGCGAACGGCGAGCAGATCGTTCAAATGGCGATCTATGATTATCGCAGCGCCGTCATCGCCGACCGCCAGGATATCGACATTCTTTGTGTCTCCGATACCGGCGGCATGATCCTTTTCGGCCATAAAAGCACCGTGACTGTGACCTTTGACGAAGTGATGATGATGGCGAAAGCCATCGACCGCGGCAGCCAATACGGCATGCGCATGGTCGACATGCCTTATTGGAGTTTCCATGTGTCGCCCGAACAAGCGGTCGAGAACGCCGGGCGCTTCGTCCACGAAGCAAACGCTGAGGTCATGAAGTGCGAGGGCAGCATCAACCACGCGCGCAACATCGAGGCCATCGTCAAGGCCGGTATTCCGGTACAGGGCCACGTCGGCATCACGCCGATGCGCATGCCGCAACTGGGTGGCTTCTTCGCCCAGGGCAAGGACGCGGAGGGCGCCAAGCGTTTAGTTGAAGATGCCCAGTCTTTCGTCGATGCCGGCTGCTTCTCGATCCTCTGCGAGGTGACGAGCCACGAGGTTTGCCAGTACCTGACTGAAACCCTGCCGGTTCCTGTCATCAGCCTCGGCGCCGGCAACAAAGGCGATGGCGTTCACATCATTACGTCCGACCTGTTCAAGCTTTGGGAAGAACACGTTCCCCGGCATTCCAAGGTCTACACCGATCTGATCCCGATCATGGAAGACGTTTTTATCCAGTATCGCGAGGAAGTCCGCGCACACATCTACCCGGGGCCGGAACACACCATCTACATGAAGGACGACGAACTCGAAAAATTCGCCAAGTCCATGAAATGGGACAGCAAGCTCAAGGAAATAGACAAGAAAAAGAGCAAAAAGGGCAAAAAGAAAAAGTAACGCTCGAGCTCAACGGATTCAGTAGCCAAACGCGGGGGCATCCTTTTTTAGGTGCCCCCGTTTTTTTTGCCGCCGGGGACAAGGCTTGCCCGATGAGCCATGTAAATCCCCCCCAGCACCACCCCGATGCCGACAAACTGTAGCCCGCTCAGCGATTCCGACAGCAGCGCCCACGCGAATACCGCCGACGACACCGGCGCCAGCAGTAGCACGACCGCCGCATACCCCGTGCTCAGGTGCGCCATGCCCCAAACGATGAAACCCTGGCCACAGGCCTGCGATATGACGCCGAGGCCTATCATCAGGAACCAGCCTTGAAGGGAGCCGGGTATCAATCCTTGGCCGGTGATCAGCGCCACCGCCAACAGCGGCAGGCAGGCGATCGCGCACGTCCACGTATTGATGACGGCACTCGACGCCCGCGCCCTGAGCCGGCTCGCCGTCAGGATATAGCCGGCATAGAAAACCCCGGCGGCAATGCCGAGCCCGTCGCCGAGCAGCCTGTCACCTCCAAATTGTGCGCTCTCGCCCAGCATCAAGGCGGCCCCGGCCATGGCCGTTGCGGCGCCGACCAGAAACCGGGCGCTGGCCCGTTCGCCGAACAGCAGCCACGCCCCGAAGACGACGTAGAGCGGCTGGGCGTTGAGGAACAGAATCGCATTGGCTGCCGACGTCAGGCGGATCGACCAATGCAAGGCCGTCAGGTCGGCGGCGAAAAACAGCCCGCACAAGATCAAAAGCCAACGGTCATGAAGCGGCCGGGAAGAAACGGAAGCTTTTGCCGGGGCGGGGGCCTTAACCCAAGTTTCACGGAACAGCCACGCCCCCATCAACGGCAGCGCCCAAAACATCCGGTGAAAGGCGGATCCCGCCGGCTCCAGGTCGCTGAGGCGCACGAAAACCGGGTTAAGCGCCGTCGCCGCGGTGCCCAGGACGAGCGCCGCCACCGCCCACCGTCGCAGCGAAGATGCAGGGTTTTCGCCCTCACACCCGCCAATTTCTCCGATTATCGCCAAATGCCTATGCCCCAGGACTGTTTGCCATGGCAAACCATAGCCCATTCCTCCCAGGCACAAAAACAGGCACTTAAAACAGAAGCTTTTAAATTTCCCAACGCATATTGACGTTCTTAATCAGCGTATAGCTGAGCAGTTCGTCGAAGCATTCTTCCTGGCCGATGCCGCTTTGCTTCCAGCCGCCATAAGGGGCGCCAAGGTAGCGACCGTTGGCGTTGACCCATACGTAGCCGGCCTCGACCCGGTCAACGGTTTCCATGGCCTTGTTGATATCATTGGTGGCGATCAGCGCTGTCAGTCCGTATTCGAGGGAATTGACCTGTGACAGCATGGTTTCGTAGTCGTTCCAGGTCAGTACCGACATCACCGGGCCGAAGATTTCCTCGCGGGCGATGCAAATGTCCGGGGTAACTTTGTCAAACACTGTCGGTGTGATGAAGAAGCCGTTTTCCAGCGTTTTGTCGTCGGGGGCTTTGCCGCCGGTCAACAACGCCGCCCCTTCGTCGTGTGCCGAAGCGATAAGGCCAATAATCCGGTCGCGCTGGCGTTCCGAAACGATGGGGCCGAGTTCAACGCCCTCGATCCACGGTAGACCGACGGGCAGCGCCTCGGCCAGGCGAACCAACTCGTCCACCACGGCGTCGTGCAGCGCTTCGTGGACGAAGACCCGGGACGTGGAGCTGCACGATTGCCCTTGGCGATTCAAATTCATGCCCTTGATGGCCATGGCGGCGGCCTTTTTCGGGTCGGCGTCGGGAAAGATAATGATCGGATTCTTGCCGCCAAGTTCTAGGGTCACGTGGGTCAGGTCATCGGCGGCATCCTTGGCAATGGCCTTGCCCGTCGCCACGGAACCGACGACACCGACGCGGTGCACATCCGGGTGGCGCACCATGGCGCGCCCGGCGACTACGTCGCCCGTCAACACATTGACGACGCCGGCAGGCAGGACCTCATCGCAGATTTCGGCGAAACGCAGGCTCGACAGCGGGGCCTGCTCCGAAGCCTTGACCACGAGGGTGTTCCCGGCGGCCAAGGCGGCGGCCGATTTCTCCGCGCAAAATCGGATCGGATGGTTGAACGGATTGATCTTGGACACCACACCATAAGGCTGGCGGCGGGTGAAGTTCAGGTGGCCGGGCATTTCCGAGAAGGTTTCGCCCTTAATCTCGCGGATCAATCCAGTAAAGTAGCGGATCGAATCCACCGCCCAATCGACATCACCGATCATTCCCGAAAGAGCGTTGCCGCCATCGACGCAGTCCATTAGGCCCAATTCCTCGCGGCACGCCGAAAGCCGGGCGGCGAGAGCCTCAAGATGGCCGGCGCGTTCCTTGATCGGCATGCGGCTCCAACCGGGGAAGGCGGCCTTGGCGGCGGCGACGGCGCGATTGACATCGTCCTCATCGGCAAGGGGCACGTCGCCCAGATGATCGCCGTTGGATGGATTGATGCTTTCAAACGTCTTTCCACTAGCGCTTTCCTGCCACTGGCCACCGATGTAAAGCCCCTTGGGCGAGAAGCCGATGTCGGGGGTTTTGGTGTCAGTCATTTTTTCAATCCCTTTTTACGGTACGATTGCGGCGCGCAATACGGTGTGGTTCGCGGCCTTGGCGAAGGCCTCGTCCAATTGATCGAGAGAAAACTTCGAATCAACGATCTCCTTGAATGGAAAGCGGCCCCGGTTACCCATGACGAAGTCCAGCGCTTGAACCAGGTGGCGCGGATGGTAGTTGTGAACGCCCTTGAGGGTGATCCAATTCCTCAGAATTTGGTTGCCGTCGATGGTGAAATTTGCGCCGGGGTTAACCAGCCCACCGATCACGTAACGCCCACCGATGCGCAGCATTTGGATACCCGTCGGCACCGCCTCGGCGACGCCGCAGACCTCTATTCCGACATCAGCACCGTCGGGGGGACTCAAGGCCCGCACCTTCTTGATGAGGGTCTCCTCATCCATTGATGAAATATCGAAAACATAATCGGCGCCGAATTTTTCGGCTATATCCAGACGGGCGGCGACGGCATCAAGCCCTATAACCCGGGTCGCCCCGCAGGCCTTGGCAATGGCGCAGCCGTAGAGACCGAGCAGCCCAAGGCCCTGAACCACCACCGTGTCGCCAAACCCGATGTCAGCGGCCTCGGTTACCGAGATCATCGTTGCGACGCCACAGTTCAGCGGCGTTGCCTCCTCATCGCTGAGAGAATCGGGCAGGCGCAAAATCCCCGTGCCAGGCAGGATGTAACAGTAATCGGCGAAACCGCCCAGGAAATGGGGATCGTCTTCAACCAGGTCATGGCCGTATTTGCGCAACCCCGGCGATTTTTGGGGCATATCGTGGATATCGCGATAATGGGATTCGCCATGATGAAAGAACTCGGTCCAGGTTACGCGGTCGCCGACGGACAGCGCCGCGCCGCGCAAGTCATTGAAAATCCCGTCACCGATCTGATCGATAACGCCGATGATTTCGTGACCCAGGATGCCGGGGCAGGGATTCGGTCGGCGGCCCTGGTAGGAGTGAATATCGGACCGGCAGATGGTCGACATGGTGATGCGCACCAGAACTTCGCCGGGGTGCACGTCACGAACCGGGTATTCTTTGACCACAAAAGGCGTATTCGGAGACTCGTATACGACGGCACGGCCTGTTTTCGTCATTTGATCATCCATTATTTCTATGATGTTCCGTTGATCGCGAAGTCGAAGATTTCATGGCTTCTAAGCCCGCCTGCCGCACCGCGCTCGGCATAGGCGCCGTTCAGGGGGTCGCTGATAACAAAGGGAACGTTGGCTTCATGCAGGCTGCCGTGGGTCCGCAGCCGGTGTCCCTTCAATCCGGAAAGATCATGATCGACGGCGCGCGATCCGATAACGGTGACTTTGTCGGCGAGCACGGCGACATCGCCTTCCCGGTCCATCGGCTGTTCCAGTTCCCGGCACACGGCTTCGGCGGTCAGGATTTTTTCGATGCCTGGGGTTCCCTTGATGGCCTCGATGACCCGATCAGCATCAAGGCCTTCATTGCAATAAACGCGAACGAACCCGCCGAGCGCGCCGTGATGGCCGACGAAGGCATCGGTGATTGGACAAATGACGCGGCACGCCCCTTCGCCGACGGCGTCATCAAGAATGTCCTGCAGCCATATGACATTGGGGTTGCCGTCTTTGTCGGCCTTGTCGCCCATGCCGTGATCGGCGGTCAACGCGACAATAGCACCCAGTTCCTTCAATCGTCCGAATCTGGAATCCAAGTCCTTGTAGAATTGATTGGCTTCGGGGGTGCCGGGGGCGTGGGCATGTTGAATGAAATCGGTGAGAGAAAGATAGAGGATATCCGGGCGGCGTTCCTCCAGCAATTTTATCCCCGCATCCAGCACAAACAGCGACAGCTCGGCTGAATACATGTCCGGAAGCGGCTGGCCAACAAATTCAAGCGCATTGTCGATGCCGTTTTCCTCCATCGTGCAGCGGTCGGCAAATTGCGACGACATGCTTACCGAACCACCCGTGAGGTCCATGTCTTTCTGGAGCTGCTTGCGCAGCTTGTCCTTGGCCGTGATTGAAACCACTCTGGACCCATTGCGGGAAAACTCGCTCATGATGGAGCGTTTGCGCAATAATTCGGGGTCGGTCATGACCACCGGCTCTCCGGTTTCCCGGTCGAGATAGAAGTTGCCTGAAATGCCATGCTCTACCGGCTCCGTGCCGGTGACGATGGACATATTGTTGGGACAGGTGAAACTGGGCATGGACCCTTGGGCAATCGCGTAAAAGCCATCTTTCATAAAGCTTTCGATATTGGGGATGATTCCGTCCCTTAACCCGGCGTCGATGTACTCTGGGTCACCACCGTCAATGCAGACTACGGCGACGGGCCGGTCTGGAAGGGTGTAGGCGGTGCCGTTCAGGTCAATGGTTTGGTTAGTCATAAAGTCAAACTCCTGGAAGGGGGGGTCATTTGGTTTTGCTTCATTATTTCATCTTCATCGCGGCATTCCTGGCCCAGGCCGACAGCATTTCGGAAATAAAAACGAGGACAATGATGGAAACTAGGATCGCCGCGACCCGTTCGGTTTCCACCTGTAAAACATTGCGCTTTAGATACCAACCCATGCCGCCGGCCCCGAAAAATCCGACAACAGTGGCGGCGCGAAAGGCCACGTCCCAGGTGTAGATAGCGATGCCCGTAAAGGCGACACGGACCTGGGGGAAAACGCCGAAAACCATGATTTGAAAAAGGTTGGCACCGGTGGCGCGCATCGCCTCGACCGGGCCCATGTCTATGGCTTCGATTTCCTCGGCAAATAATTTTCCGGCAAACCCGGTACAAAAGAAAGTCAGCGCCAAAACGCCCGGCAACATGCCGAATCCAAGTATAGTGACGAAGATGATGGCGAAAATCATTTCGTGCACAGCCCGGCAGCTCATGGTTATGAGCCGCGCCACCGGATACACGTAGCGCCTGGACGGCGTCATGTTGAAAGACGCAAACCAGCCCAGCGGCACGGTCGCAATCAACCCGAACAACGCGCCCAGGTAGGCCATCTGGATAGTTTCGACCACATACTTCAGGTAATCGGCATCCATGATGTATTCCATATCCGGCGGATAGTAGCGGTTGGCGAGGGTTACCCCCATGCGACCGAAAATTCCAAGAAGCCGATCAAGGGGGATTTCAAGGTATTCGACGCTGTAGGCGAAAAAGACAAATACCGAAAGCCAGGCGGCGTAACGGATCAGCGAGCCTGGAAACTTGAAGCGGCTCCATTCTCGTGTCGACCGGGCGTCTCCGACGATGCGGCGGCTGTCCTGGGGAGTCATGGTGGGGGTGTTCATTGTTTTTCTTGCCCCTCTCAAATGATCGACCGGCGCACCCAATAGGACAGCGCCTCGCCAATTAGGATTAATCCGAGAATGGCGACGATCACCGACATCACGCCATGGAAATTGAAGGTGTTCATTTGGCGAAAGAAAACCAGCCCGAGGCCACCCGCACCGACAAGGCCGAGAATGGCCGAGCGGCGGATGTTGATCTCCCACTCAAAAATAATCACACCCAGAACCTGCGGCAGGACCTGCGGTAGAATGGCATAGATCACGACCTGGAAGTCGTTGCCGCCAACGGCGCGAATGGCCTCGACGGGGCCGGGGTCGATATCTTCAATGGCCTCCGCCGACATTTTGGCGATGAAGCCGACCGATCTGACGGCGATGGCGAAAATACCGGCCAGCGCGCCCAGGCCGACCGCGGAGACGAAAAACAGGGCCCAAACGATTTCATGGATTGACCGGCTCAGCGTCATCATCATTCGCGCGAACGGATAGGTTACCGGCTTGAACGGCGTGATGTTCAGGGCCCCGAACCAGGCCGCAGGGATGCATAAAAGGACACCCAGCAAGGTCCCAAGGCAGGCGATCATCAGGGTTTCGATGGCGGGTTCAATCAGATTGGGAAACAGCGCCATATCAAGGCCGACGAACCTGTTCGCCGCCTCCCATACCTTGCCAAAGCCGCCTAAGCGTTCCCAGTCGGTATCCTCAATGACCGTGACCTGGACGCTCCAAACCACAAGGGCCAAAAGCACCAGATAGACAACCGCCATAATCATGCGCTTCACACGCCTGCGGTCCAGGATGATCTGAGACGTTATCCGGGGGGTCGGTGTATCTGTCGCCGTCCTATTCATAATTCCCCTTACAAAACTTCCATGGCATAAATTTCATCCAGCTTGTCCTGATCCATGTCCTCGGTCAGGCCGTCGAACATTTTCATGCCGTCCTGTAGCCCGATGATCTTGTTGCAGAACTCTTTCGCCAGATCGACATCGTGAATGTTGCACAAGCATGGAACCTTGAGCTCCGTCGCCATCTGCTTGATCAACCCCATGACTTCACGCGAGATTTTTGGGTCAAGCGCCGATGTCGGCTCATCGACCAACAAGAGCTTCGGATTCTGCATTAACGCGCGGGCGATGCCGACCCGCTGGCGCTGCCCGCCGGATAGCTCGTCGGCTCGCTTGTCGACATGGTCGATCAGACCGACCCGTTCGAGAAGCTGCAGGGCGTGGTCGATGTCATCGCGCCGGAAGGACCGAAACAGGGTGCGCAGGTTTCCGGTATAGCCCAACCGCCCGGACAGCACGTTGTCCATGACGCTCATCCGGTTGATCAGGTTGAATTCCTGAAAGATCATGCCGATGTCCCGGCGCAGCAACTTAAGTTTCTTGCGTGAAAGGGTGGTGACTGAGCGGTTGTCGAACACAATTACGCCCGAGGTCGGCTCCACCAACCGGTTGATGCAACGGATCAGGGTGGATTTGCCGGCTCCGCTGGGGCCGATGATGGCGAAAAAGTCGTCATCTTCGACGGTGAACGAAATACCCTTGAGGATTTCCGGTCCACTGGCGCTGTAACTGGCGTGTAATTCCTTGACATCAAGGATCTTCATGAGCGCAGGTTCCCCTGTCCGTCATCGTGAAGGTGGATCATACGTGAATATTGGTCTTTGGTGGCAACGACCGGGACCTTGGGGTAACCCCAGAAGCCCCGGTCGTCTTGGAGTCGCCTGGGAGAATTATTTTTTCTTTTTCTTCTTGCGCGCGTCCTTGGCCTTCTTGAGATCACGGATGATGTCGTAGTCCTTCGAGGTCATCGCCACGAACGTGTTGGACTTGACGTTATCGAGGAACTTCCTCGCTTCGGGCGATTCTTTGAGGCCGAGGAAGGTTTTCGCGATATTCTTCTTAATGTCATCACACAGCGTATTGCGATAGACAAAGGGGTCCTGCGGGATCGGCGCGGATTTCCACAGAATGTTGACGCCTTTGAGACTGGCTTCGCCTTTGTTGACCACATTGTCAAAGCGGTGGGAGGCGACGAACGCGGCGTCAACCTTGCCCTGAACGACGGCAACGGTTGAAAGCTCGTGGCTGCCTGTATAGGCGACCTTGCTGAAATATTTTTCCAGGTCCATCCCGATGACTTTCGAGAAAACGACCCGTGGCATCAGGTTGCCCGACGTGCTGCCCGGGTCGGTCAGGCCGAGGACCGATCCCTTGAGGGACTTGATGGTCGTGAACTTCGAGCCCTTCTTGGAGATCAGGACGCCACGGTAACCGGGGCCTTCTTCCTGCATGTGGCCGGGTTTCTTGGCATAGGTGGCAAAAACTTCGACGGTGGGATCCTTGCCGTTGGCGATAACGTAGGTATAGGGCCCCAGCACGGCGACGTCGACGAACTTGCTAAGCAGACCCTCGACAACCGATGCATAGGACGTGGGCATGAAGAACTGAATCTTCTTGCCGGTGAGTTTGGCCATGCGGTCGGTGACTGGTTTGTAGAGTTGCAGCTCGGCGATGGATTCCTCGGTCGGGACCATTGCGAACGTAAGCGCCTTGGGATTTTCGCAAGCCGCAGCCTGGGCCTTGCCAGTACTGTTCAGGCCGAAGCCCAACGCGAGCACGACAGCACCGGTGGCAAACGCCGCCACCTTCAACGCGTCGGCAAGATTTTGCAGACGACTTTTTTCTAGTGTTTTCATCACGTTATACATCCCCATTTTTAAAATGAACGGATCCGAGCGAACGACCACAAACGGGGGCGTCGCTTCGGGTTTTTTCTAATGACTTGACGATGGACGATAAATGCAGCGCCCGGGTTGGGAACGCCGCGAAGACCGGAGACAATGGGTGCATGATGGGTCCGCATGGACCGCCTCCCTTTTCCGGTTGCACGTTGTCGCAAATGCTCAACGTGTTCTCATTATTATTTAAAGAAGGGTCTCACAATCTCCACTATTGATCCAATGCAAATTTTCAATATGATATATCGATTAAAACAATGCTTTATACACAACTCAGATCGTTTCATGCCGTTGCCGAGGAAGGTGGTTTTACCGCTGCGTCCAAGGTGTTGAATATCGGCCAGCCGACAATCACGTCGCAGGTTAGGGCGCTTGAGGACTACTTCAGCGTCGAACTGTTCTACCGTCGCGGACGGCGCGTGGAATTGACGGAAGCCGGTTCGGCGCTTCTTAAGCTCACGCGGCGGATCATGGATTTGGAAAACCAAGCCACGGACCTGCTGCATGGGTTCGGCGGCTTTCACACCGGGGTTCTCCATGTTGGCGCTGTCGGCCCCTATCACGCGACCGAAATGTTGAGTGTGTTTTCAGAGCGCTATCCGGGTATCAAGCTTTCAGTTATGGTTGGGAATTCACGCGAGATGGTGCAACGCCTGGAGGATTACACGGCGGACGTTGCGGTCATGGCTCATTTGGAAGACGACCCTCGGATATTCGCCATGCCGTATTCCCGTCATCCCGTCATCGCCTTCGTTCACAAGGGCCACCGCTTCGCTCGTCGGCGCCGCATCCGCATAGAGGAAATGGCGGGGGAAAGGATGGTATTGCGGGAAACCGGTTCCACCACTCGGCTTGCTTTTGAAAGGGCCCTTGCCAAAGCCGGTGTCGAGATCGACCCGGTGATGGAAATCGGCAGTCGCGAGGCTGTCTGGCTGGCGGTGGCCCGCGGCATCGGCATCGGCGTCGTCTCCGAATTCGAGTTTATTCCCCATGCCGATCTACATACCGTCGAATTTTCCAATGTCGATATCTTTACGACGGCCCACGTCAATTGCCTCAAGGAACGCCGCGATTCGAGATTAGTCAGTGCCTTTTTCGAAGTCGCAGAAGAAATGAAGGGCTTGTCTTCTACACCAAGCTGAAAAAAAGAGTGCTTACCGCTGTCAAGGCCAATATGGAAAGCGCCACGATCCGGTAAATGTCACTGCCGCCGGTCCGAAAATACCGTGACCCCAAATACGTCGCCAAAAGATAGACAGGTGCGGCGAGGCCGCCCAGAATAAGGGCGCGGACTGAAATCAGCCCGTAAATCCACAAAATTGGAAGCGCTACGAGGACCATGCTGGACATCATAACCACGATATTGCCCCGCGTCGTGGTGGGGTCGTCCCCGCGTGACAGAAGCAGGGCGACAAGGGGGGGGCCGCCAATACCCGCTGCACCTTGGATAATTCCGCCGACGATGCCACCGATGACGGACACCCGCATGCCGGCGGCATAAACGATGCGCGTGTTTCCAGCCAACATGCCGACCATGATTAGGACGAGAGCCGAAATAACGATCCGCATGGTTTCCGTATCAACGGCGGTCAGGACGTAAACCCCCAAGGGTGTGCCGATCAGAAGAGCCAGGATCATTGGCAGGACCGTTTTGCGGGCGCAATGGCGGACCGCGGTTGGAAGGAGTTGAACAATGCCCGGCAACTCCGTGATTGCGTGCAAGGCGACCGCAAACTTCGGGGTAAAAGCCAACGCCATAACGGGGATGATGACCAAAGCCCCGCCGAAACCCACGAACCCGCGAAGGAACCCGCCGATAAAAACCGCCACCGCAGCCAGCAGAAGCTGCGTCAGATCAAAGCCGCCAAGTTCGGAAAATATCACCGTGCCGATGCCAACAGTTGTTCAAACCATGCGGCAATGGCGAGAAGTTTTTCGTCCTGGTGCGGGCGGGCGGCGATCTGCAAGCCTAAGGGCAATCCATTTTCGCCGGTGCCACAAGGCAGCGTGATGGACGGCAATCCCAGAAGCGTCCAGGCGCGGCTCATGATCGGGTCGCCGGTTCCATCCTCAAACATCGGCGCTTCGTCCAGTGTACTGGGCGCCAACAAGGCATCGGCATCGCCGAAAAGAGAATCAATGTCACCCAAACATTCGTCCCGCCGCCGCCAGGTATCATCGTAGGCGGCGGCGGAAATGCTTTCTCCTTCAGTCAACAGGTCGCGAAGCGGCTGGCTTAAGGCATCAAAATGGCATCGATGCTCGTGCGCCAACTCGCGCGCCGCCTCACAAGCCATCATGGTCGTTTGAAAGTCGGCCAGTCCGGCGAAGCCAGGCGGGACCTCGTCAGTCGTTACGGCGGCGCCATGCTGGGCAGCTAAATCGGCGGCTTTTTTAACGGCATTGATGGCAGATGGGGCGGCCTTTTCCCATTCGGGCGATTTTTTGAGTGCCAAACGTGGCGGTGAGCCGGTTTCCGCCCCGGGCATAAGGTGGGCCATAAGGTTCGGTCGTCCGGCAAGCACCCCGGACAGCAGTCCCGTCCCGGCGACATCTTTGGCAAAAACGCCGACCGTATCCAAGGAATTGGATAGCGCCTTGACGCCGGCGAGGCTGATCAGCCCCCGGGTCGGCTTGAAACCGACAATCCCACAATAGGCTGCCGGGCGAATTGTCGAAGCGGCAGTCTGCGACCCGATGGCAAGCGGCACCATACCGTCGGCGACGGCAGCCGCAGAGCCGGAAGACGACCCCCCCGGTGTGCGTTCCAGATTAAGGGGGTTCCGGGTTGGGCCTGCTTTCCAATAAGCGAATTCCGTGGACACCGTCTTGCCCAAGATGATCGCCCCTGCCACCCGCAGTCGGGCCACGGCGGCCGCGTCGGCGCTTGGTTGATGTCCCTCATAGATGGCGGATCCGTATCCGGTCGGCAGATCGGCGGTATCGAAAATATCCTTGATGCCGACGGGCAGCCCGAACAGGGGACCTCTTTCTCCCATGGGCCGTGCCGCGAGTTCGTCGATCTGGCGTTCTACAAAATCCCAATCCAAGGCTTTCCAGGCCAAAACTTCCGAGTCCCGGGCTTCGATTCGCTCCCGGCAACGGGCGGTGATTTTTTTTATGTCCTCAGACAAGGGTTCGCCCTCCGTCGACATAGATCGTCTGCCCGGTAATGAAGCCGCCGCCTTCCGCCAGCAGCAGAATAACCGTTCCCATCAAATCCCGGGGTTCGGCCAGCCGTCCCATGGGAATGACGGCGACGGCCTGTTCGCGGAATCCAGGTTTGGCAAGATACCCCTCGGTCATCGGCGTTTCGATCATCGCCGGGCCGATGG
>JABMOY010000119.1 GCA_013203955.1 Rhodospirillales bacterium | reverse complement strand
TCGCGGGTGATGATGTCGACCATGATGGTAAAGTATTCGTTGAGCATCTGCACCGTGCCTTGGGCGCCGAGCGCTTCGGTGATGGTGGTGAAACTGCGAATGTCTGAAAACAGCACCGTGACCTCGGAGCTTTTGCCGCCTAAGAATTCTTCCCCGCCGCCGCCTTCCATCAATTGGTCGGCGACGCCCGGGTCCATGTAACGCGACATGGTGGATTTCATGCGTTTTTCGGATGAGATGTCCTCGATCATAACCATCGAGCCGAGCTTCTTGTTGTCGTCGCCGATCAGCGGCAGGACGTTGACGTTGGATGAAATCTTTTCCTTTTCGCCTTCCAGTCCGAATTCCAGTTCGGCGTCCATGAAAACTTCGGGTTCCGACGATTCCTCGACCTTCTTGATCAGGTCCATCAGCCATTCATTGGCGCCGGTGAAGAACGCGACGGCCTCCTTACCGATGATGTTGCTGTCATTTTGAAGCCGCATGATTCTGACGCCGGCGGCGTTGCAGGTGACGACCTTGCCGTCCTCGTCCATGGTGATGACGCCGTTGGACATGCTTTGCAGCATGCTTTCGGTGTAGTTCTTCATGTTCTGGACGTCTTCGAACAGCTTGGCGTTCTCGAGCGCGATCGACACCTGCGCCGTGAACGCCTTGAGCCGCGTTTCGTCCTCGGCGGTAAACGGGCCGCCGCGCTTGTTCAGCACCTGCGTCACGCCGATGGTCTTGGCGTCCTTGTTGACGATGGGAACGCACAGGATGGAGCGCGTGAAGTAGCCGGTTTTTTTGTCGAACGCCGGATTGAAGCGCAGATCGGCATAGGCATAGGGGATGTTGACCGTCTTGCCCGACGTATACACCGCACCGGCAATCCCTAAGTGGTTGGGCAGGCGGATTTCGCCCAAGCTGTCGCCCATGGCGACGCGGGAAAACAGCTCGTTGGTCTTGTCGTCGCTGAGGAACAGCGTTGAGCGGTCGGCATCGAGCATGCGGGTTGCCTCACTCATGACCTTGGTCAGCAAGCTGCCCAGCTCCAACTCCGAGGTGACATCGGAGACAACGTCCAAAAATTCCATTTCCTTTTCGCGGTTCTTCTTCACGCGTTCGACGAATTGGGTGCTTTGCAGGGCCACCGCCGCCTGGGTGGTAATGGCTTCCAGCAAATTCAAATCGTCGGGCATAAAGGGCCCGTCTTTCTTGTTGAGCGCCTGGGTGACGCCGATGATGTCGCCGTTGACCGTCTTGACCGGGGCGGAAACGATGTTCCTTGTCTTGAAGCCCGTCTGTTCATCGACGTGACGGTTGAAACGTGTATCGGCATAGGCGTCCGGGATGATTTCGCCGACGCCGTTTTGGAACACCGCTCCGGCGATGCCGGTGGAATTAAGCATGCGGATTTCGCGGGAAAAATTTCCCTGGGCGACGCGGGAATAAAGTTCGCCTGTGGCGCTGTCGTTCATGAACAGCGACGCCCGCTCGGCCCCCAGCTCGAAGGCGATCATCTCGATCAACGTCTTCAGGACTTCATCCAGGCTTTCGATGGCGGCGACGCGCCGGGACACGTTCAACAGCATTTCCGCTTGTTGAAGCTTCATTTCCGCCAGTTGCAGTTTCTTGTCGGCCTGGTTCAGCATCGACACCCGGTCGGGCATCTTGCCAAGTTCGGGGCCAGTTTCGGCCCCCGTACCTGAAGCGGGCTCCAGCGGTTTCGCCGATTGATCAGGGCTTGTCATTTCGCTTCCCCATCATTACCCGCTCCTGGGCCTTCCAACTCTTGGCGCAAAGCCGCCGCCGTTTCTTGCAGTTGTTTTATTTCGTCGCGGGCCGCGCGTTCAAGTTCCTGAAGCTTATCTTCGTAGGTGTTCTTGATGCTGTCCAGTTCTTCGCGCAAGGCGGCGACCGTTTCTTTCAGTTGTTTTATTTCGTCGGCGCCGGTGGCGATGGCTTCCTGGACGGCGCGGTCTTTCTCAAAGCTCAGGTTATCCAGCTCTTCCCGCAGGGCGGATGCCGTTTGCGTTAGTTGTTTAGTTTCGTCGGCGCCGTGGGCGATGGCTTCCTGAACGGCGCGGTCTTTTTCGAAACTTAAATTATCCAGTTCATCGCGCAACGCCTGGGCGGTTTTCGTCAGTTGTTGGATTTCGTCATGGGAATTGGCGATCGCTTCCTGGACGGCTTGGCCTTTTTCGAAATTTAAATTATCCAACTCATCGCGCAGCGCCGACGCCGTTTCCTTCAATTGCACCGCCTCGTCGCTGGCGTCGGCGATGGCGCGTTGGACCTTTTCCTGGGATTCGTATTGCAGGCCTTCCAACTCCTCGCGAAGGGCGGAAATGGTGTTTTTCAGGTGGCGAACTTCCTTCTGCGATTCCAGCAGTTCGTCGGCGTTGGCCTCATATCCCGGACTGGGTACGTTCATCAAAGACGCTTTCCTTTTAACATCAGCAAGGAGTCTCACCCCCGCCGCCAAAACCGTCAAGAGCGGGAATCGCGGGACCTAGAAGACCGTTCTACCATTTTGGGCACCTTTTTTGCTCGCGCTTGTAGTTGGCGGGCGTGTCGATGGTGTCGTTTTTCCGATCAATGGCCTGGTTCATCTTCTTGAACATAGGCTCGACCTTACTTTGCAGAGTGTTTTGCAGCTTTTGAGCCGCGTGCTGGGCGGTTTTGGCAAACACCGGTTTTAAATTCGCCGCCGCTTCGATAAGCCGGTCTTCCACCAAGGTGGCGTATTGGTCCAATGTTTCGCGGAAGATTTCCACGTGTTCGTTTTCATGTTCCAGCACTGAATTGTACTGACAACTTCCCCGCCGGTAGCGTTTATCCACATAAACGGTGATCTTGCCGAAGCCGAGTCTGGCTTTCACCCCGGAAATTACGGCGCAATTTCCGCCGCCCGGCTGTGAAAGCGTGTTGACGGAAATGTTCATGCGGAACTGAAGCTCGGTCAAGGTCAGCCCGATGGGCTGCCAGCCGCGCCGGGAACTCGATATCTTGCCGTTGTTTTGCAGGACCTTCAGTTGTTTGCGACTGCGGGCGTTGTCGTAGACGACCCGGCCCGTCGTCACCTCGAGGGAGATATCCGGGCCGGCGTCCGATTGCGGACACCGGGCCGCCGCATGGGCGGGCGTGCCAACCGCCAGCCAAGCGGCGGCGAGCCAAGTAGCGGCAAAAAGCGAAAAAGCCCCTGAAAACTTCATGATTCCAAGCATTTCAACTCGGGATGTTGCCTCTTTGAAGGTGAAAAGGCAATTTATTGGCGGGAATGGGCGGCGAAGCTTTGCGCCTCGATAAACACCCGTTTGACCTCGGGGTGATGGTTTTTGATCTTGGTTTCCAAATCGCTGACCAGGCGCTCGACGTCGGCGGACGATAAATCGTCGGCGAAATCCAGGCTGATGTTGACCAGAACATCCTCAGGCCCAAGGTGCATGGTCAGAAGTTCATTGACCGAAGCCTTGTCCGAATGTTCTCCGATCAAGGCCCGGATGCTTTTGACGACCGGGCTCTTGGCGCTTTCGCCGACCAACAGTCCCTTGCATTCGTAGGACAAGAAGGTGGCGACGGCCGCCAGGATAACCCCGATCACCACCGAGGCGGCGCCGTCAAACCAGGCCAGGCCCGTGATCTGGGCTAGCCCGATGCCGATAAAAGCGACGACGATGCCGAGCATCGCCGCCGAATCCTCGAACAGCACCGTGAACACAGCCGGGTCTTTGCTGACGCGGACGGCTTCTAAATAACCATCTCGGCCCTTAAGGCGGTTGAATTCTCCAGCGCCAACCCACTAGGCGGCGGCCTCGAAGGCGAAGGCGAGCCCGAGCACGACGTAGTTCACAATTACGTTTTGGACCGGCATCGGGTGCCTGAGTTTATCAATCCCTTCATAGATGGAAACTCCGGCGCCGATGGAAAAAATCAAAATGGCGACGACGAAGGACCAGAAATAAATCTCGCGCCCATAGCCGAAGGGATGAATGTCGTCGGCCGGCTTGGCGGCGCGTTTCATGCCGTAAAGCATAAGCGCTTGGTTGATGGTATCGACCAGCGAATGAATGGCCTCGCTCAACATCGCCGATGAGCCGGTATAAGCGACGGCGGCGAATTTCGAGACGGCAATCAGGGAATTACCCAGAAGGGCGGCGATGACGACTTTTTTCGATCCGGAGACGGCCATGTTTTTCTCTGTTTTGGGCCTTTTTCGTGGGTGAATTTATTTAGGTTAACCCTCCCCCCCCCGTCAACCAGGGGCCATCCAGGGGTCATCCGGGGGCGAAGTTACTGAAATAAACACACAAAAAGTCAAAGGATAAAATTTTATGTATTTTATATCTATTAATAATAGCAAATAAAACATTCGTCTTTTTTGAATAGATTGGCAATATTATCGTTATCAGTAAGTAATTGTATATTTTTTCTTCAAAATTGTCGCAAGGGGGTACCGGGGTGCGCCGAGGAAAAGGAAGCAAACGTCATGATCAATTTCATGCAAAGAGCCTGGTCCGATTGGTGCGGTTTATTCGATGGCCTGCCTTATGGCGATCCTTACCTGGCCTTCGCCACCCTTTTCGTGCTGATCGTTGTTATTGCCCGGCTGGCGACCGGCGGCGATGCGTCGCGCCATTACTAAACGAGCACTAACCGGATTTTCAGGTTCCCCAATGCCGTGCCAACTCTAATGGCGTCCCCGCCTTCGGCGCGTCGTCGGGAAACATCAAGGGGCCGGCCCAGACTGGGTCGGCCCCTTGGTCGAATTTGGCTCCGGCGGTAGGACTCGAACCTACGACACGGTGGTTAACAGCCACCTGCTCTGCCGACTGAGCTACTGGGGAATATGGTATTTCTCAGGCGTTAATATTGCCTGAGAAAGTTGGCTATTTAATGGAGCCCACCTTAAAAGTCAAGCAAAAACACGGCTTATAAT
>JABMOY010000118.1 GCA_013203955.1 Rhodospirillales bacterium | reverse complement strand
GGATGAGGGGTTGCAATATCCTTTGCCTCACCCTGAGGAGGACCGGAGGTCCGTCTCGAAGGGTAGTTGTTCCAAATCATCGGTTTTTCTGCAGCCTGTTAGAGTGGGTCAGGATTGATCGGAATCGTAATAACCCCGGTACCATTCAACCAACCGGGGCAGACCTTCGTCGATGGATGTTGTCGGTTTGAAGCCGAAGTCGCGCTCGGTTTCGGTAATGTCGGCGAAGGTCGCGGGCACGTCGCCGGTCTGCATCGGCTGGAAGTCGATTTCGGCCTTCTCGCCTAAGGCGTCTTCCAACACCGAAATGAACCGCATCAAGGGTTCGGCCTTGTTGTTGCCGATGTTGTAAAACCGGCTCGGCGGCTTGCCAGCTTCCGCCACCGGCGGCTTGTCCAGGCAGGCCAGGATGCCGGAAACGATATCGTCGATGTAGGTGAAATCGCGGCTCATGTCGCCGTTGTTGAACACCGGGATGGGCTCGCCGGCCAGAATCTTGCGGATAAAAATTAGCGCCGCCATGTCGGGCCGCCCCCATGGGCCATAGACGGTAAAAAACCTGAGCCCGGTCAGCGGCATGCCGTAAATGTGGGCATAGCTGTGGGACATCAGTTCCATCGACCGCTTGGTCGCCGCGTAAATCGACAGCGGCGTATCGACGGGATCGTTAATGGAGAACGGCAACTTGGTATTAGCCCCGTAAACCGAACTGGACGACGCATAGACGAAGTGATTCAAGGCCTCCAACCCCCGGCAGGTTTCCAAAAGCACAAGGTGGCCTTCGACATTAGCGCGGGTATAGGCGTAAGGATCGACCAGCGAATAGCGGACACCGGCTTGCGATGCCAAATGCACAACGCCCGTGATGCCGGCATTCTTGGCGATTAAGGCGCCAACCGCCTCGCGGTCGGCAACATCGATGCGCTCGAAACTAAAACCGGCGTGAAGCCTGAGCTCGCCCAATCGGGCTTCCTTCAACGACACGTCGTAATAATCGTTGAGGATATCGATGCCGATGACGTCTTCGCCTCGGCCCAACAAAGCGAGGCACGTGTGATAACCGATGAACCCGGCGGCGCCGGTAACCAAAATCGTCATAAGGGTGCGATCCGGGGATTGAGTTGCAGGGAATCCCCGTATACCCGCTCAACGACGAAAAATCATCCCCTAGAATGCAATTAGATTTTTGCTTTCAAGATGCCGGCCTTGATCATCATCCTGCCATAGAGGTTTTCGGCAATCGCCAGGATGTCCCCTTGCAATGTTTCCAGGTCCGCATCAGGGTTTTGGGTTAACTCCGGCTCCAAAGAAAAAGCGGTGCCAGGGTTGTCGTCCTCGGTAAAGGTCAGGCGAACCAACCAAGGAACGGCGATGTATTTCTCTATTTCAAGGTCTTTCAGCACATCCGACAACAGGCGCACGGATAAGACGGAATCGCAATAAAACCAGACCCGGGGGATTTTCCAGAGCGCCCCGCTGTTGTCGTTATGGCCTTCGCAGGACCAAAACGGCTCGAAAATTTTCAAACGTTTGAACTCGAAAGCCAAGGGGGCGATCTTGCTTTCGATCGGGAAATTTTCGTCGGTGGTCAAGGTCTGGGGAATGTCCTCACAGCCACTGTGACAGGCACACGCACAAACAGTTGATCCGCATTTCGAACACACGGCCCTACAGGACGCATCACAAACCCGGCCCCCCAGGGCAGTCCCACAGGCCACCCGGTTTAACTCGGCGTTGATCTCCTGAATTTCTTGCGGCGTCTTAACTTGTCGTTGGAATTTCATAGCCATTGCGGTGTGTTCAATCGCCTCAAAGGCCCCCGATAATTTATAAGGACCTTCTTAGGCGCACACCCATCTCCCGATTGCTCCTATCAATTGGAACCCTCATCGCGTCCAATTGATTTGAGCCCACCGACAGGGCTGTAATCCAACTGCGGATACCATATATTAATTCATATAAAAATCAAATGGGCTATTCCATGAAATCAATATTAAACGTTATAAATCAAGAGACTAAGGCCATTCTCGCGGCCCCCGGAAAGCCCCGTTCCGCATCCCACGATAGCGTGTCCTTTCAACTCAGCGTCGGCATCCCCGATTATGGTTGGAAAATCGCCAACCATTATGCGGATCAGGTCGACGGCAACCTTGGCGCCATCTGCAGCAAGGCTTCCCTGGCGTTCGATTTATCGTCATTCGGCCTGATCGTGACGTTCGATAAGCCGCTCGAACTTGAACTTTATGACGGGGACTCGTTGTTGGATGAAAACGTCAAGAAAATCATCAACCATTTCGGCCCGCTGATTTTCCGCAACGCGTATCTGGCGACTAAATTCCGCAACCAAGGCCAACGAAACATCTTTCCCGACCTGAATTTTCATGTCGACCGGGGGTCGAACCAGGACAACCAGTATTCCCTTTTCTGCCGCGATCCTTTTGACGACGTGCAAAAGGCGCCGAGGGAGTCTTCGACCCTGTTCATCGCCAATATCGTCGCCTATCTGCAATCGGTGAAGGAAGGCCACCCGCCGAAGACAGGCCCGCAAACCCTCTATTCCATCTTCAAAGACGAAGACATAAAACCGTTGATCGGAGACATCGTTCTCGAGCAGCCGTGGACGGAACCCGAAGGCACCGGGGAAATATGCGTCCTCGACAATCGCACCATCCAGCACGCCAGCTATTACCGGGGCGGGCGCGGATATCCGATCGGGGTGAGGTACCTTTTTTAGGGAGGGGCAGGTCAAGGTCATTCCCCTCTCGTCATTCCCGCGAAAGCGGGAATCCAGTCCCCTTAAAAAAAGCGTCTCAGTAAATTGAAGAACCCTATCCGGACTGGCCGGACTGGCCAGAGTAGCCGGAATGAAATGAAGTGTTCCCGAGGATAGTGCAATAAGGCTGGATTCCCGCTTTCGCGGGAATGACGGAATAAATGGGAATGACCTAATATTCGTTTTTATCAGCTCATCCAGGCGCAACTTTCCTGCCTTGCGCCGCCCAAATCCAACCGATCCTTTTAATTTTTTCCCGAAACCACGCCGGAGATTGTAAGCCGATGGGGCTCGTTATACGCTGACGGCGCAATGGATAAACCGATAACGCTCGCCAACGTCACGCTGGACGACAAATATATCTTCGACGAAGGCCGGGTCTTTTTGACCGGGACGCAAGCCTTGGTGCGGCTCGCCTTGATCCAACGGCGCCGCGATGTGGCCGCCGGGCTGAACACGGCGGGTTACGTCACCGGCTATCGCGGCTCGCCCTTGGGCGCCATCGACCGGGAATTCGGACGCGCCCAAAACCACCTCCGCGACCACCACGTCAAGTTTCACCCCGCCGTCAACGAAGACCTGGCGGCGACGGCGCTTTGGGGCAGCCAGCAGGTCAATTTGTTCGAAGGCGGGCACTATGACGGTGTCTTCGGCATCTGGTACGGCAAGGGCCCCGGCGTTGACCGCTCGGGCGACGTTTTCCGCCACGCCAATTTTGCCGGCACGGCCCCCCATGGCGGTGTCCTGGCGCTCGCCGGCGATGACCCGGCGTGCAAGTCGTCAACCGTTCCCAGCCAGAGCGAACATGCGCTGATGGACGCCCATATCCCGATCCTCAACCCGGCAAACGTTCAGGACGTGTTGGATTTCGGCCTCTTGGGCATTGCCATGTCGCGTTATTCGAGTTGTTGGGTCGGCATGAAGTGCATCACCGACAACGTCGATTCGTCGGCCTCGGTGATGGTCGACCCGGCCCGAGTCGATATCAAAATTCCCGATGATTTCGAGATGCCCGAAGGCGGCCTTCACATCCGCTGGCCCGACCCGCCGCTGGACCAGGAACACCGCCTGCAACGGCACAAGATTTATGCCGCCCTGGCGTTCGCCCGCGCCAACGGGTTGAACCGCGTCACCGTCGATTCGCCGAAACCCCGCCTCGGCATCGTCGCCACCGGCAAATCCTATCTGGATGTTTTGCAGGCGCTCGACGATCTCGGTATCGGGCTCGATCATGCCGATCAAATCGGGCTGAGGCTGCTGAAGGTCGGCATGCCGTGGCCGTTGGAACGTGAAAGCATCCGCAATTTCGCCGAAGGGCTGGAAGAAATCCTGGTCGTCGAAGAAAAACGCGCGGTCATGGAAAACCAGATCAAGGAACAGCTTTACAACTGGCGCGCCGATGTCCGACCCCGGGTGGTCGGCAAGTTCGATGAAAAAGGCGACTGGATACTGCCGTCGGCCGGTGAATTGACCCCGGCCCGCATCGCCCGCGTCATCGCCAAAAGGATCGGGACATTTCCGGTCAGCGACCCGGTCTCCAAGCATATCGAGGCGCGGCTGAAATTTCTCGAAGACAAGGAAAAATCCCTGGAAGCCGCATCGACGGGGGTCGAACGCATTCCCTATTTCTGTTCCGGCTGCCCCCACAACACATCGACCAAGGTGCCCGAAGGGTCGCGCGGCGTCGCCGGCATCGGCTGTCATTACATGGCCATCTGGATGGACCGCGACACCGCCACCTTCACCCACATGGGCGGCGAAGGCGCCAACTGGATCGGCCAGGCGCCGTTTACCAGCACCGAGCACGTGTTCGTCAATATCGGCGACGGCACCTATTTTCATTCCGGCATTCTGGCGTTGCGCGCCGCCGTCGCCGCCGACGTCAACATCACCTACAAAATTCTTTATAACGACGCCGTGGCAATGACCGGCGGCCAGCCCATGGACGGGCCCCTGAATGTGCCGATGATTACGCTGCAAGTACGGGCCGAAGGCGTCGAGCGCATCGCCGTCGTTTCCGACGACCCGCACAAGTACCCCATCGGCGCCGATTTTGCCCCGGGCACGACTTTCCACCACCGCGACGACCTCGACGGCTTGCAGCGCGATCTTCGCAACATCAAGGGCACCTCGGTGCTGGTCTACGACCAAACATGCGCCGCCGAATTGCGCCGCCGCCGCAAGCGCGGCACCGCCCCGGAACCCCAGGCCAGAGCGTTCATCAACAAGGCCGTCTGTGAAGGCTGCGGCGATTGCGGCATCGTTTCCAACTGCGTCGCCATTACGCCCTTGGAAACGCCCCTGGGGCGCAAGCGCGCCATCGACCAGTCGGCCTGTAACAAGGACTTTTCGTGTCTCAAGGGGTTCTGCCCGGCTTTCGTCACGGTTACGAGTGGAGCCGGGGGCGGCGAACTTGCAAAACCAGATGCCCCGGATGGCATAGGCGCCGTTCCCTTCGAAGCCCTGCCCGAGCCGGACGTTGCTTCGGCATCGGAACCCTACGGCATCGTCACCGCCGGCATCGGCGGCACCGGCGTCGTCACCATCGGCGCCATTCTGGCGATGGCGGCGCACCTGGAAAACAAAGGCGTTTCCGTTCTCGACGTCGCCGGTCTGGCGCAAAAGAACGGCGCCGTCTATTCCCACATCCGCATCGCCGACGACCCCGAGACGCTCTACGCCGTGCGCATCGCCGCCGGCGGCGCCAGGCTTTTGATCGGCAGCGACATGGTCACGGCCGGCAGCGCCGAGACGCTGGGCAAGCTTCGCGAAGGCTACACGCAAGCCGTCGTCAACGCCCACATGACGATGACGTCCGATTTCACCCACAATCCTGATCTGGCGTATCCCGATAAGCCGCTGAAAGACGCCATCATGGGCGCCGTCGGACCGCCGGCGCTCGACTTCATCGACGCCCGCAATCTGGCTTTGGCGCTGCTGGGCGATTCCATCGGCGCCAATATGTTCCTGGTCGGCTTCGCCTGTCAGAAAGGCTTGCTGCCGGTCTCAGTTGCCGCCATCGAACGGGCGCTCGATCTCAACGGCGTCGCCCCCGACTTCAACAAACAAGCCTTCCTGTGGGGCCGGCGCGCCGCCCATGATCGTCAAGCGGTCGAAAAGATCGCGTCGCCGTCTCCCGCCAAGGAAGCGCCAGACAAAACCCTGCCTTTCGTCGACCGTGGATTTGCCGAACTCACCCGTTATCAGGACGCCGCTTATGCCAAGCGGTACGTCACCATGGTCGAGCGCGTCCACGCCACCGAGGCCATCAATGCGATGGGCAAGACCGGGCTCGCCGACATCGTGGCTCGGGCTTATTTCAAGCTGCTTGCCTACAAGGACGAATACGAAGTGGCGCGGCTTTATTCCGACGGCGACTTTGAAAGCCAGCTCAAGCGCCAATTCGGCGACGGATTCAAGCTGACCTTCCATCTGGCCCCGCCATTGATCGCGGCGCGCGACCCGGTATCCGGGGAACTGCAAAAAAGCCAATTCGGCCCCTGGGTGATGACGGCCTTTCGCATGTTGGCCCGGCTCAAGGGGCTGCGCGGCACGGCCTTCGATTTGTTCGGCTATACCACCGAGCGAAGGATGGAACGCCGCCTGATTGCGGAATTTGAGGCGGTCTTGGACGAATTGCTGGATGGCCTTAACCCCGACAACCACGCGCTTGCCCTGGAAATTGCCGGTTTGCCGCTACGTATTCGCGGCTTCGGCCATGTCAAAGAGCGCAACTTAAAAGCCGCCAAGGACTGCGAGAAAAAACTGCTGGCGGATTTTAGGAACGGCGCGATAAAAGCCGACGCGGCGGAATAACTTAGTCTATCCAGGCAATTCGCAGGATGTTTGTCGCCCCCGGCGTGCCGAAGGGAACGCCGGCGGTGACCACCAACGGGTCCCCGACATCGGCGAATTCTTCCTGCTTGGCGGTGCGGGTCGCCGTCACCACCATGTCGCGGAAAGTTTTCAAATCTTCGGTCTGAACCGAATGGACACCCCAGACCAAGGCCAGCCTGCGTGCCGTATCGGCGCGCGGCGTTAACCCCAAGATCGGCACCACCGGGCGCTCGCGGGCGCAGCGCAGCGTCGTCGACCCGGTCGACGAGAACGTCACGATGACCGACGCCGAAATGGTTTGCGCGACCTGGCGGGCGGCGGCGGTGATGGCGTCGGCGGCCGTCGCTTCCGGCGCGTAGCGGTAGTTTTCCAACATGCGCCGGTAATGGGGGTCTTTTTCGACCTGCCGGATGATGCTGTCCATCATGGTCACCGCTTCCACCGGAAATTCACCGACGGCCGATTCCCCTGACAGCATGACGGCGTCGGAGCCGTCGTAGATGGCCGTCGCTACGTCCGAGGCTTCGGCCCGGGTCGGGGTCGGTGAATGAATCATCGATTCCAGCATCTGGGTGGCGATGACGACGGGTTTTCCGGCGGCGCGGCATTTAAAGACCATCCTTTTTTGCAGCGCCGGCACCTCTTCGGGCGGAACCTCGACGCCGAGATCGCCTCTAGCGACCATGATGGCGTCCGACAAATTGATGATTTCGTCCAGGTGTTCCAGGGCCTGCGGTTTTTCGAGCTTGGCCATGATACCGGCGCGCCCGGCGATCAGCTTGCGGGCGTGGGCGATGTCCTCGGGCCGTTGGACAAAGGAAAGCGCCACCCAGTCGACCCCCAGTTCCAGGCCAAACCTCAGATCGTCCAAATCTTTTTCGGTCAGCGACGACAGGTCCAAAACGGCGGTCGGCACGTTGACGCCTTTGTGGTCAGACAGCGTGCCGCCGATCATGACTTTCGTTTCCGCGAAGTCGTCGCCGCACTCAATGACCGTCAGGCGGATGCGGCCGTCGTCCAGCAGCAGGTCGGTGTCCGGCTCGAGCGCTTTAAAAATTTCCGGGTGCGGCAAGGACGCGCGTGTTTCATCACCCATGTCCGGGTTCAGGTCGAGGCGGAATTTTTCGCCGTGCTTGAGATAGACCTCGCCGTCCTTGAATTCACCGACCCTGAGCTTCGGCCCTTGCAGGTCGAGCAATATGCCGACGGAGCGTTGAAACCGGGTTTCCAAGGAACGGATAATATCAAACCGGCGTTTGTGGTCTTCCTGGGTGCCGTGGCTGAAATTCAGCCGAAAGACATCGGCGCCGGCCTCGAACAGGGCGGTGATCATTTCCTCGGTGGAGGTGCCGGGGCCGAGGGTGGCGATAATTTTAGCGCTGCGTTTACGTCTCATGGCCCCAACAATACGCACCGATCCCGATTTTGCCAATGTTTATAGGGGGATCGATAAAATCGACCGTCACATTAACGTCTTTAGGGGTCTTTTAAGGACTCTCACGCTAGACTTCTGGGCGTTTGATGATGGAGATTAAGACCGAAATGATCATGAAACTCGTATCGAAGGCCCTGCTGTCCGTGGTCATGGACAAAAGCGCCCAGGACAAAATCGAAGCCCGTAAGAAAAGCCGGCCGAAAAAGGCGGCGACGCCTGCTGCCGGCGCCCCCCAACCGGTGGCGGTGCCGCAGGCGGCCCTGGAAACCGAAGACACCCATCAGCTGATCATGGACTCGCTCAGGGCGGCCGAACAGGAAATATTAGGCAAACAGACGGCGACGCCGGAACGCCAGGCGTTAATCGACCAAGCCCTGGCCATTCAGAAGTCCAAGGCCCACGTTTTGGACGATCTCACCCAGGAAGACCGCGAAAAACTGTTCGTCATGGCGCAAAAAGCCCTGAATACTCCCCCGAGTGCCGGCTTTCAAAACCGGGTCAGCCGTAGAAAAAAGCAATAAACAGGCCTTAACGGGTTTTCGCGAGCTAAAATCATACTATTATGCAATTTCTAGTTTTCGGAGGCGGCCCCGAAAAAATAATCGGGCGCCTTTAAATAAAATACGCGCCGGCCAGGGAGTTTCTTCATGGATCAACCATCAGAAGCCGAGGTCCTGAAACAGGAACTATTCGGCTTGTTCAAATATATGAAGCGGGTGCGCGAGGAAATCGCGGCGATCAACCGCCCGGCCGATGAAGAGCTTCATTTCGACAGCATGTCCGATCAGTTGGACGCCATCGTCAAGGCGACGGAAGACGCCACCAACACGATCATGGGGTGCATGGAAAAGAATGATGATGTCGTCACCAAATTGAAGGAAACTATCACCGACGCCGAACAGGTCAAGCTGCTGGACCAGATATCGTCTAACGGCGCCGACGTGTTCGAGGCCTGTTCGTTCCAGGACATCACCGGCCAGCGGGTGACGAAAATCATAAAATCGGTGACTTATGTGGAAGACCGGGTCAACGCCTTGACCGAGGTCTGGGGCAAAGACGAAATCGACAAAACCGAGGTCAAGCCGGGCGTTGAGAAGACCGAGGATGAAAAACTGCTAAAGGGACCCGCCTTAGAGGGTGAGGGTATATCTCAGGATGAAATTGACAAATTATTCGACTAACCACGGAGGGATTCTATGCCCCGTTTGGGAACTTTCTTTTTCGCGCTGTTTCTTGGCGCATTCGTCATGAGCGGTGATCTTGAAGCCGCCGACCCGGAAAACACCCTTCTGTTGGATTTGAAGGACGGCCAGGTCGTCATCGATTTGCGCCCGGACCTAGCGCCCAAGCACGTCGCCCGGATTAAGGAATTAACGCGCCAAGGCTTTTACGACGGCATCGTCTTTCACCGGGTGATCGAAGGGTTCATGGCCCAAGGCGGCGATCCCACCGGCACCGGTTCCGGCGGCTCGGGCAAAAACTTGCCGGCGGAATTTTCCAAGGAACCGCATGTCCGCGGCACGCTCTCCATGGCCCGCTCTGCCAGCCCCAACAGCGCCGACAGCCAGTTCTTCATCGTCTTCGCCGACTCCGGGTTCCTCGACGGCCAATACACCGTCTGGGGCAAGGTCTCGTCGGGTATGGAATTCGTCGACAAGATCAAGATGGGCGACCAAAGACGCAACGGCTCGGTCACCGACCCGGACAAGATCGTCAAAATGCAAGTTGCCGCCGACGTCAAGCCCGGGAAAAAGAAGGCCAAGAAATAGGCTTAACCCCCGGCTTCCATCTTAAAGGGGACGGCGCTTTTGATGTGAAGGTCGCGCTGCGGGAACGGAAATTCGATGCTGTTCTCACGGAACCGGTCCCAGATTTCCAATAATATCTGGCTCTTGACGTTGGTGACGCCGTTCTGCGGATCCCTGATCCAAACGCGCAGTTCTAAATTGACGGCGTTATCGCCGAACCCCACCAAATGGCAAGCCGGTTTGGGATCGCTGAGCACACGCTCGACCGCGCCCGCCGCTTCGACGGCAACCTCGATCGCCCGGGTGACGTCCGAGGCGTAGGATACCCCGAACGGCAAGCGCAGCCGGACCAGCCGGTGGGTATAGGACCAATTCTCGACCCGCTGTGAAATCAGCTCCTCGTTCGGGATCAGGTGCTCGATGCCGTCCCTCGTGATCACCGACACGTAACGCGCGCTCAAGGCGTTGATCCAACCAAATGTATCGCCGATAGCGATGACGTCGCCGGGCTTGACGGAACGGTCCATCAACAAGATGACGCCGCTGATCAGGTTGGAAAATACTTTTTGCAGGCCGAAACCGATGCCGAGGCCGATGGCGCCGGAGAACACGGCAAACGCCGTCAGGTCGATGCCGACGGAATTGAGCCCGACGACGACGGCTAAGGTAAAGAGCACGAACCGGAACAGCTTGCCGAACAGCACCCCGGCCGCCGGCGTCACGCCGGGCATGGCGCTGAGCCGGCTTTCCAACAGCTTCGACACGGCGCCCGCCAGCCACAACAACACGGCCAGGGCGATGATCGCCTTGATCACGTCCAAGACCGATATCCGGACCTCGCCGAAGTGCAGGGCCATGATGTTGAGAATTTCCGCCGTCGGGTCCAACAGGTTTGTGATGTTGAGGGCGGCGATGGTCCACGCGGCGATGGCGATGGTCCGCGACCAGACGGCGTTGCGAATCAAATTCGAGGCCAGCCGAATGATGACCCAGGCCGTCAGCAGGCTGACGACGATTTCGATCAGGTGGTTGGACCAGCCGGCGCGCTCAGCCGCGAAAACGGAAAACCATTGCAGCGTCAGCCAAATGAACGGCAGACCGAGCGGCACCAAAGCCTCGGCCACCGGCTTACCGAACTTCTCAAACCAGGGTGCGTCCCACCCCTTCTCCATCCACTGTTCGAAGGGCTTGGTGGTGAACCAGGCAATAACGAAAGCGGTGGCGATGACCAGGAACTGGATGACGGCGCTGAGAACGAAGACATGGTCCTGTGCCCAGACCGTAAACTCGGTAATTCTGGCTTCGATGAACGCGGGATCGAGAAATTGTTCCAAAGCACCCCCCTGGAGTCCGGTCGTCGACTGCCGCTCAACATTAAGGGAGCCGGTGATAAGCAGCCAGCGGTGGCCGGAAACCCGCTTCGGGCTTGCGTTTTAATAATTCCAAATGATCGGAAATAAAACGATTCGGGGCGACTCGGACGCTTACCCGGCGATGGCGCTTTCGATAGCATCCAGCGCGGATTGGCCTTTTGAGCCGTCGGGACCACCGGCCTGGGCCATGTCGGGGCGCCCGCCGCCGCCCTTGCCGCCGACGGCGGCCGAGCCAACACGCACCAAGTCAACGGCGCTTATTTTTTCCATCAGGTCTTGGGTAACGCCGACAACCACCGAGGCCTTGCCGTCATCGACGGACACCAAGGCGACGACGCCCGAGCCGACTTGTTGTTTTAGATCGTCGGCCAAGCTTTTCAGCTCCTTCGCCGGAATGCCTTCCAACAGTTTTGCCAAGTACTTGGTGCCGCCGACGTCTTTGGGTTCGTCCTCACCGCCTTCGTTACTGGCCGCAGCCCTATCGCCGACATCGGCTAAATCGGCTTGCAATTTTTGGCATTCCGCCAAAAGCGCTTCCACCCGGTCGGGAACATCGGCCGGCTGCGTCTTCAAAATCGCCGCCGTCGCCGCCAGCGGATCATCTGTTTCCGGAAATTCCGGGGTTTCGGCAGATGGGGCCGTTGCTTTATTACCACCCCCTCCCCCACCACCCGTGGCGGCTTGGCGGCGGGCGGCGGTCAATTCATGGTCCAGAGAGCGCCGCTGGTCGAGCAGCGCGCACACACTGGCGGGAACGGACGCCGGGTCGGTTTCCAATAGCGCCGCCGTCCTCGCCAAGGCTTCCTCGGCGCCGGCCAGATGGGCGCGGGCACCGTCACCGGTCAGGGCTTCGATGCGGCGGATACCGGCGGCCACGGCGCCTTCGCCGATGATTTTAAAGAGGCCGATGTCGGCGGTGTTGGCGACGTGAGTGCCGCCACAAAGTTCGGTCGAGAAGTCGTTTCCCATGCTTACCACCCGCACCTCGTCGCCGTATTTTTCGCCGAACAACGCCATGGCGCCTGCCTCGACGGCGGCATCGGGTTCCATCAGGTGGGTGACGACGTCGGCTTTGACCGCGATCTGTTGGTTGACCATGGCCTCGACCTCGGCCAGTTCGTCCTCGCTGACGGGTTTCGGGTGGCTGATATCGAAGCGTAGCCGGTCGGGCGCCACCAGCGAGCCTTTCTGGGTCACATGCTCGCCCAAGCGACGACGCAGCGCCGCGTGCAAAAGATGCGTGGCGGAATGATTAGCGCGAACGCTGTTACGGCGTCCACCGTTGACGTCCAATCTGACCTCGTCGCCGACCTTGAACGCGCCCTTGGCGACGGTGCCGACATGCACGAACAAATCGCCGACGTGCTTTTTGGTGTCGGTGATGTCGAGAACGCCGCCGGCCGACGTCAAGGTCCCCCGGTCGCCGACCTGGCCGCCGGATTCGCCGTAAAAGGGCGTCTGATTGACGACGACGGAGACGTCATCGCCTTCTTTGGCTTCGTCCACGCGCTTACCTTCGGCAACCAAGGCCAGCACCTGGGCCTCGGCGGTTTCGGTTTCGTAGCCCAAGAATTCCGTGGCCCCCAGTTGTTCGCGGATTTCAAACCACACCTGTTCGGTCGCCGCATCGCCGGACCCGGACCAGGCCTTGCGGGCTTCGGCGCGCTGGCGCTCCATGGCGGCGTTGAAGCCGTCGGTATCGACAGCCATGCCCTGGCCGCGCAGCGCGTCTTCGGTCAAATCGAGGGGAAAGCCAAAGGTGTCATAAAGCTTGAACGCCGTTTCACCGTCGAGCACGCCGCCTTCGGGTAAATCGGCGGTCGCTTCATCCAACAGCCCAAGCCCCCGGTCCAGCGTCGTCTTGAAACGGGTTTCTTCCAGTTTAAGGGTTTCCGTGATCAGCGCTTGGGCGCGGGTGAGACCGGGGAAGGCCTCGCCCATCTGATCAATAAGCGCCGGCACCAGTTTCCACATCAACGGGTCTGCGCAGCCCATCAGGTGGGCGTGGCGCATGGCGCGGCGCATGATCCGGCGCAAAACGTAGCCGCGGCCCTCGTTGGACGGCATGACGCCGTCGGCCATCAAAAAGCTGGTGGCCCGCAAATGATCGGCGATGACCCGGTGGGAAATGTTGTGCTCGCCCTTGGGCTCGGTGCCTGACGCCTCGGCCGAGGCGTTGATCAGGGCTTGGAACATGTCGATTTCATAGTTGTCGTGGGTGCCCTGCATGACGGCGGCGATGCGCTCCAACCCCATGCCGGTGTCGACGGACGGCTTCGGCAGATCGATTCTTTTCTCCGGCG
>JABMOY010000117.1 GCA_013203955.1 Rhodospirillales bacterium | reverse complement strand
GCCGCACAAACAGGCCGGACACATGGCAGCACCGACCAGCTCTGCATAACCGTCAAAAAAACCCTTGCCAACAGGGAGCCGTCCACACATGGCTATTAACGGACCTTAGGCGGGTCTGTAAATTACGTCCGCTTTACCCACGAAAGCGGAATCCTGGTGTCCGCCCTGTCGTCGGCGCTGGCTACGGGGAAGGACGGGACCTAATACTTCCGGATGAGGCCAACCAGGCTGCCCTGCACCTTGACCTGATCGGGCCCGAAGATGCGGGTCTCGAACGCTTTGTTCGCGGGTTCCAAGGCCACCGAGGCGCCCTTGCGGCGCAGCCGTTTCAAGGTGACTTCTTCTTCCTCGACCAAGGCGACGACGATGGAGCCGTTCTCGGCGGTGTCGGAGCGTTTGATGATGACCGTATCGCCGTCGAAAATGCCGGCGTCGATCATCGAGTCGCCATCGACCTCAAGCGCGTAATGGTCGCCCGAACCGACCATGGAGCCGGGGATGCCGATGGTGTTGGAATGATCGCGAAGCGCCTCGATCGGGGTGCCGGCGGCGATGCGCCCGTAAAGCGGCAGCTCGACCAATTCCGCATCACCACCCGACTTGGCGCCCGAAAGCTTGAAATCACCCTTGATGACGTTGGGGGCGAACTTGCCTTTCGTCGGCTTTTTGCTGGTAGCTGCCATGTTTTCCGGCAGGCGCAAAACTTCGATGGCCCGCGCCCGGTGGGGCAGGCGGCGGATGAAGCCGCGTTCCTCGAGCCCGGTGATCAAGCGGTGGATGCCGGATTTGGATTTAAGGCCCAAGGCGTCCTTCATTTCGTCGAACGATGGCGGAACACCTTTGGCTTTGAGCTCTTTGTCGATATGAACCAAAAGGTCGTACTGTTTCTTGGTCAACATAGGCTTACCCCTATTCTGGGCGGCGGGTTAAAAAGACAAGGAGTGGAATTGTCCCGAAACGCGCCACAAAATACAGAACAAATAGACAACTTAATTACATGTTCTAGTTTGGTTCTTTACCGGGGTCAAGGGGAAATTTAAAAAAGAACCGCGCCGTCGCCGAAGGTGACGATTTCGACGGTTGAGCCCTTTTTGGCCGGGGCCGCATCGGGGGGCCGCACGATCAAGCAGTCGGCGTCGGCGAGCCTCGCCATCATCGATGAGTCCTGGCGCTCGAACGGCGTCGCCACCATGTTGCCGGCATCGTCAGGAACAAGACGGGCGCGGACGTAATCCTGACGGAAATCGTTGGCCTTCATATCGGCGCCAAGAACAGCCATCTTCACCGGCGCGTTCTCGGCGTCGGCCCCCAGCATCCTGGCAATCGCCGCTTTCAGGAAAATCACCGACGTCACCCCGGCGGAGACAGGGTTGCCGGGCAGGCCTAAAACAGGGATATCGCCCAGGCGGCCGAAGATCAGCGGCTTGCCCGGACGCATGGCGACTTTATAGAACCCGAGATCCAGGCCTTCTTCGCCCAACACGGTCTTGACGAAATCGAAATCGCCGACCGAGGCACCGCCCATGGTCACCAACATGTCGGAACCTTTGGCGCCTTCGATGACGTGGCGCAACGATTCTTCGCTGTCGCGCGCGATGCCTAAATCCAAAGGCTCACCGCCGAGGGCTCGGATATAGGCGCCCAGCGCGATACTGTTTGAACTGATGATCTGATCGGGCCCCAAGGGGTCGCCCGGCATGACGACCTCGTCGCCGGTCGCCGTAAAGGCAATGCGGGGCCGTCGGCGAACGCTCAGCCACGGCACGTTCATGCCCGCCGCCAGGCCGACGTCGCGGGCCGTCATCACCTTGCCCGCCTTTAATAACACGTCGCCTTCTTTAAAATCGAGCCCGGCCGGGCGAATGAAATTCCCTTCGGCCACGGCTTCCTTGACGGTAATGGAGTCGCCATCGGAATCCGTGTCTTCCTGAATAACAATAGCGTCGGTGCCGTCCGGCAACGGCGCACCGGTAAAAATGCGCACCGTTTCACCGGCATTGATGGAGCCTGAAAACCGGCCGCCGGCTTGCGAAACGCCGATCTGCTTCAACGTCACCGGAATTTTTTCAACGTCCGCCGCCTTGACCGCATAACCATCCATGGCCGAGACATTTGCCGGCGGATGGGTAACGCGGGACGCAACGTCGGCGGCCAGCACCCGGCCCAAGGCGTCGGGCAGGGCGACTTGTTCAGGCGACAGCAGGGAAACGCCCTCAATGACTTTGGCTAATGCTTCGGCGACGGAAAGCATCGGCTCAATCCGCCTCGAAGGTGCCGGACTTGCCGCCGGCCTTATGGGTCAGCCGGATGTCGGCAATCTTCATGCCGCGATCGACCGCCTTGCACATGTCATAGACCGTCAGCGCCGCCACCGAGACGGCCGTCAGGGCTTCCATCTCGACGCCGGTGACGCCTTTCAGCTTGCAGGTCGCGGTAATAAGGACAGCGTTGCGCGCCTCGTCGCATTTCAGATCAACCTTCACCGAGGTCAGATCGAGCGGATGGCACAGCGGGATCAGGTCGGGCGTCCGCTTGGCGCCCATGATGCCGGCAAGCTGCGCCACCGACAGCACATCGCCTTTCTTAACGCCACCCTCAACAATAAGCGCCATGGTTTCCGGCTGCATGATCACCGAGCCCTTGGCCGTCGCCGTGCGTTCGGTCGCTTCCTTGTCCGAGACATCGACCATGACCGCGTTGCCGTCGTCGTCCAGGTGGGTGAATTTAGCCATGGCTCAGGCCCTCGCACTTTCAGCCGCCAACGGCGACAACAGCGCCCGCGTCGCGGCCTCGACATCATCTTGTCGCATCAAAAATTCGCCGATCAGGAAACAGTTGACCCCGGCGTCTGACAGCCTGGCAAGATCTTCCGGCGTCGACAACCCGCTTTCGCTGACGACAATTCTGTCGGAAGGAATATCGTTTAACAGGGTTAAGGTGACTGACAAATCAACATCAAAGGTCTTCAAATTCCGGTTGTTGATACCGATCAACGGCGTTTTCAGTTTCAGGGCACGCTCAAGCTCAGCGGAGTCGTGGACTTCGGCCAGCACGTCGAGGCCGTATTCAAACGCCAACGCCTCAAAGTCACGGGCCTCGGCATCGTCGAGCGCGGCCAGAATCAGCAACACACAGTCTGCGCCCAAAGCCCGCGATTCGACGATCTGATAAGGATCGACCATGAAATCCTTGCGCAGGACCGGCAGAACAGCGGCGGTCCAGGCCTCGATCAAATCACCGTCATGGCCCTGGAAATAAGGGGTATCTGTAAGAACGGAAAGGCACGTCGCGCCGCCCGCTTGGTAGGCGCCGGCCAAGGTCGCCGGGTCGAAATCTTCGCGGATCAGGCCCTTGGACGGTGATGCTTTTTTAATTTCGGCAATCAGGCCATACCCCCCGGCGTCAACGGCATTCCCCAGCGCGGACCTAAACCCACGCGGCGGCGCCGCCTCCTTAGCCGCGGCTTCGACCATGTCCATGGGATGTGTTTGCTTGCGGGCCACAACATAAGTCCGTTTGTCCTCGCAGATTTTGTTGAGGACGTCGCTCATCATCCGCCTTCGTTGGTAATGGCGACCAGCTTGTCGAGAACGCCACGCGCCCGACCGTCATCGATGGCGGCGGCGGCCAAGGCCGCGCCTTCCTTCAGGTCTTTGGCTTTACCGGCAACGATCAGCGAACCGGCGGCGTTAAGGATCACGACATCGCGATAAGCGCCGGACGCGCCGTCGATCACCGCGGTCAACGCCTTTGCATTATGCGCCCCATCGCCGCCTTTCAGGTCTTCGGGCTTGGCTTTGGCTAGCCCGGCGTCCTCGGGCGATACCTCGAAGGTGGAAACCTTGCCGTCTTTCAATTCTGCGACATAGGACGGCCCGGTGGTTGTTAACTCGTCCAGACCGTCGGCCCCATGAACGACCCAGGCGGCTTCGCAGCCGAGGTTGTTCAGCACGTTGGCCATCGGCTCAATCCAATCACGCGAGAAAACGCCGGTGAATTGGCGTTTAACGCCGGCCGGGTTCGACAACGGGCCGAGGATGTTGAAGATCGTGCGCACGCCCATCTGCACGCGCGGCGGGCCGACGTATTTCATGGCGCTGTGGTGGCGGGTCGCCATCATAAACCCGATACCGGCCTCGCGAATGGCACGCTCGATCAGGGCCATATCGGCGTCGATGTTGACGCCCAAAGCCGTCAGCACATCCGCAGCACCCGATTTCGACGACAACGCCTTGTTGCCGTGCTTGGCCACCGGCACGCCGCAAGCGGCGACGACAATGGCGGCGGCGGTGGAGATGTTATAGGTCCCCGAGCCATCGCCACCGGTGCCGACGATATCCATGGCATCGGCGGGCGCATTCACGGGCAGGGCCTTGGCGCGCATAGTGCGGACCGCGCCGGTAATCTCGTCGACGGTTTCGCCACGCACCCGAAGCGCCATCAAAAAAGCGCCGATCTGGGCTTCCGTGGCATCGCCCGACATGATGATGTCGAAGGCGCCTTCGGCTTCATCGGCGCTGAGGGTATTGCCGTCGGCGACTTTGGCCAGGATGGGTTTCAAATCGTCACTCATGCCGCTTCCTTTGTTCGCGCAATATCGAGAAAATTCTGAATCACCTGATGGCCGTTTTCGGAGGCGATGCTTTCAGGGTGAAACTGGACGCCATGAATGGGGAATTCTTTATGAGATAACCCTTGAATGACCCCGTCATCGCTTGTCGCCGTGATCTTCAGACAATCGGGTAGGCTACCCGGGTCCACCGTCAGCGAATGATAGCGCGTCGCCTTGAAGGGGCTGGCGATGCCGGTCAACACGCCTTCGCCGGTGTGGGTGATCTCGCTGATTTTTCCGTGCATGGGCTTCGGCGCCAAAACGACTTTGCCGCCGAACACTTGCCCGATGCATTGATGGCCCAGGCAAACACCGAGAATAGGCAGCTTGCCGGCGGCTTTTTCTACGACTTCCAAACAGATACCGGCGCGGTCCGGGTCGCACGGCCCCGGCGATATGACAATGCCTTCGGCGCCCAGGCTCAAGGCCTCGTCGGCGGTAATCGAATCGTTGCGCACGACCTTGACCTCCGCGCCCAATTCACCAAGGTAATGGAGCAGATTGTAGGTAAAGCTGTCGTAATTGTCTAAAAGCAGAAACATTTCAGATGCTTGCGGCTGTTTAATGGGGTACTTAGTCGATTTCGCGCAACAATGATACCAAGCCCGCGAGGCGTCAAGCAGACCGAAAAGAATAATGCTATATATTTACCGTTCATGACGCGCCCCCCAGCTCAAACAAATCCGCCTCTTGGCCGACCTCCTGGCAAACCGCGCTGGTTGCGGATTTCCATCCTGTTGCTGATCTACGGGGGTCTGCTTGCCGGCGGCCACTGGGGAAGCCAATGGCTATTCGCCACCGTCGGCGTCGACCTCGGCCCCGGCGTCAAGTCCCATGCCCGCCATGTGGTGATGGTAGGCATCGCCCTTTATACCGCGTTGATGGCTTTGCCGTTCGTGCCGGGGATTGAAATCAGCCTCGCCCTGCTTGCCGCATTCGGCTATCAGGTCGCCTTGTTTATTTACGCCGCCACGGTGGTGGCTTTGATGATTTCTTTTTTGGTCGGGCGTTTAGTGCCCGTGCACATGATCGCATCGCTTTTCGGCTTTCTAAGCCTGGAGCGCGCCGAAAATCTTGTTCGTCGTCTTGAGCCATTGAGCGCCAGGCAACGCCTGGAAACACTGACCGAGCTTGCGCCGAAGCGCATCGTGCCGCTTCTTCTGAAGCATCGATACCTCGCCATCGCCGTCGTCTTGAACGTGCCGGGAAACGCCATCATCGGGGGTGGGGGCGGCATTGCGCTGCTCGCCGGTATAAGCGGCTTGTTCAGCTTTCCCCGCTATCTCGCCATTATAGCCTTAGCGGTTTTGCCGGTTCCTCTCACCATCATGATAATGGGCGGGAGTTGAACGCCGGGGACTATTTAAAGAGAACCCCACCCACGGCGCCGTAAAGACCAACGAGGAAAACGCTGGTGGAAATAATCACGGCCACCCAGAAAGCGCTTCCCAGATCAAAATCATGATCATCTGACATTTTCTTAACTCCAATTGAATGAGAGTTTTTCTACCCCGGCACCAGGAAGGTGGCAAGGAAAACCGCGACAATTGAAGACCGAAATACGCCGGTCGGCTATAAAACCGTCCCTAAAGATTCAATAAGCCCGATCACCAGGACGGAGAGAGAAATTATCACCGCCACTTTGAAGGCTTTGCCTAATTCAAATTCATGATCATCCGACATCTTTAAATTCCCCTATAAATTATTTGCCTCAACCAATGGAACTACCGTCCCTTATTTTTATGGTCGGCATCGTGTCATAGCCTCAATAACCCCTACTTGACTAAGCTCAATCGGGGAGAGAAACCGTGGGGAAGGGGGGATATTTTAATTTTGTTCGATTTTTGTTCTTGACTTTTTCCTTAAATATGATCTAATTCCTTTATATTATTTACATAGGAATTATAGGTCATGACCAATCATCTCGCCAACGGCCCACGCGAAAAGACCCGCCGGACTCCATTCTTCGGAGCCGGGACCGGAGCAGAAATAGAAAATGATGACATTTTCGGCCTCTCTTCGAAAAACAATCGTTTGAATTCAATCGCTTGCTTCTTTCAGGCGGCCAAAAATGATGACACAATGATGATCCAATGATGACACAATGATGATCCGATGATGACCCAATGACGACAGAATGATGACTCGATGACGACACGATGATGACAGGCAAATCGGCTCTCTTGACCTTCCAGTTACTGGAAGCCCATATAATGCTTACAGTTAACTGGAAGGTTGAAATCACCCCATGGATACGGCAACAAAACACTCCCCAACATTAAAAGAATCCGCCCCGGTGCCCGTTGAACTGGCGATCGGCGGCATGACCTGCGCGTCCTGCGTGGCGCGCGTCGAAAAGGCCATCGCCAAGGTGCCGGGCGTCGTCTCGGCGGAGGTCAACCTGGCCACGGAAAAGGCCAGCGTTTCTTATTTGCCCGATATCGCCAACGCCGAACTCATCGGCCTAGCGGTTGAACAGGCGGGTTACGACGCCAAGGAAATCACAGACGGCGAAACGGGGGACCAAGAACACGCCGCCCGCGAGGCGGAAACCGCGGCCATACGCCACAATGTTGTATTCGCGGCAGCCCTCACCGTGCCGCTGTTCCTCGTCGCCATGCTCAAGTTCACGCCCGGTTTCGAAGGACTGATGATGTCACTGATGCCCGAGCGCGGATGGATGTGGGTCGAACTGGTGCTGGCGACGCCGGTGCAGTTCTATGCCGGCCGCGGGTTTTACAAACACGGCTGGACGGAAATCAGGCACCTGAACCCAGGCATGAATAGTCTGGTGATGCTCGGCGCCAGCGCCGCCTATTTCTATTCGCTTCTGGCCCTTTTAGTTCCGGCGATTTTCCCCGAAGGCACGGCGACAACGTATTTCGAGGCGGCCGGCGTCATCATCACCCTGATCCTGCTCGGCCGTTATCTCGAAGCCGTTGCCAAGGGCAGGACGTCGGAGGCGATCAAGAAATTGATGCAGCTTCAAGCCAAGACCGCCTGCGTTCTTCGTGGCGGCCAGGAAGTCGAAATTCCCATCGAAGACGTAGTGTCCGGCGACTTGGTTCTTGTTCGGCCCGGCGAACGGCTGCCCGTGGACGGGGTGGTGACGGAAGGGTCGAGCTACGTCGACGAATCCATGATTACCGGCGAACCGGTGCCGGTGGAAAAGAGCGAAGGGGCGGAAGTCGTCGGCGGCACCGTCAACAAGACCGGCGCCTTCACCTTGAAAGCCACCCGCGTCGGCGCCGATACCGTTCTCAGTCAAATCATTCGCATGGTCGAGGAAGCGCAGGGGTCGAAACCGCCGATCCAGAAAATGGCGGACAAAATCGCCTCTGTCTTCGTGCCTGTGGTCATGGTTGGCGCGGCCGCCACCTTCGGCATTTGGTGGACCTTCGGCCCTGAGCCGGTTTTGAGCTTCGCCTTCGTCGCCTCGGTTTCGGTTCTGCTAATCGCGTGTCCCTGCGCCATGGGGTTGGCGACGCCGACGGCGATCATGGTGGGGACCGGCAAGGGCGCGGAATTGGGCGTCTTGATCCGCAAGGGAACGGCGCTGGAACTGTTGGCCAAGGTCGACACAGTGATCTTGGACAAGACCGGCACCTTGACCAAGGGCCAGCCCGAATTGACGGATTTCATTGCCATTGACCATGATGAAGAAACAACCCTCGGCCTTGTTGCTGCCGCCGAGGCCAAAAGCGAGCACCCCATCGCCGAAGCCATCGTCCGGTCGGCTCGCGAACGCGGGCTGGATGTCCCGGCGGTAACCGAATTTCAAGCCGAGCCGGGATACGGGATCGACGCCATGGTGGATGGGAAGTGCGTCCAGGTCGGCGCCGACCGCTATATGGAAAAGCTTGGTATCGATCTGGAAGACATCAAAGAGAAGGCCGAGCGGCTTGCCAATGACGCCAAGACCCCATTGTTCGCCGCCGTCGATGGCAAGCTGGCTTGCCTGATTGCCGTCAGCGACCCGTTGAAGGAAGGCAGCCACGAGGCCATTGGCGCGCTCAAGGCCCTTGGACTCGAAGCCGCCATGCTGACCGGCGACAACCGCCATACCGCCGAAGCCATCGCCGGGCACGCCGGTATAAGCCGCGTGATGGCCGAAGTCTTGCCCGATCAAAAAGCCCGGGAAGTCAAAAGGCTGCAAGGGCAAGGCAAAATGGTGGCCTTTGTCGGCGACGGCATCAACGACGCGCCGGCCCTGGCCCAAGCAGACGTCGGCATCGCCATCGGCACCGGCACGGATATCGCCATCGAAGCCGGCGACGTCATCTTGATGTCCGGCGACCTTCGCGGCATCGTCAACGCGGTGGCGCTGGCGAAGCGCACCTTGAAGACCATCCGCTACAACTTTTTCTGGGCCTATGCCTACAACGTGGCGCTTATTCCGGTGGCGGCGGGCGCGCTTTATCCGCTGTGGGGCGTGCTTCTCAATCCGATGCTGGCGGCGGCGGCGATGAGCTTCTCCAGCGTCTTCGTCGTCACCAATTCGCTCAGGCTGCGCGGGTTCAAGGCGCCCCTAGCCAGTGAAATGACCAGTTAATTAACGGAGTACAGATATGAACATCGGCGAAGCGGCGACGGAAACCGGGGTTCCCGCGAAAACAATCCGGTACTATGAAAGCATTGGCCTGATCCCGCCGGCGGCAAGGGCTGAAAACGGCTACAGGCATTACACGAATTTCGACATCGAAACTTTGAAATTCATCCAACAGTCCCGGCGGTTGGGTTTTTCCGTCAAGGATGTCGGTGGACTATTGGAACTTTGGCGGGACAAGGACCGCACCAGCGCCGACGTTAAGGCGATGGCGCTCCGCCACATCGACGAGGTCGAAAAGCGCATTGCCGAGCTGCAATCCATCCGCCAAACGCTGGTTGATCTGACGCAACGCTGTCATGGCGACGACAGGCCCGATTGTCCGATCCTGGAAGATTTGGCGGCCGGGAAGGATGCTTAGCTTGCGCGCCGCTTGCGCCTGTCCATGCCGCCGAAAAGTTCGTTGGCATGACGCCTGCGGTCGGGCCCGAAGAAATCCGAAACGCGGATGAACGGACGATGATTTTCAATCACCGCGCAAATCCTGGAATAAATCGTTTTGGCCGAAACCGGCTTGGCCAGAAATTCCGTCATGCCTTTGTCCCGCGCGGTGCAGACATGATGAAGGCGAGTGTTGGCGGTGCAGATAACGACTGGAACAAACGGGTCCGGGGAATCGTCGCTTTGGCGGACCCTCGTCAAAAAATCCATGCCGTCCAGGTCGGTCGTCCAATCGCTGAGGATCAGGTCGGCGGGAAACTGTTTGAACATTTCCCACGCCACTTCCGGATCGGACGTGCTTTGGGTGCTCGGGACTCCGAATTCGTTGAACACATCGGTCAGCAACTTGCGCACGAGAACATGCTTTTCAAGCACAAGAATGTTCAAATTCTGCAAGTCGTAAGATTGCATCGGACGCCCCTCCCCAGAGCCGTAAACGCAACATATATAAACGAATCTGTTCCTGAAAGTATTATAACACCACAGTCTTACAATAAGCTGACGCAGCCCCCTAACCCATTGACGGGAAAGGGGGCCTGGGGTAGGGCATGGTCAAAATTAAAGCTCGGAGCCGATCGTCGAAAGGCCTTACAATACGGAAAGAACGCAGCAGCGCTATGAAAGAACCCCGGGACCGCAAAACGGCTAAGAAAAACCGGGACTTATCCGGGCGCGAATATAAATTTCGCCTTAACCCTCTTCGCCAAATGGCTTTTGTCGGCATTGCGCTTGCCGGAATCGGCATCGGCTACGGTCTGGGTTATTTGTCCAAGGACAAATCCCCATCATCTGGGCCGTCTGGGCCGGTGGCGGCCGGGAAACCGGCGGCGCCCGACCGGCTTCCACTACAAGTTCCACTGGCGCCCTTGTTGCCTGAAAAATCCAACGGAGAAATGGGGAAACCCGTCCGCCCGTATGAAGAGGCCTTGCCCAAGGACATCATCGAAACCGGGAAAGAAAAACTCGGCCTCGACTTTACAGTGACGCCCCCCCCAACAATGTTACGGGCGCCAACACCGGAACCGGGCCCGCTAAAACTCAAGCCAGAGCCCAAGGTGGCGGCCCTAACAAGCAAACCCGAGCCGGCCATTGAAAACAGGCCCCGGATTGCCCCCCGGATCGCGATCGTCATCGACGATCTTGGCATTGATAAGCCGAGGACGGCCCGGACCATTCGCCTCAAGGGGCCCTTGACCTTGTCCTTCATGACCTATGCAACGGGCCTTGGAAAACAGACCGAAGCCGCCCAGAGCGCCGGTCATGAGCTTTGGATGCACATTCCGATGGAACCCGGCAGCGCCGACGTCGACCCGGGCCCGAATGTCCTGCTGACGGGTATCCCCGAGAAGGAATTGTTGACCAGCCTGAAATGGAACCTTGCTCAATTCAGCGGCTATGTCGGGATCAACAACCACATGGGAAGCCGCTTCACCGCCGATCTTACGGGAATGACGTTGGTGATGAAGGAGTTGAAAAAGCGGAATTTGCTTTTCCTGGATTCGGTGACGTCCGGAAAAACAGTGGGCCGGCGGGCGGCCAAAAGCATCGGTGTCCCCTTTATCGTCAGAAACGTTTTTCTGGATCATGAGGACGATATCGTCGCAATCCAAAAACGCTTGAAAGAGGTCGAGCGGTTGGCCCGAAAAGTCGGCATTGCGGTCGCCATCGGCCACCCCCGGGAAGCGACTCTGCGCGCCTTGATTCCTTGGTTGGAAAAAATCGAATCCCGGGGCTTTCGCCTAGTGCCGCTTTCCGTGGCGGTGAAAAAAAATTAATGAAAACAAGAAAAGGAGTTTGCTATGCCCACAACCTATAACGTTTCGGGAATGACCTGCGAAGGCTGCGCCAACGCGGTAACCAAGGCCATTCAAGCCGCCCTGCCGGGGGCGGAAGTAGACGTCGACCTGGAAGCGAAGAAGGTCACCGTTAACGGGGCAGGCGATGATGGCGCCGTTCAAAAAGCGGTGGAGGAAGCCGGCTTTGAATTCGGTGGAGCTGTTTAAGCTAAGACCCTAGCGCTTCTTCGGCGGCCCGGATCAAGGCCTTGGCCTTGTTGCAGCTTTCCTGGTACTCGGCTTCGGGGTCACTGTCGGAAACGACGCCGCCGCCGGCTTGGATATAGATCGTTTCGTCCTTGATGACGGCGGTCCGGAGCGCGATGCAGGTATCCATGTCGCCGTTGGCGCCGAAATAACCGATGCACCCGGCATAGACGCCGCGGCGCTCAGGCTCGAGCTCATCGATGATCTCCATGGCCCTGACTTTAGGTGCGCCGGAAACCGTACCCGCCGGAAAACCGGCAAGCAGCGCGTCGATGGCATCGAACTTGGGGTCGAGTTCGCCTTCGACGTTGGACGCGATATGCATGACGTGGGAATAGTATTCGACGATGAATTGCTCGGTGACTTTGACCGTGCCGACTTTGGCGACCCTGCCGACATCGTTGCGGCCCAAATCAAGCAACATCAGGTGCTCGGCGATTTCCTTCGGATCGGACAACAGGTCTTCGACCAAGGCCTTGTCTTCCTCAGGCGTCGCGCCGCGCTTGCGGGTGCCGGCCAAGGGCCGGAGCGTGATTTTTCCGTCACGGACACGGACCAGGATTTCCGGACTCGACCCGGCGACGGAAAAATCTCCGAAATCGAGGAAAAAGAGAAACGGCGAAGGATTGAGCCTTCGCAACGTCCGGTAAAACGAAAAAGGCGGCAAGCCGAACGGCATTTTGAACCGTTGCGACGGAACGATCTGGAAAGCATCTCCGGCGTTGATGTAGGCGACCGCCTTTTCCACCATCACATGGAAATCTTCGCGGGTCATATTCGATTGCGGCTGCGGCGCCGCCTTTCCATTTTCCTTAAGCAGAGGCTTTTCGGGTGCGGCACCCTCGAAATCCTCAACCACCCGGGCCAAACGCGCAGCAGCGGCCTCATAAGCCTGTTCCGCGTCAACGCCTGAGTCCGGCCAGACCGGGGTGACGATGGAAACGGAATCGGCAAGCGAATCGAAGACCGCCATCACCGTCGGCCTTAGAAAAATGCTGTCGGGCACATTCAACACGTCGGGATTGTCGTCAGGCAACTTTTCCGCCAGGCGCACCGTGTCATAGGCCATATAGCCAACCAAACTCGACGCCATAGGCGGAAGCTCATCCGGCATTTCTATCCGGGACTCGTTGACCAAGGCCCTGAGCGATTCGATTGCCCCCGATTTTTCCGAAACCGGGCACGGATCAAAAGCATCCGGGTCCGTTTCCGCTCGGCGATTGATCTCGGCTTTGTTGCCGTAACATCTCCAAATAAGATCGGGGTCCATGCCGATGAAGGAATACCGCCCGCGCGCAGCACCGCCTTCGACCGATTCCAAAAGGAAGCTATTGGGCTTGCCGTGCGTCAGTTTCAGCATGGCCGAAACCGGCGTTTCTAAATCCGAAACCAGGGTCGTCCAAACGACTTGGGCTACGCCTTGGCCGTCCGAACCGTATGTTTTGGCGAATTCAGAAAATTCAGGAAAAATCTTCATGTTCCCCGCTCAACGCCTTGGGGCAGGTCTTTGGCCTCTTCCGGAACCGGAGGTAAACAGAGAATTGACAACTTGGCGGTTGACGTTAACGCCAAAACGCTTGCGATAGGCGCCCGCTAACTGCGAAAGGATGTCGGCCTCAAGGGCGTTCCCGATCGTCCCGGACAACTCTTTAACGCCCTTGTCATCCTTGGCCGGGTCGGCGGCAACGATGGTCTTGAGCCTAGCAACGGTGTAACCGCTGTCGGTTCTGTCCAAGACTGCCTTGCCGGGGTTGATGGCAAAGATTTTTGTTATCAGCGATTGCGACAGCCCGGAATCGTTTTTATCCGGGCGCCGGGTAATGGCCGGTGATGTTTTGAAGCTTTGCCTCATTTCGCCTGCGATCGCGTCAAAGCTTGCGCCGCCATTGACCCGAGTAACAATCGCTTCGGCGGATTTTTTTGAAATTTCGGCCCGCTTTTCAGCTTTCAAGGCTTCTGCGACTTTCTCCTTAACCGTATCAAGGGGCTTGAGGGCCGGGGGGACAATCCCCTCCACGCGGAGGATGAAATAACCATCACTGCCGGTTTCCGTCAGGGCGCTGTCCGCCCCTTCGTCGGTGGCAAAGGCGATGTTGAGGAAATCACCGCCGGGGAGGGACGTCGCCCGTTTTCCGGATTTATCCAGACCGCTTTTATCGAGGGCTTCGAATTTTGTGACCTTCAGATTCATCTGGCCGGCGGCTTCTTCCAGGGTCGCGCCGCCGCCAAGAACATCTTCGAGCCGGTTGGCCAGTTCATACATGCTGTCGACGGCTTTTTCTTTGGCGACGGCTTTTTGGAGATTCCCCTTTACTTCGTCCAGGGTTTTTTTGCCGCCTTCCTGAATGCCGGAGACTCGAAATAAATGCCAGCCCAGTTGACTTTTCACCGGAGCACTGGTTTCGCCTTCCTTCAGAGAGAAAACGGCGTCCACCAGCTCAGGAAAAGGCAAGCCCGAAGGCGATAACCGACCAAGGCTGGTCGTCGCCTCATCCATCTTGGCAATGTCCTTGGCGACCGCCGAAAATTTAGCGCCTTCCGACAACGCCTTATGCGCCCGCTTTGCTTCTTCTTCCGTGGCCAGGATCATTTGCCGGACCTCGCGGGTGGCCTTTGTCGTGAATTCGTCCTCCCGGGCTCCGTAGGCTTCTTTCAGTTCTTCATCGGTAACGGAAATATCTTTAGCCAAAACCGAAGCTTCCAGACGGATCACGGTCAAGGTCCGGTATTCCGGAGCGGTGAATTGGGCGGCGTTTTTCTTGTGAAATTCCTGCAATTCAACTTGCCCGGGTTCGGGAATATCCTTCTGTTCCTTGTCGGCGATAAAGACCGTTTCGGCGATCCTTTTTTCCTGCCGGTGGCGGTAAATCTGCTCGACAAGGATTTTAGGGACCGTATTGCCGCCGAGGCTTTCGATCAATTGATAGCGGCTCATTTGCCGGCGGGTCAGTGCGATGTAGCCGTTTTCGTTAAGGAGGTTGCTATAGAGAGCCTGCTGAAAGCGACTACGGTCAAACCCCCCTAGCCCCTGGAAAGCGGGGTTATTTTTGATTGAGGCGCTGACCAAATCGTCGCTGACGGCAACGCCCAATTCCCGGGCAGCCAGCAGGATGGACGTGTCATTAATCTGGCGCTGCATGATGGCCTCGACGAGGCCTAAGGCCTTCGCTTCGTTTGTGCCGAACTGGTTGCCTAACATCGGCCTGAGACGGTTGATTTCCCTCTGCACCTCGTTTTCGACCGCAGCCCGTTCGACCTCAATGTCGCCGACATTAAATAGAACGGAGGAGGGCGCAGAAAACACGCTGAACATGTCATTGATTCCCCAAGCTCCGAAACTAAGCATGAGCAACCCCGCCAGGATTTTGACGGCGAACGATTGAGTGTGACTACGAATGGCGTTCAGCATGGCTTTTTTACTTCTATTTCGACCGAAAAAACGGAGGCTCGCCAAAATGGCGAAGCGGGCGGCATCATAGGAGCGCGTCCCTAAGCCCGCAACCGCGATTTTCGATGTTTAAGGGCCCGGGACGAGTGTGCTAAAACCCTCCTACACCGGATTTCCCCCGCCCGTAACAAATAACTTAATGGATATAAAACATGTCACAAACAAGACGGCCCATGATTGCCGGTAACTGGAAAATGAACGGCCTGAAGGCTGACGGAACCGCCCTGGCTTCGGACCTAGCCAAGCTATTGAACGGCGAAACCGACCCGGTTTTTGAAATGGTCGTTTGCCCGCCCTTTACCCTGATCGCCGGGATCGCCGAGGCCATTACCGGCAGCGCCATTGGGCTCGGTGCCCAGGACTGCCACGCCGCAGATAAAGGCGCTCATACAGGCGACATCAGCGCACCGATGCTGGCCGATTTGGGCTGCAAATACGTTTTAGCCGGACATTCCGAACGCCGCACCAATCACGGTGAAAGCGACGCCGACGTCAAGGCCAAGGCCGAAGCCATCCTGGCCAGCGATCTTTCGGCCATTATCTGCATCGGTGAGACCGAGGCCGAGCGTGATGGCGGCAAGACCATGGACGTCGTCAAAACCCAACTTTCCGGATCACTTCCCAAAAGCGCAACCGCGGCTAATTCCGTCATCGCCTATGAGCCCGTCTGGGCCATCGGCACCGGGCGAACACCGTCCGACGATGAAGTTCAAGAAGTCCACGCCCTGATTCGAGCAGAACTCGCCAAGGCTTTGGGTGAGGACGAGGCCGCAGGGGTCCGGCTGCTCTACGGCGGTTCCATGAATCCCGGCAACGCCAGCAACCTTCTGGCGCTTGCCGACGTTGACGGCGGCCTGATTGGCGGCGCCAGCCTTAAATCGGAAGATTTTTGGGCCATCGCCCAAAGTTGCGACACCTAAAATAAGTCTGGTAAAATGAGTCTGGCTATAAAGGGCTTGAGAGACTAGAAAGACGCCCATGACAAACATAATTCTTGTTATTCACCTAATCCTAGCCATCGCCCTTGTCGGCATCGTCCTGCTGCAACGCAGTGAAGGTGGAGCCTTGGGCATGGGTGGTGGTGGCGGTGGTGGTGGTGGCGGCATGGCCGGCTTTATGACCGGACGCGCAACAGCCGACATGTTGACCCGGACGACGGCGATCATTGCGGCGTGCTTCATGATTACCAGCATGACCCTGGCGATCTTGGCCAACAACGACCGCGGCGCCGGTTCGATCCTGGATAAGCCCGCCCCGGCGGCGCCCACGGCCCCGGCGAAACCCGCCGAGCCCAGCGTGCCCTTGGCCAAATAGGGAAAGCGGCCTTGATAGGACCCGCAAAAAAATATTTTTTCGAGGAGGTGGCATCATTGCCGCCTCTTTTCTTTTTGCGTTCCAGAACTTTGGTGTATGATACACGTCCATGACGCGGTTTATCTTCATCACCGGCGGCGTGGTCTCCTCACTTGGTAAAGGTTTAGCCTCTGCGGCCCTTGGCGCGCTCCTGCAAGCACGCGGTTTTAAGGTGCGTTTGCGCAAGCTCGACCCCTACATCAACGTCGACCCCGGCACCATGTCACCCTACCAGCACGGTGAGGTTTTCGTTACCGACGACGGCGCCGAAACGGACCTTGATCTCGGCCACTACGAACGCTTTACCGGCGTGGCGGCCCGGCAAAGCGACAACGTCACCACGGGGCGAATCTATTCCGACGTTATCGCCAAGGAACGGCGCGGCGACTATCTGGG
>JABMOY010000116.1 GCA_013203955.1 Rhodospirillales bacterium | reverse complement strand
CCACACATGCGTTTTGGAAGCCCGCGACGACCTGCACTGGCCGGCGGCGCGGTACCTGGAAGGCACCGACCAACACCGTGGCTGGTTCCATTCGTCGCTGTTGGAATCCTGCGGCACCCGCGGCCGAGCACCCTATGACGCGGTCCTCACCCACGGTTTCGTCATGGGCGAAGACGGCCAGAAAATGTCCAAATCGCTGGGCAATATCGTTTCGCCCGAAGACGTGGTCAACCAGCACGGCGCCGATATCCTGAGGCTGTGGGTGGTCGGCTCGGATTATTCAGAAGACATGCGGATCGGGCCGGAAATCCTGAAAAGCCACGCCGATGTCTACCGCCGGCTACGCAACACGCTGCGCTACTTGCTCGGCAACCTTTCCGGTTTTGATGAAAACGAACGGCTCGACGTTGCCGACATGCCCGAACTGGAACGTTGGGTCCTGCACCGGTTATGGGAACTGGACAAAATGCTGCGCGAGGCGTGCGATAAATTCCAATTCCAACCGGCTTTCGCCGAGTTGCATAATTTCTGCGCCATCGATTTGTCGGCGTTCTATTTCGATGTCCGCAAGGACTCTCTTTATTGCGATGCGGTCGACGACACAAAACGCCGCGCCGCACGCACGGTGTTGGATGAAACCTTCAACTGCTTGTGCGCATGGCTCGCGCCATTCATCTGTTTCACGGCGGAAGAAGCGTGGCAGGCCAGAGACGGAAACGACGGCGAAAGCATCCACCTTCGAGGCTTCCCCGAAATCCCGGAAACCTGGCGCGATGACGCGCTGGCGGAAAAATGGACGAAAATAAGATCGCTCCGCCGGGTCGTCACCGGCGCCATCGAGTTGGAGCGCAAAGAAAAGCGCATCGGCTCGTCGCTTCAGGCGCATCCGGTGGTTTACACTAACTCCGAAGAAATCGCCCAGTTCAACGGCATGGACGCAGCCGAATTATTCATCACCTCCGGTGCGACATTTATCCCGGACTCTGGCCCCAAAAACAGTTTCTCGTTGGATGATGTTAGCGATGCCTGGGTTGTTGCCGAGGAAGCCGAAGGCGACAAGTGCGAGCGCTGCTGGAAGGTGTTGCCCGATGTCGGCAACGATTCCGACAATCCCGGCACCTGCGGGCGCTGTGCCGACGTCGTGCGCGGCGCCACGGCGAAATGACCTTTTCGGGCGAATGGCGGAAGGGGTTGGGGTTGGCAGCCCTGGTCCTGATCCTCGATCAAGTTACTAAGTGGTGGATCGTCACTTCGGTCATGCAGCCGCCCCGCGTTATCCCGGTAACGCCGTTCTTCAATCTGGTCATGGGCTGGAACCGGGGCGTCAGCTTCGGCATGCTGAGCGACCATCCTTGGATCAGCACCTGGCTGCTGCCGCTGACGACATTGGCCATTACCGGGGTTCTGGTGGTCTGGCTTTACCGGACGGACCGGTTGTGGGCGGCGCTGGGCATCGGCTTGGTCATCGGCGGCGCGCTGGGAAATCTGGTTGATCGGCTGCGTTTCGGGGCGGTCGCCGATTTTCTGGATTTTTACGCCTTCGGCTACCATTGGCCCGCTTTTAACGTCGCCGACAGCGCCATAACCGTCGGCGCCGCGACGATTATCCTAGATTCCTTGTTTACACGTGAGGAAAAGTCTTAATATAGAAGGGTTAAAGTGAACTTGGTGAAGATGAAAAAAACAACCACCCTTCTATCCTTCTTTCTGCCCCTGGCCGCCGTGGCGCTTCTTTCCGGTTGCGATTCGGCAAGGAAGGCGTTCAGCTCGGATAAAACCGCGCCCGATGAATTCTCCGTCTATTCCAGGCCACCCTTGAGCCTGCCTCCCGAATACAAGCTTCGCCCGCCGGCCCCCGGCTCCAACCGACCGCAAATTGATTCGACGAAAAATTTGGCCAAACAGGCCATCTTAGGCGCCAGTGTCAAGGGCCGCCAGGCACCGAAGCCGGTCAAGGGCAGCCCCGGAGTCCAGGCGATGCTGAAAAGGACCGGCGGCTTGACCGCAGAACCCCGCATTCGCACCCTCATCAACGAGGAAACCACGATCATCAGCGAACAAGATCAGGCGTTTGTCGATAAGCTGATTTTCTGGGTCGACCAAAAACCCTACCAAGGCACCGTCGTCAACGCCGAGAAGGAACAAAAACGCATTCAAGACGCCCAGGCCCTGGGCAAACCCATCAACGAAGGCGCAACCCCCGAAATCAAGCGCAAGCGCAGCCGCAAGGGGCTTTTAAACTTCTAAACCCGGCTTTTGATTTTCGCCTTGGTGTCGCCATCATTCAAAACCATGTTACCTGGGCAAGCTCGCCGTCGCCCTCAAGCCCCGGTTGTGTTATGACCTCGGCGAATAAATGCGAGCCAACGTTGAAAGGCACCCTTCCCTTGCGGTTAAAATATCTTTTTCCATATTTTGTTCCATATTTTGTTCCTGGCGCCTTGGCGCTGCTGTTGTTTTCCCTTGCCTGGACGCCGATGGCAGCCAACGCCGGCGTCTTCAACCCGGAAACCTTTACACTCCAGAACGGCATGCGCGTGGTCGTCGTCCAAAATCACCGGGTGCCGGTTGTCACTCACATGGTTTGGTATTCGGTCGGGTCCGCCGACGAAGGCCCCGGCGAATCCGGCATCGCCCATTTTCTCGAACACCTGATGTTCAAGGGAACGAAAAAGCGTGCCCCTGGAGAATTTTCAAAAATCCTGGCCCGCAACGGCGGTTCGGAAAACGCCTTCACGTCGAGCGACTACACCGCCTATTTCCAAACCGTCGCCGCCAACCGCTTGGAACTGGTCATGGAAATGGAAGCCGACCGCATGACCAATCTGGTGCTGGCGGAAAGTGACGTGCAGACGGAAAAAGAAGTGGTCTTGGAAGAACGCCGGTCGCGCACAGACAACAATCCCGGCGCCATCTTGGCCGAACAGGCCACGGCGGCGCTGTTTTTGAACTATCCCTACCGCCGCCCGGTGATCGGCTGGGCCCATGAGATCGAGGCGCTAAGCCTAAAAAACGTCATGGCCTTCTATAAAAAATGGTACGCGCCCGGAAACGCCATCCTGGTTGTCGCCGGCGACATCACGGCCCAAGAGCTGAAGCCGATGGCCGAGAAATATTACGGACGTATTCCCCGAAGCCCGCCGACGCCACGGCTCAGGCCCACCGAACCGCCGCAAAGTGCGGGGCGCCAAGTGACACTCAAAGACAAACGGGTGCGCCAGCCGTCATGGAGCCGGACGTTCCTGGCGCCCAGCATGCTGACCGGAGAAACCCAACACGTATACGCGCTCGAGGTGTTGGCCGACATTCTCGGCGGCGGCGCCACCAGCCGCCTTAACCGGGCGCTGGTCGTCGACGGCAAAATCGCCATTTCGGCGGGCAGCTATTACGGCAGTGACGAACGGGGACCCAGCCGCTTCGGCCTGCACGCCACACCCAAGCCAGGCGTCAGCATGCAAACCCTGGAAAAAGCCGTCGAAGCCGAGGTCGTGAAAATTTTGCAAGCCGGCGTCAGTCAATCGGAACTGGACCGCGCCAAGAAACGCATGCAAGCGCAGGCCGTTTATGCCCGCGATTCGTTGCAAGGCGGCGCCCGCGTACTGGGCTCGGCCCTGGCCATCGGCATGAAAATTGAAGACGTGGAATCCTGGCCCGAGCGCATTAACGCCGTCACCATCGAGCAAGTCCAGGCCGCAGCCAAAGCGGTGCTGCAAGAAGGCCATTCGGTAACGTCCCTGCTGTTGCAAAAGAAAACAGGCTAGGCCCCTTATGACATTTATATCCAAAACCCTGGTCGCCCTATCGCTTGTCGGCGTTTTGTTTGTCGGCGGGGCGGCGTTTCTGCCGACCGCGGCCCAGGCGGTAACGATCGATAAGGTTGTCTCGCCCGGCGGCATCGAGGCTTGGCTGGTGCGCGATCACACCAACCCGATCATTTCGCTGCGCTTCGCCTTTCGCGGCGGCGCCGCGCTCGAAGCCAATGGCAAGGAAGGCCTCGCCAACTTTGTGGCGTCGACGATGGACGAAGGCGCAGGCGACCTCGACAGCCAGGCTTTTCAGGGCAAACTCGAGGATTTAGTGATTAGCCTTCGTTTCGATGCCGGCCGGGACAGTTTCGGCGGCCGCCTGAAAACGCTGGTCGAAAACAAGGCCGTGGCGTTCGATCTTTTGAAACTGGCCCTAACCGCGCCTCGCTTCGACGCCGAGTCGGTGGAACGCATCCGCAGCCAGATCCTGTCCGGGCTTAGGCGGGAAACCGAACAACCCGGCGCCATCGCTTCCAAGACCCTGATGAAGACGCTGTTTCCCAACCACCCCTATGGCCGCCCTGCCAACGGCACCTTGGAATCCGTGCCTAAATTGACCCGGGCCGATCTCAGGGACTTTGTCGGTCGGCGACTGGCCAAGGACAACCTGATCATCGGCGTCGTCGGCGACATCGGGCGGGAAGAATTATCGAAGGTATTGGACGCCACCTTCGGCGGTCTGCCGGCCAAGGCGGCGCCTTGGGATATTCCTGATGCAACGCCCCAGGGCGCGGGCCGCACCATCGTTATCGAAAAGCAGGTGCCGCAAAGCACCATCACGTTCGCCGAACAGGGTCTGAAGCGCAAAAACCCCGATTTCTACGCCGCCTATGTCATGAACCACGTTTTCGGCGGTGGCGGCTTTACGTCCAGGCTATACAACACCATCCGCGAAGAACGGGGATTGGTTTATTCGGTCTATTCGGGCCTGCACCCCCTGAAAAACGCAGGCTTAATCGTCGGCGGCGCCGGCACGGCCAATAAGCGGGTGTCGGAAACGCTCGAGGTACTGCGCCGGGAATGGAAGCGCATGGCCGAAAGCGGCATGAGCAAAGCCGAGCTTAAAGACGCCAAGACCTATTTGACGGGCTCTTATCCCCTTCGTTTTACCTCGTCGGACACCATCGCTTCGATGCTGGTCGGCATCCAGATGGATGGGCTCGGCATCGACTACATGGACCGCCGCAATGCCATCATCGAGGGTGTAACCCTTGAAGACGTCAATCGGGTGGCCAAAACGTACCTTCTGGAGGATCGCCTGACCGTCGTCGTCGTCGGCAAACCCAACGGCGTCAAGGGCACCAACTAAACCAGTTGAGCACTGGCTGGGGGCCGCATTCTTTGTTAGTCTCGGGGCCTTCCCTGGGCGCGGACGGAATTGGTTGTTTTCACATATGGCGTCTTTGAAAAGTTCTCCCGCCTGGAAGGCGTTGAAAGCCCACCACAAGGAAATTTCCGGCGCCCGCATGCGCGACCTGTTCGCCGACGAGCCTAAGCGGTTTGAGCGCCTATCGCTGGGCCTTGGCGGGCTTTTCCTCGATTACTCGAAGAACCTGATCACCGCAGACACGCTGTCCTTGCTGCTCGACTTGGCCCGGGAAACCGAGGTTGAAGGTTGGCGGGACCGCATGTTCGCTGGCGAGCCCATTAACACCACCGAAGGCCGGGCGGCGCTTCATGTCGCCCTTCGCCGTCCCCAAGGCAGCGGCTCTGTCGCCCTGGACGGCCGGGACATCATGCCCGCCGTTCTGGCATCACGGGACAAAATCCGCAAAACCGCCGAAGACATCCGTTCCGGCACCTGGACCGGGGCCACCGGCGACGCCATCCAGGCGGTCATCCACATCGGCACCGGCGGCTCGCACTTAGGCCCGGAAATGGTCTGCGAATCGCTAAGACCCCTTGGCGCCAGCGGCCCCAAGGTGCGTTTTGTTTCCAACGTCGACGGCGTTCAGATCGCCGCCGCGCTGGAAGACCTAAAACCGGAAACGACGCTGTTCATCGTCGCCTCCAAGACCTTCACCACCGAGGAAACCATCACCAACGCTAGGACTGCCAAGAACTGGCTGATCGACGCATTGGGTGATGAGGCCGTTGCCAAACACTTCATCGCGGTTTCCGGCAACGCCGGGGTCGTCGCCGATTTCGGCATAACAGCCGACAATACCTTTGATCTGTGGGATTGGGTCGGCGGGCGCTATTCCGTGTGGTCGGCGATCGGGCTGCCCATCGCCATTGCGCTGGGACCTGACGCTTTCGACGACCTGCTGGCCGGCGCCCACGACATGGACAACCATTTCAAGGATGCGCCCCTGGAATCAAACTTGCCCGTGATCCTTGGCCTCATCGGCGTCTGGAACATTGATTTCCTGGGCGCCCAGGCGCTCGCCATCCTGCCCTATGACGAAGGATTAAGAGGTCTGCCCAATTATATCCGCCAGCTTGAAATGGAAAGCAACGGCAAGGCGCTCAATCGTGAGGGTGCGCCGGTCGAAGCCGGCACCGCGACGGTGGTCTTCGGCGACCCCGGCACCCGTGGCCAGCACGCCTTCTATCAGGCCCTGCATCAAGGCCGCCAGTTGATTGCCTGTGATTTCATCGCGCCTATGGAAAGCCGGGATAAAACCGGCAGCCACCACGACCGCTTGCTCGCCAACTTCTTCGCCCAGAGCGAGGCCCTGATGAAAGGCCGCAACAAGGACGAGGCCGAGGCCGTGATGGAGGCCCAGGGCGTGCCCGCTAAAGACCGCCCCGGCCAACTTGCGCACCGGGTGTTCGAAGGCAACCGGCCGACCAATTCGATCATGGTCGAAAAATTCGACGCCTTCACGCTCGGCCAGTTGATCGCCCTTTACGAACACAAGGTCTTCGTCCAATCGGTGATCTGGGGGATCAACCCGTTCGATCAGTGGGGAGTCGAATGGGGCAAGGAACTGGCGACGCAGGTATTGGCCGAGTTGGATAACGGCGGCGACGTCAAAGGCGCCAGCGCATCGACCCAAGGCCTGATTAAACGCTACCGGGCCCATAAAGCGAAAAAAACATGATCCTCCGCCGCCTACCGGAAACCGTCATCAACCGCATCGCCGCCGGCGAGGTGGTTGAGCGTCCGGCCTCGGTGGTCAAGGAACTGGTGGAAAACGCCATCGACGCCGGCGCACGGCATATCGACATCACCGTGCGCGATGGCGGCCAGACGCTGATTGCCGTAACTGATGATGGCCACGGCATGACCGCGGACGAGCTGGCGCTCTGCATCGAGCGCCACGCAACGTCTAAGCTCGCCGATGACGACTTGTTGACCATCTCAACCTTTGGTTTCCGGGGCGAGGCCCTGCCGTCCATCGGCTCCGTCGCCAGGCTTGCCATCACCAGCCGCGCCGAAAATTCCGATGAAGCCTGGATGATCGCCGTCGAGGGCGGCAAGACCAAGGCGCCGCAGCCGGCGGCCAGAACCGCCGGCACCCTGGTCGAGGTCCGCGACCTTTTTTTCGCCACCCCCGCCCGGCTCAAATTCCTGAAAGCGCCGAAGACCGAACAAACCCACGCCGCCGATGCCGTCAAGCGGCTGGCCATGGCCCACCCCGGCATCGGGTTCACGCTGTCCGACGGCAGCCGCGACCTCATCAACTTAACCCCCGCCGAGGGAGCGGGATCTCGATTAGACCGTCTCGCCAAAATCATGAGCCGCGACTTTTACGACAACGCCATGGAAATCAACGCCGAGCGCGAGGGGATCAAATTGACGGGGTATGCGGGCCTGCCGACGCTGAATAGGGGCAATGCACAGATGCAGTTCCTGTTCGTCAACGACCGCCCGGTCCGCGATAAATTATTGTTCGGCGCGGTGCGCGGCGCCTATCGGGAATTCTTGGCGTCCGACCGCTATCCGCTTCTCGCCTTGTTCCTCGACTTGCCCCCGGACGCCGTCGACGTCAACGTCCATCCGGCCAAGACCGAAGTGCGGTTTCGCGATGCAGGCCTGGTGCGCGGCCTGATCGTCGGCGCCCTCAAACATGCGCTCAGCCAATCCGGGCACCGGGCCTCGACAACGGCGGCAGGCGCGGCCCTCGGTGCGGCGCGGCCGGGCTCCCTTCCCACAGGCGCGAGAGGTTACGGCGGCGGTTATGCCCCAGGGGAACTCAATGCCGGACTAAGGGAGCACGCCAATCAATTCCATAGCCCCCTTCCCGGCCTCGATGCCGAGCCCTCGGCCCCGGCCACCATCATTGAGGATCAAGACCTTGGCGATTATCCCCTGGGCGTTGCCCGCGCGCAGGTCCATGAAACCTATGTCGTGGCGCAGACCGAAGACGGCATCGTCATCGTCGACCAGCACGCCGCCCACGAACGGCTGGTCCAGGAACGCATCAAAAAAGCCATCGATAGCGGCGGCGTCCAGCGCCAGGGCATGTTGATCCCCGAAGTTGTCGAGATGGATGACGCCGCCGTTCACCGCCTGATAGAGCGCGCTGGCGAATTTGCCGAGCTGGGGCTTGTCATCGAAGCCTTCGGCGAAGGCGCCGTCGTCGTCCGCGAAATCCCGGCGCTATTAGGCGAAACCGATATCCAGGGGCTGATCCGCGACTTGGCCGACGACTTGGCGGAATGGGACGAAGGCCTGGCGCTTTCCAAGCGTTTAGGCGATGTCTGCGCGACCATGGCATGCCACGGCAGTGTGCGCGCCGGGCGGCGGCTCAACGGCGCGGAGATGAACGCACTGCTCAGGGAAATGGAAGCGACGCCGCATTCCGGCCAATGCAGCCACGGGCGGCCGACTTATGTGGAATTAAAACTCGCCGACATTGAAAAACTGTTCGGGCGCCGTTAGGGGAGCCCGCCGATGCTGGCCGAATGGTTCAAGCACCAATTGATCCCGGCGCCCCGTCATCTCAAGGACATGGGCTACGTCAAGGAGCTGATCGCCATTGGCGCCCGGCACCGGCGCTGCCAAGACGCCTGGGCCGATCACTTGGGGCTTTGCAAGAAAGTGATCCTCGATGCCGCCAAAGGCATCAAACCTGACAAAGTCACCATTCTCGGCTCCGGGCTGTTGCTGGATATCCCCATCGACGCGCTTTCTAAAACCTTCGGAGAAGTCGTGCTGGTCGATATCTTCCACATGCCCGAAATCAAAAAATGCGTGAAGCCCATGAAAAACGTGCGGCTTGAAGCCATCGACGTCACCGGCGTTGTCGAGGCCACGTTTGAGCACGCCCTCGAAGGGGCCCTTCCCCCTGCCAAAGCCGACGCCGGGTGGTTGGCCGATTCAGACTTGGTGGTGTCGGCGAATATTTTGTCGCAACTGCCGCTGCTGCCGATGGATTGGGTCAAGGACAAGGGTTACGGCGAGGAAAAAACCGAGGCCTTCGCGCGGCGTATCATCGATCATCACCTGGAACTTCTGGGCGCGCTGCCGGGACGCGTCTGCCTGTTGACGGAATTCGAACGCCAGATCGCCGACGGCGACGAAGTGCTTCAGGAAATCGACCCGCTGTTCGGGGCAAGGATCCCGGCATCGGGCCTGAAATGGATATGGAACATCGCGCCGCGCCCGGAAATTACGCGGCACATCGATCTCCGCTTCCGCATGACCGGCATTCCCGATTTGCGGGCGGTCACGGGCAAAGGCAAAAACTAACCCAGTTTCAGGAATACCACGCGCGCCGCACCGTATGTGCGTTCTTCCAGAACCTGGAACCCTCGGGGGCAATCGAGGGCTTCCTTGACCGCGACTTCGGCGACGCAGATGGCGCCGTCGCTAAGCCAGCCCTTGTCCTTGAGCGCCAACAATGCCGGCACGACAAGACCGGACTCATACGGCGGATCGAGGAAAACCAAACCCGCCGGCGTCTTGGCGGCACGCGGCGGCGGCGCCAAGCGCGACGCATCCAACTTCAACGGCGTTATGTCGCGGCCAACACCCAACGGCCCGGCGTTCTTGCGGACCAGCGATAACGCCCCGTTGTCGTTATCGATGAAGACACCATGCACAGCGCCCCGCGACATCGCTTCCAGCCCCAGCGCGCCGGTTCCCGAAAAAACGTCGATCACCGTCAAGCCATCGAAATCCACGGCATCGGCCCCGTGCGACAAGATATTGAACATCGATTCCCGGACCCTGTCGGCGGTCGGGCGCAAACCTCGTCCTTCCGCCGCCGATAAAGTCCGGCCCTTGAAACGGCCACCGACAATTCTCATTTTCCTAACCTTTTCATCGTCCCCGCCTCTTGGTTTTTTTAACCACAAAGACACGAAGAACACGAAGAAAAATCTTCTTCGCCCACCGCTTGCTAAAACTTACCCTTCAACTGCTCGCGGAACACCTTGCCGGTGACCTCGGCGGTTTGGCCGCGCGTCAGATTGCCAAGCTGAAACGGCCCGTAAGCGACGCGGATCAAACGGTTCACGGTGACGCCGATATGTTCCATGACCTTGCGAATTTCCCGGTTGCGGCCTTCTTCCAGCGCCACCGTCACCCAGGCGTTGGATCTCTGCTGCTTGTCCAACTCCGCCTTGATCGGGCCGTATTTGACGCCGGAAACGGTGACGCCTTTTTCCAGACCTTTCAGCTTATTCTCGTTGACGGTGCCATACACCCGCACCCGGTAGCGCCGCGTCCAACCGGTTTCCGGCAGCTCCATTTTCCGGGCCAATTCGCCATCATTTGTCACCAGCAACAGGCCCTCGGAATTAAGGTCCAAGCGCCCAACCGACACGACGCGGGGCAGGCTGTCCGGCAGGCGGTCGAACACCGTCGGGCGGCCTTGCGGGTCATTGTGACTGGTCACCAGCCCCGGCGGTTTATGATACCGCCAAAGACGCGCCGGTGCGGCGCCGGGCAACGTTTCGCCATCGACCACAATCACGCTGCTTGCCGTCACCGTCACCGCAGGGGTGGTCAGGACGTCGCCGTCGACCAAGACCCGCCCGGCGGTAATCCAGCGTTCGGCCTCGCGCCTCGAACACAGCCCGGCGCGGGCTATGACCTTCGCGATTCTTTCCGGCTTCCCTATCCGGGCTTCGCCCGTCTCCGCCTCTTGCTTTTTCTCATCCATGACCGAGTTTATGGCTTACCCAAGGCCGGTGAGCAACCATCACCGCTTGACGGAGACGCCGGTGCGAGGCACCGTCGGGGCATGGAAAAGCCCGAGCCGACACCCATGGAACTGGCGCTTAGCCAAGCCAAGGCGGCCGCCGAGCGCGGCGAGGTGCCGGTCGGCGCGGTCATTGTCGATGGCGACACCGGAGTCTTGTTAGCCAAGGCGGGCAACCGCACCGAGGAACTAAACGACCCGACGGCGCACGCCGAAATGCTGGCAATCCGCGAAGCGACAAAAGCTCAAAGCAACCCCCGATTGGAAAATTTCGACCTCTACGTGACGCTGGAACCGTGCGCCATGTGCGCGGCGGCGATTTCATTCGCCCGCATCCGCCGGCTTTATTTCGGCGCCTACGATGAAAAAGGCGGCGGCGTCGAACACGGCGGCAGGTTCTTCTCACAGCCGACCTGCCACCACGCCCCTGAAGTCATCGGCGGCATGGGCGAAACGGAGGCGGCGGCGTTGTTGAAGGATTTTTTCAAGGGGAAGCGATGACAATGACCGATCAACAAATGAAAGCGAAAACCGGGCGGCTTCTGGATTTACACGCAGGCCCCGACATCTTGGTCATGGCCAATGCTTGGGACGTGGCCAGCGCCGTCATCCTAGCCGATCTGGGTTTTCCGGCGATTGCGACGACGTCGGCCGGCATCGCCTTTGCCCGGGGGTATCCCGATGGTGAGATCATTGCCCGGGGGGAGATGATCGGTGAAATCGAGCGCATCACACGCGCCGTCGATCTTCCGGTCACCGCCGATCTTGAGGCCGGTTACGCAGAGACGCCGGGGGGCGTGGCCGAAACGATCTCGTTAGCAATTTCCGCAGGCGCCGTCGGCGCCAATATTGAAGACTCCACTCCCGGTCAACCGGACCGCCAATATGAAATCGGCCAAGCCGTCGAGCGCATCCAGGCCGCAAGGGCGGCGGCGGACAAGGCGGGCGTGCATTTTGTCATCAATGCGCGCTGCGATACCTTGCGGCCGGGGCGCGAGCGCAGCCCCGAATTGATTGCAGACGCGGTCGAGCGCCTGAACGCTTATCATAAAGCCGGGGCCGACTGCCTTTACCCGCCCTGGGTCGGCGATGCGGAAACTATTTCCGTGCTGGTTCGGGAACTCGACGGGCCGCTCAATATCCTGGCCGGACCAAACACCGTCCCCATCCCGGAACTAAAGAAATTGGGCGTGAAGCGCGTTACCACCGGCGGCGGTCTCTACCGGTCATGCCTGGGCTATCTGGAGAGGGCGGCCCGCGAACTCCAAGGCCCCGGCACCTTCACCTATACCGACGGCGCGGTTTCCCATGCGTCCATTGACAAGCTTTTGGGAGAAAAGATTTAAAAGCGACCATCCTTTTTTAAAAGCCCCAGGCTTTTTCGAAATATTTTCTGGCGGTCGTCAATGGCGGTTTGGGATTGGTCAATCAAACCGGCTTTGACGTTGACGGGTTTTGAGAAATTCTCTCTGAAAGCTTCTTCGGAAATATCGCTTATGGGCAGAAGCTTTTGCAGCTTGGCAAAGGTTTTCGGGTTCTGTGCAAACATATCTTCACTTTTTATGCTGACACCCCGAGCCTTTGGAATTGTTTTCAGGAAAGCTTCTGAAAAAACTTTTGTCAGGTAAAGATACCAAGCGACGTTATCCTCAAGTGATAAAGATTGGTCTGCTTCATGAATGAACATGCCGTCGGGAAATTCCGAGTCATAACGCCAATGTTGAAGTTGGCCACCCCATTGTTTTTTAGAAACAAACGACCAGTAAGTCGGCGCTTCGTCCCGATGCAAATAAACGAAGCGGCTGTCGGGGTGAAAAACGGCATTGAAGGGCGCAAAAACGGTATCCAAATGACCGACAGCAACCAACGATTTGTCGTGCCTGAGGGCATAGAAAAATTCGGCCATTTTGGTTTCCAGATAGGATTCTAAAATTTCTCCTAAAACGGCCTTGTCGAAACGTCCTTCTAAAATTCTGTAAAGCAGATGATTGCGGTCTGCACCGGAAATATACATGAGAAGGGTGTGGTGACTTTGCACTCCTTCCGACAATTCCATAAGCTTTTGAAAAGCATAAGTGCCGCACCGCCCGCTTGACAGAACAAAGATCGGCGGGTTTTTCCGGCTCGAATAGGTATCCCGGAACCCGCGGATATTGTGCTGAAAGGTCTCGAAACGCCCTTCCTCAATCAATTCAGAGGCAATTTTTTTAAAGGCCTTAATGTTTTCAAGGATTCGCTTCGGATCTATGACGGGGGATTTCAACTTGCCTTTATGGCGGCTTGTTTCCTTTGCATTAAGCAAACGCAAATTTCTATTTGTTTGAATCGTAAGGTAATCATAATTCCGCGGAAGTATCATATCGGCTTTGGGTTCCGCCGCGAAAAGTTGTTTGACGTCTGAGCAACGCCCCCAACGGCTCATTTGGTAACGCAACCAAACTTTGTCTTGTAAGGGTTTTTTCAAAATCCGTGAGAGGCCCGCCTCCAGGCCGGCGACGTCGGTTTCCTTATTGGCTTTGGAAAGTGACCTGAGAAAGCGCAGCTGTATTTTCGGAAACAACACGCCATTGTTCAAAAGAAGCGCATAACAGGAAGAGCCATCTCCCCAATCCCCCCTGGCTTCGGCGATTTGCCCGCGCAGTTCCCAGGCAACGCCATCGCCTTGGGCCGTCATGAACAGCCATTCATCTTCCAAATCCTTGGCTTGTTCGACGTTGCCTATTTCCAACAGGCTTTGAGAGACCAACAAACTAAAGCCATGGTTTTTCTTGCCGACCCAGTTTTCACACCCGAATTCAATGGCCTCGGGCCCCTGGGTCAATTCCTGTAGGGCCTTGAAGTAACCCCAATCGGCGCCGACGGTGTCTGGCGCTTTTTCGATAACGGAATGCAGCAGCTCCTTTGCCGCTGTCATTTGATAGGTATAAATAAGCCCCCATCCGATGAATGTGGAAAGATCGAGATCATTTCCACCACACTGCTCCGAAGCTTCCTGCAGTTTCGGCAAGGTGGCCGCCCAATAACCCGGATTGTTGGTGACATAACCCCGGTCGTAGACAGGCGTGAAGGGGTTATATTCGGGATCAATCTCGTCCATGGCGGTCTTTCCAGCGTGAGCAACGATGGCCTTAGTTCTAAATCATTTAGGTCGCGGCGGCCTAAAAAAGTGTTTGGTGGCGGAGCCGAGACCATTGACAGACCCGCCGAATGAGCGAATGTTCTGTTTTTGTTCTTTACTTCCTTGATGCGAAGACGCCTTGCTCTTGGACACGGTGAATATGTCTCTCAGCTCCCGCGCAGGCTTTTTAGGCCTCGGTAACGCGGCCTGGTTTCATGTGCGGGCGCGGACAACTGATCGGAAGCCAATGCGTACTTTTGCGTACAATTTGCCGGGAATTTTCCATAACGCTGGCCAGCGCCGGTTCCGGGAAAAGGCCTTAAGCGCTTCGGGCCAGCGGCAGGTTGACCAATAAATTCTGCGGCTTTAAGCGCAATGTTTTTTCCGGCGTCATGCACAGGGCCAAATAAACGGGCTTGCCTTTGATATCGGACTGCATCTGGTTGGGATCATCGAATTCCAGCCGGAACAGGCTGAGCAGCCGTTGCATGCGTTCATCGCTAACTTCGTTGTCCTGGTAAAGGTCGTTCAACAGCACCGAGGCTTCCTTATCCAAGCCGACATGCCAGACCCAGCGCTCGTCGGTGATCTGCTGCACCGGCTGGATTTTTACACTCGCGCCGAGGAAATGCGCGATCCAGGCTTCCAGCACTCGGGCCAAAGCATCCAGGCCGGGGCGCGGGAAGGTCAGGTCGAGGACCGTATCGAAACGTTCGTTGCGGTCCCAGTAGATGTCGGCGTTTTCGGGCTGCAACACATCCAAGTCGACCTGCTTGGGCTTAGTGCCGCCGTCGACCACCAACTTGCCCAGGTTGCCCATGCCCCCCGTCGCCGCCAGCATGGAGATGGTTTCAGCATCGCCCAACAGGATGGCGCCTTCTTCGACGGTGGCGTTCTGTTCGCGGAATAAAAGCTCGGCGGCGCGGGCCTGGAACGGGTCGGTGACGTCTTCCAGAATATTGCGGACAATGGCGTGGGCCATTTGGTTGACGAACAGCACCGGCAGGCCGACATCGCCCGCCTGGAATAATTTCTGGTAACAGGCTTCGAGGGTGCCGTCGCTTACAAGCCGGTCGCGAAAGCCCAGAAATATGCCGTAGTTTCCCCGAGCGTCGGCGTCGGCCAGCGCCGCCACCTCCTCATCGCCGACCGGGCGCTTTGGGTCGGCCATCAGGCCGGCATGGAGGGCGCGCTCTGCATCGCACGATTCCGCCACCGGCACCATTTCGGGACGGCCCAGATAGGCGCGCAAAAAACCATCGGTGACGACCAAGCGCCCTGCCCCGTCGCGCTCTAAAAGCTTGAAGCCGGAATTCGGCCAAAGCTCGGGCCTTACCATGCCGTCAGCTGTCAGGTTCGCCATAAGCTAAAGGCCCGGCTGGTTATTTGTTGTGGCCGCTGATATCGGCGTGCAGCGGCTTGGTTTCCTCAAACGTTTTTTTCTGTTCATCCGAGGCGCCGGTCTGGTGCTTGTCCTTCCAATCGTCATAGGGCATGCCGTAGACGATTTCGCGGGCTTCGTCATAGGACATGTCGATGCCCTTGTCCTCGGCCGCCGCCCGGTACCATTTTGACAAGCAATTGCGGCAGAACCCGGCCAAATTCATGATGTCGATGTTTTGCACATCGGTGCGCTTTTGAAGGTGTCCCACGAGGCCCCGAAAGGCGGCGGCTTCAAGCTCAATACGTGTTTTATCGTCCATTAGCTCCTCCCAAAGACTATGTTTTGTTGGACGATATATAGGGGGCTTGAGCCCCGGATAAAAGCCGGAAACGCCGTCAGATCGCCCGCCAGCCGATGTCGGAACGGCAGAAGCCCCCGGGCCAGTCGAGGACGGCAACCGCCTGATAGGCGCGCTTCTGGGCCTCTTTGACCGTTTCGCCCAAGGCGGTGACGTTGAGCACCCGCCCGCCATTGGCGACGATGCGACCGTCTTCTTCCAAAGTTCCAGCATGAAAGACGACGACATCGGCTAAGTCTTCGGCCTTGTCCAGGCCCTTGATCTCGGAGCCTTTTTTATAAGCCCCCGGATATCCTTCGGCGGCCATGACCACGCACAAGGCCGCGTCTTTCCGCCATTCGAGCTTGAATTTGTCCAAACGGCCCTCGGCACAGGCGAGCAACATGTCGAGCGCGTCTGATTTCAGCCGCATCATCATCGGCTGGCATTCGGGGTCGCCGAAGCGCGCGTTGTATTCGATCAACTCGGGCCCCTTTTCGGTGATCATCAGCCCGGCATACAGCACCCCTTTGTAGGGCATACCCTCGGCCGCCATGGCCCGGATGGTAGGGTTGATGATCTCATCCATGACGCGCTTGGTCAGGGCGTCGGTGACAATCGGCGCCGGGGAATAGGCGCCCATGCCGCCGGTGTTGGGGCCTTCGTCGCCGTCGAAAACGGCTTTGTGGTCCTGGGCGGCGACCAGCGGCAAGGCGGTCTTGCCGTCAACCAGGGCGAAGAAGCTGGCTTCCTCGCCGACCAGCATTTTCTCGATGACAGCTTCGGCGCCGGCCTCGCCGAAGGCTTGTTCGGTCATGATGTGGTCGATGGCGGCATAGGCCTCGTTTTCGTTGCGGCACAGGATGACGCCCTTGCCGGCAGCCAACCCGTCGGCCTTAACCACAATCGGCGCGCCCTGAATACGGATGTATTCCTTGGCAGCGTCGGGCTCATCGAAACGCGCGTATTCGGCGGTGGGGATGCCATACTTGGCGCACAGGTCCTTGGTGAAGGCTTTCGATCCCTCCAACTGGGCGGCAGCGGCGGTGGGGCCAAAGGCCTTGATTCCGACCTCGTCCAGGCGGTCGACCAAGCCCGCCACCAGCGGCCCTTCGGGGCCGACGACGACGAAATCGATGGCGTTGGCAGCAACGAAATCCAAGATGCCGTCGAGGTCGTCGATTGCGATGGGAACGGTGATGGCGACTTGATCAATACCGGCATTGCCGGGCGCACAAAACAGCTCGTCGCACTTCGGCGATTTGGCGATAGCCCAACAAAGGGCGTGTTCGCGTCCGCCCGATCCGATCACCAAAACCTTCATGCCGCCCGTCTCCTAGTGTCCCTTGGGTTTGTTTTGAAACTTGTATCATACATAATGTAGTCATGACTGAGCGTCCATCCAGCATTGCCGAAGATTTAGAATCCGGCCTTGACGCCGATCAAGGCCCACCGGTGTTTTCGGTGGGGGAAATCTCAACCCTGCTGAAACACACCGTCGAAGAAAGCTTCTCACAAGTCCGGGTGCGGGGCGAAATCACCGGTTTCAAGCAGGCGCCGTCGGGGCACATGTATTTCCGGCTTAAGGACAATGACGCCGTCCTCGATGGGGTTTGCTGGCGCGGCACGGCGGGAAGGCTGGGTATCGTCCCCGAAGACGGCATGGAAGTGGTGGCCCAGGGCCGCATCACCATCTATCAGGGGCGCTCGACCTACCAAATCGTCGTCGACTCCATAGAACTGGCGGGCGAAGGGGCGCTGTTGAAGCTTTTGGAACAGCGCAAGAAGAAGCTGGCGGACGAAGGCCTATTTGATATTGAGGCCAAAAAGGAAATTCCCTTCCTGCCCGAAGTCATCGGCGTCGTCACCTCGCCGACCGGGGCGGTGATCCGCGATATCCTGCACCGATTGGATGATCGGTTTCCGCTGCACGTGCTGTTGTGGCCGGTCAAGGTGCAAGGTGAGGGCGCCGCCGCCGAGATTGCCAAAGCCATCAAGGGCTTTAACAAACTCAAGGCAAAAGGCGACATCCCCCGGCCCGATGTTTTGATCGTCGGCCGCGGTGGCGGCAGCCTTGAAGACTTGATGGCGTTCAACGAAGAAACCGTCGTCCGCGCCGCGGCGGCCAGCAAGATCCCGTTGATTTCGGCGGTTGGGCACGAGACCGACTGGACGCTGATTGACCTCGCCGCCGACGAACGGGCGCCGACGCCGACAGCCGCCGCCGAGATGGCGGTGCCGGTGCGCACCGATTTGTTGGCCCAGGTCGAAGACGACGGGGCGCGCCTGATCTCGGCCTTGAACAGGGTTTTGCAGGAAGGCCGCCTGCGCTTGCAGGGCCTGGTGCGGGGATTGCCGGACTTGGCCCGCTTGACCGGGGACTTCATGCAGCGGCTCGACGATTGGACGGAGCGGCTGGGGAATGCCGGCAACGCCATCTTCCGCGACCGCCGCCAAGCCCTCAAACAGGCGGCGGCGCTGCTCGAAAGTTACGCCTATGAACGGGTGCTGGAACGGGGCTTCGCGCTGGTCACAGACGGGGCCGGGTCGCCTGTGGATCAGGTCGGCAAGCTAACGCCAGGCATGGATGTGACCATGCAATTTCACGACGGCAAGGCCGGGGCCACCGTCGATACCGTTCCGGGTAAAGGCGGCGGCAAAAAAAAGAGAAAGCCGAAACCCGGCAATGACGGCCGCCAGGGGACTCTACTTTGACCGGCTTAAAACCGGGGGCTTTGACGATCTTCAGGTCTGGGTTTTGGGCGGCGTTCGTCTTCTTCTGCCTGTTGCCGGGGCTGGTTTCCGCAGACAGCCTCAGCCTCGAAGGCCCCCTGACCCAGGGCGGGCTGGTCATCGGCAAAACCGAACCGGGGGCAAAGGTCAGCATCAACGGGCGTTCGGTCCGGGTATCCCCCGAAGGCCGGTTCCTGATCGGGTTCGGCCGCGACGCCAAAAAAACCGCCCGTCTCCGCATCAGCCATCCCGACGGCGCCCTCACGGACCGCAGCCTCAAGATCAAACGCCGAGCATACAAGGTTCAGCGCATCGACGGCCTGCCGACCAAACAAGTGACGCCGGGGCCTAAGGAACTAGCCCGCATCAAGGACGACAATGCCAAGATCGCCGCCGTGCGCCGGTTGGATTCCACCAAGACCTTCTTCGCTTCGGGTTTCCAATGGCCGGCCCAGGGGCCGATATCGGGGGTCTTCGGCAGCCAGCGCATTCTCAACGGCAACCCCCGACGGCCCCACAACGGCATCGATGTCGCGGCGCCCCGGGGGTCTCCCGTCTTCGCCGCCACGGGCGGAACGGTCGCCTTAGCACACCCGGACATGTTCTTGACCGGCAAGACGGTGATGATCGATCATGGCCACGGGCTGACGTCGGTCTACGTGCACATGGATAAAATTCTGGTGACGGAAGGCCAACTCATCGAAAAAGGAACCCCCATCGGCACCATCGGCAAGACGGGCCGGGTAACGGGGCCGCACCTGCATTGGGGGGTCAGCCTGTTCGGCACGCACCTCGACCCAGGCCTACTCGTCGGGCCACCGGTTGTGAAGCCATAGCCATTGTTCGGGCGTGTCGCGGACCCATTGTTCGATCACCGCGTTGACCTGGGCCATGTTGGCGGCGACATCGGCATGCCGGTCGCCGGTCCGGATCAGGTCCAGGGGCGGGTGAATGATTAACTTGAAATGCGCCCCCCTCAGACGCTCGATCCTAGCCCCCACCACCGGGCAATCATAACGCAGCGCCATTTCCGCCAACGCCGGGGCTGTCATCACGTCACGCCCGAAAAACGGGGTGGCGATGCCGTCATTCATTTTCTGGTCAACCATCATGCCCAGATGTTTGCCGTCCTTGATCGACTCCAGCAACAACCGGGCGCCGGCCGGCCCCTTGGGGATCAAGGCGCCTTCGACGGCGCTACGCCCGTGTTGGTAGAGCCATTCGACCAAGCGGTTGTTGGCTTGCCGGTAGACCCGGTCCAAAGGCAGGCCGCGCTGCGTCGCGCCCAGGGAGACGATTTCCCAATTGCCGAGATGGGCGGAAAAGAAAATGCCCGGGCGATCATCTTCGCGCAACAGGTCGACGTATTCGGCGCCGATGACTTCGACCCGCCCCTTCGGGTCGTAAACATTGATCTCGCTCAAATGCGGGTATTCCGCCGCCATTCGGCCGAGGTTGTCCCACATGGCGCGGACGATAGCCGCGATCTCGGCAGCGGACTTTTCGGGATAGGCGAGGTTAAGATTCCTGAGCGCCCTTTTTGAAACCGACAAGCGGGGCCCAATAGTCCGGCACATCCAACCGCCCAAAGCCGAAGCCAAGTCGATGGGAAGGACCCGACACAGCGTGTACACAGCCACCGCCCCCACGGCCTGCAGGGGATAAAATAGAAAACGGTTAATCGGCGGCGGAAGTTTGGCCATCGGGAACGTTAAACACCAAAAATAGGGTTCAAGACCGCATCCAAGGCGGTTTCGTCCCGCCATTCAAGGGAAATGGTCAAAACCTCGATGCCGTTCAGATCAGACGCCGCCAAGCGCACGGCATCCTTGGTTGTCGTCACCAAGATGGCGCCCATATCCGCCGCTTCCTGTTTCAGCCGCTGTATTTCATTTGTGGTGTAGCGATGGTGATCGGGAAAGGCGTGGGCTGCCTGGACCCTGCCGCCAATCGACGAAAGGGTTCGGAAAAACTTCTCGGGCTCGCCGATACCGGCAAAGGCGACGACGGCTTTTCCCTTAAGTGCCGAGGCTTCGGGACCGGGCGTAACGGTCGCCTTTAGGACCGGAAGATTGCTTTTCTTGACTTTCGGATGGCCACCGATCCCGGCCTCGTCTTCGCCGATCACGATCAGCGCATGGGCACGGTCAAGGGCACGGGCGACGGGCTCGCGCAGGGGCCCCGCCGGGATCAATCGTTCGTTTCCGAACCCGTATCGGCCATCGACCACCACCAGCGACAGGTCCTTGGCGACGGACGGGTTCTGGAACCCGTCATCCATGATGATAAAATCGGCGCCAGCCCCAGCAGCTTCAACACCGGCAGCGCGGTTAACGGAAATCCAGGTCGGCGCCACTGCCGCCAGCAGCAGGGCTTCATCCCCGACATCACCGGCGCCGTGGGCACCCAAATCAACCCGAAGCGGCCCCTTTTCGATGCCGCCGTATCCTCGACCAAGATAATGAACCGTCAGGCCGCGTTCGGCCAAGTAGCCCCCAAGGCTAAGCGCCACCGGCGTCTTACCGGCACCGCCGGCAACCAAGTTGCCGATGCAAAGCACCGGCACATCTGAGCGATACGGTTTCGTAAAAGCGAACCGCAGCCAAGTACCCAGGCCATACCCCCACCCCAACGGCGCCAAAAGGCCACCAAACAAGCCACCGCCTCGGCGCCAGAACTCAGGCGCACGCATGGGAACTTTCCCCTTCCGCGAGATTGTCTAAATAGGGTTGCAGTTCGCCCACGACCGCGTCCAGGACGCCCGCTTCGGCGGCGGCGATGTCGCAAGCGGCGGTGGCTAGGCGCTCGCACTCTGCCGCATCATCGAGCAGCCGGCCAATGGCGGCCTCAAGCGCCGCTTCGTCGGCGACTTCCAGGGCGGCGTCCGCACCTTTTAGGCGTTCGGTGATATCTTCAAAATTCATCATGTGGGGGCCATGGACAATGGCGCACCCAAGCTTCGCCGCTTCCAGGGGGTTCTGCCCACCCATCGGCACCAGGGACTTGCCCATGAAGGCGATACCGGCGAGCCGGAAAAACAACCCCAACTCGCCCAGGGTATCGGCTAAATAAATATCCGTGCCCGCCCCCAAGGCATCGCCGCCTGAGCGCTTCGAGACGGCAAGGCCTTGGGCGTTAAGCTCGGCGGCAATCTCTCCGCCCCGATCGGGATGGCGCGGCACGATAATGGTCAACAGGTCAGGATGCTTTTTCTTGAGCCGACGATGCACGGCAGCGACCATTTTTTCTTCACCCGGATGGGTGCTGGCCGCCAGCCACCGGGGACGATCGCTTAAAGCCCCTCGGAATTTTTCAAGCATCCCGTCATCGGCGGGCAGGAGCGGAGCCGCGAACTTCAAGTTGCCGACATGCTTGGCGTTAAGGGCGCCAAGATGGCGCAGCCGTTCGGCATCGGTTTCGGTCTGGCCCAGGCAGAGATCAAACCCTTCGAGCAGCTTTTTGATCAGGCCGCTGAACTTTTTCCACCCCGAAAACGACCGGGCCGAAATGCGGCCGTTGACGAGAACCATGGGAATTTTTCGGGCCACCGTTTCGGTAATCAGGTTGGGCCAGAAATCCGATTCCGCCCACAGCACCAAGTCCGGGCGCCAAAAATCAAGAAATCGCCTAGCATAGCGAATGCGATCGACGGGAACGTATTGGTGGAAGCAGCCCTGGGGGAGTCTTTCCGCCAACAACCCGGCCGACGTAACCGTCCCCGTCGTCACCAGGACATTGAGGCCTGGGCGGTCCGACAAAAGCCGCTCGATCAACGGCAACAGGGAGAGCGATTCACCGATGCTGGCGGCATGGGCCCAAACCAAGGGTCCGACCGGGCGGTCGCGGCCGGCGCGGCCCAGGCGTTCTGAGAATCTTAGCCTGTCCTCCTTGCCCTTGGCCTTGCGATATCTGAGATAGACGACAATGGCCGGCGCCGCCAATTCCGAAAGGGCCCGGTAAAAGTTGAGGATCACGACGCCCTGCCTTCGCCACCGGGGACGGTTTCCGGAGACGGCGCCGGCTCGACGGGGGCGCGGCCCGAAAGCCGGTCGGCTTCGGCAGTAACGGCGTTGAGGCCGTCTTCAATCTGTCGCCGGGCAACTTCCAAGGCTTCATCTTTGGTGTCCCGATCAACGTGGATGGGCTCGCCCCAAACGATCAGACCCCGGCTAAAGGGCCAAGCCACCAGAAAGCTGTCCCAGGACGAAAGGGTCGGGCCCCGGTTGACCCCGAACGCTGCCGGGATAACGGGAGCCCCCGAAAGGCGGGCGACGCTGACGATCCCTTCGCTGGCCCGCATGCGGGGGCCGCGGGGGCCGTCCGGGGTGACGCCAACGTAATCGCCCTGCTTCAACGCTTTGACCATAGTGCGAAGCGCCCCGGCACCGCCACGGGTAGAAGACCCGGCCGCTGTCTTGATGCCGAAATGGCCGACGGTGCGGGCGATCAATTGGCCGTCACGGTGCTGGGAAATAAGCATGTAGATCGTTTTCCGGTGGTCCCAGCAGTACGGCATCATCAACAGCCGTCCATGCCAAAAAGCCAAGATAAAGGGCTTGTCCTCGTCCCAAAATTTTTGCGGCGTTTCACCTCCGACCACCGTCCACCAGCCCGTCAAAAAGACCAGTCGGATATAGAGCGACGCAAGCCAGCAAAAAAACAGGCGCAAGATTTCAGATTGCAAGACTCGCTTTAATGGCCTCACGACAAGGGGTTACCTGTCTTAAAATTGGACATCTTAAAATCAGGCTTCTTGAGCCCGGGCCGTTTGCGAGGCCGGCTCGTCGTCAGCGAATTGCAGGTTATAAAGCCGCTGGTAGGCGCCGCCGCAAGCCATCAGTTCGACATGCGTGCCTTGTTCGATGATGCGGCCTGCATCGACGACATAGATCAGATTGGCGCCGGTCACGGTGGACAAACGGTGCGCGATTACTAAAGTGGTGCGCCCAGCCATCAGTTTGTCCAGGGCAGTTTGTACTTGGCGCTCAGATTCCGTATCCAAGGCAGAGGTCGCCTCATCGAGCAACAGAATGGGGGCGTTTTTCAGCATCGCGCGGGCGATGGCCAGGCGCTGACGCTGACCGCCCGAGACCTTGACGCCTTGTTCGCCGACCATGGTGTCGTATCCATCCGGCAAGTCGACGATAAAGTCATGGGCGGCTGCATTCTTGGCGGCTTCAATGATTTCTTCTTCGCTGGCACCGGCCCGGCCATAGGCTATATTGGCACGGACCGTGTCGTCGAACAGGGTGATTTCCTGGCTGACCAAGGACACATTCGCATAGAGCGACACAAAGGTTGCCTCGCGGACATCGGTGCCGTCAATGGTCACGCAACCTTCGTCGACATCGTAGAACCGGGGGATCAAGTTGAGGATCGTCGATTTCCCAGCTCCGGATGGGCCGACAAGGGCGATCCTTTCGCCCGCCGGCACATCAAGGCTGACGCCGTTCAAGGCCGGTTTTCCCGGCCCATAGGAAAAATGCACGTCTTCCAACTGGATGCGGCCCTCGACCGAAGACAACGCCTGAGCATCCGGTTTTTCCAAGATCCCCGGTTCGGTATCGAGCAACGCAAACAGACGCTGCGCGCCCGCCAATCCTTCTTGGAGACTGGCGTTGAGATTGGCCAGCCGCTTCATCGGCTCATAGGCGTTCAGCAGGGCAGCGATGAAGGCGAAGAAAGCGCCCGACGTGGTGGCGCCATCAATCACCCGGTGGCCGCCGTAAACGATAACGACGCAGACCGCCACGCCGCCCAAGGTTTCCATGATCGGAGACGACAGCGCCCGCGTACGCGCCGATTTCATGTTCAGGCCGAACACCCTCTCGACGACCCCGGCGATCCGGCTTTTTTCGTAGCCTTCCATGCCATAGGCCTTGACCACCCGGATACCCTGGAACGCCTGTTCCAGAAGGGTCGTAAACAGACCCATTTCTTCCTGGGTGTTGACGGTAACTTTGCGCATTCGACGGCCGAGACGCAGAATAGGCAATGCGGCCATCGGGAAAATGAACACCGAAATCGCCGCCAACTGCCAATCCATGACGAACATCAACGTGATCAGGCCGACGAAAGTCAAAAGGTCCTTCCCGAACCCGGTCAGGGCGTTTGATACGGCGACCCGCATTTGGTTGATGTCGACGGTAAAACGGGAAATCAGCCGGCCCGTGGAATTGTCGTGAAAAAACGCCAGATCCATGCGCGCCAGATGCGCGAAAAGCCGGTTTTGATTGTCGGCGATGATGCGCAGGCCGACAAAGCTCATCAGCATGGATTGAGCGAAATTAGCGAGCCCCTTGATCAGGAAGGTGGCGAAAACGGCGGCCCCCAACGGCCACAATATGTCCCGGTTTTGGGCAATGAACACTTCATCGACGACGGGTTTCATCAACCAGGCGCTGAATGTGGTGGCGCCGGCCATCAGGGCCATGCAAAGGACGGCCAAAACAAGCCAGCCCTTGTAGCCGCTGATGCTTTCACGCCAAAGCCGGCCCATGAGCGCAGCAGTGGACGTATTCGTTGGCGGTGGATTTTTGCTTATATCATTCAAGGTTAGGCAACCCGTGCTCAGACGTTGCGGACCATACCACGCGACACGTCCTCGGGCCAATATTAGCCTTTAATATCAGCGCCCGGCGATGGTCATCCCGTCTATTCTAAGCGTCGGCGCGTTGGTTCCATAGCGGAATTCCAGGTCATCGGCAGCCGTTAAATTGGCGAACATATCCACCAGATTCCCGGCAATGGTAACTTCGTTAACCGGATAGGCAAGTTCGCCGTCCTCGATCCAGAAACCGCTGGCGCCGCGGCTGTAATCGCCGGTGACGCCATTGATCCCAAACCCCATAAGCTCAGTTACGTAAAGGCCGTTTTTGACGTCCGCCATCAAGGCCTTGGGCGTGATGTCCCCGGCTTCAAGATAAAGGTTAGTCGTTGACGGCGACGGCGGTGACGACGTGCCCCGGCTGGCATGGCCGGTGGTTTTAAGCCCCAATTGCCGGGCCGAACGCAGATCCATGATCCAGGTCGTCAAAACGCCGTCCTTGATGATTTCGTGCCGCTTCGTCGCAATGCCTTCACCGTCGAATGATTTCGACCGAAGCCCCCGCTTCCTGAGTGGATCATCGACAACGGTGATGGCGCTTGGGAAAATCTCTTTTTCTAATTTATCCTTCAGAAAAGTTGTTCCCCGACCCACGGAAACCCCGTTTATGGCACTGGTCAGATGACCAACTAGCGAGTTGGAAACCCTGGGATCGTAAATAATGGGGACTTGCGCCGTGGCGGCTTTTTTCGGGTTCAGCCTTTTGACTGCCTTTTCCCCCGCCGAGCGACCGATGTCTTCGGGCGGCGGCATGTCCTCGCCATGGACGACGCTGATGTAATCGTAATCCCGTTCCATCCCGGTATTTTCCCCGGCCAACACCGAGGCGCTGATTGAATGCATGGAACCCGAACGGTATTGAGAAAAACCGTTGCTGGCGGCAAGCGCCACGTGGGTCCGGCCCCAGCCGGCTTCCGCGCCTTCCGAATTGGTGACGCCGTGAACGGCCAGCGCCGCTTCTTCGGCGCGCGCCGCCCGATCGCTCAGGATTTCGACCGTCGGTTCGCGGGCGTCGGCAACCTCCAGATCGGGAAATTCCGTCGCCAGTTGGCCAGGATCAGCAAGCCCGCAGAAGGGGTCTTCCGGGACCACCCGGGCCATGGCGACGGCACGCTCGACGAGTTCATCCAAGGCGTCGGAAGACGTATCGGATGACGATACGATGGCTTGGCGTTTGCCGATGAGGACCCTGAGGCCCAGGTCGGCGCCTTCTGAGCGGCTTAAGTTTTCGCGTTCGCCAAGCCGGTAAGCCAGTGAAAGCGACACGCCTTCGACAAATACGGCATCCGCAGCCTCGGCCCCGGCGCTCATAGCCTTGCCGATGAGGCCGTCAAGCAGGCCCAAAATTTCTTTTTCTTCATTCATGCGTTTTTTGGTGCCCTACCTGAACGTTCGATGATAACAGCACACGAAAAATAGTAAATTTCTTGCGAAAGGGGTTGAGATGCCGCCAAGAAGGTACATAAATAATAAACGAGTATTCGTTATCTTGTTATGATGTGCAGGTCCCGGCAACGCAAGCGACAAGAACGCCTAAGGCTGGGGGACAGCAGAAGCACATCGGTGGTTTTTCTGGCTTCCTAATGGGACAATTATGCCAAGGGCAGCAGCAGTCGAAGAAGGCCCCAGCCACCCCACTCAACGTCATGAACTGGAGTCCGCGGTCGTTCGCTTTGCCGGCGATTCCGGTGACGGCATTCAGTTCGCCGGCAGCCAATTCACCCAATCCACGGCGATGTCCGGAAACGACCTCGCGACTTTTCCCGACTTTCCGGCGGAAATCAGGGCGCCTGCGGGAACCACATTTGGGGTTTCGGCGTTTCAAATAAATTTCGGCGCCGACGTTATTAAGACCTCCGGGGACGCCTGCGACATGGTCGTCGCCATGAACCCGGCAGCGTTGAAGGCGGAACTGCCTGAATTGAAGCTTGGCGGGCTTATTGTCGTCGATACCGGAACCTTCACGGAAAGAAACCTTCATAAAGCCCATTACGAAGAAAACCCCCTGAAAGACGGCTCCTTAGGCCCCTACCGGGTTATCGAACTCGACATTTCAGCGTTGACCCTGGAAGCGGTGAAGGATTTCGGCCTCGGCAAGAAAGAGTCGCTTCGCTGTAAAAACATGTGGACGTTGGGGTTCGTCTACTGGATGTACGACCGCAACAGGCAGCCGACCATCGACTGGTTGAACGAGAAATTCGCCGCCAAGACCGATATCGCCCAGGCCAACATCGCCGCACTCAACGCCGGCCATGCGCTCGGCGAAACGGCCGAAATTCCCCATGATTCGCAAGGATTTTCCATCGGCCAAGCCGATATCGCGCCCGGGCTTTACCGCACGGTGACCGGGGCCGAGGCCTTGTCCTGGGGCATTGTCGCCGGGGCCCGTCTGGTCGGCTTGTCGGTGACGTTTTGCTCTTATCCCATCACGCCGGCGACGCCGTTGTTGCACACCCTGTCCAACCTCATGGAATTCGACGTCGTCACCTTCCAGGCCGAGGACGAAATCGCCGCCGCCTGTTCGGCAATCGGCGCGTCTTATGCCGGGACCTTGGGCGTGACGTCCAGCTCCGGCCCCGGCATCGCGCTTAAGGCCGAAGCCATGGGGCTCGCCATCAGCGCCGAACTGCCGTTGATCGTCATCAATTCCCAGCGCGCCGGGCCGTCCACGGGCATGCCGACCAAGACCGAGCAGTCCGACCTTCACCAAGCGGTGTTCGGGCGCAACGCCGACAGCCCGCTGGTCGTCATCGCCGCCCGCTCGCCTTCCGATTGTTTCGACGTCGCCATCGAAGCCATCCGCCTGGCCACCAAATACATGACGCCGGTAATTATCCTGACAGATGGTTATATCGGCAATGCCGCCGAGCCCTGGCTGATCCCCGATATGAACGATTACGAACCAACCCCGGTGACATTCCGCACCGACCCCGAAGGGTTCCGGCCTTATTTACGCGACGAAAAAACATTGGCCCGACCGTGGGCTGTCCCCGGCACCCCGGGCCTGGAGCACCGCATCGGCGGGTTGGAAAAGGATTCAGATACCGGGCATATTTCGTATGACCCCGCCAACCATCAGCGGATGACAAAAATCCGCGCCGCCAAAATTGACGGCATCGCCGACGACATTCCCCTGCAATCCGCCGAAGAGGGGAATGAAACCGGCAAGCTTGCCGTCGTCGGTTGGGGTTCCACCTATGGCCCCATCAATCGGGCGGTCAGTTCGCTTCGGGCCGAAGGGTTCAATGTTTCACATATTCACATCCGCCATATTTGGCCGTTGCCGAAAAACTTAGGTCAATTGCTGTCCGGGTTTGACCAAGTCCTGGTCCCGGAAATGAATACCGGCCAGCTTGTGACCCTGCTCAGAAGCCAGTTCCTGGTCGACGCAAAGAGCCTGAACAAGGTTTCCGGCCAACCCTTCAAGATATCCGAGATCGAACCCGCGATCCGCGAAATGCTGGAGAAATGACATGAACGTCGTCACAAAGCTCGGGAAATTAACGCCCAAGGATTTCGCCACCGACCAGGAAGTTCGCTGGTGCCCCGGTTGCGGTGATTATGCCATCCTGAAAGCCATGCAGCGGACCTTGGCCGATATCGGCGCGACAAAGGAAAACACCGTGTTTGTTTCGGGCATCGGATGTGCCGCCCGGTTCCCCTACTACATGGCGACCTATGGGTTTCACACCATCCACGGACGGGCGCCCGCTTTCGGCACCGGCATCAAGTTGGCCAATCCGGACTTGGACGTCTGGGTGGTGACGGGTGATGGTGACGCGCTTTCCATCGGCGGCAACCATCTGCTGCATGTCCTCAGGCGCAACGTCAACTTGCAGATACTGCTGTTCAACAATGAAATTTACGGCCTGACGAAAGGGCAGTATTCGCCGACATCCCGGGCCGGCACCCGGTCACCATCGACGCCTTTGGGATCCATTGAAAACCCTGTTTCCGCAGCCGCCTTGGCGCTCGGCGCCGGCGCCCGGTTCGTGGCCCGCTCGGTCGACAGCATGCAGAAACATCTGCCAGAGATATTCAAACGCGCCCACGCCCATAACGGCACGTCGTTCGTCGAAATTTTTCAGAACTGCATTGTCTATAACAACGACGTCTTCGCAAATTTCACCGCCAAGGATGTTGCCGACGAAATGGAAATCATCTTGGAGCACGGGAAGCCCTTAATCTTCGGCAAAAATGGCGACAAGGGCTTGAGGGTCCGGCCCGGGTTTTTTGAGCTGGAGGTCGTGACCATCGGCAAGGACGGTGTCACCGAAGACGAAATCCTGGCGCATGATGAAACCAACCGGGCGCTGGCCGGCATGCTGGCCTTGATGGAGCCGCCGACGATGCCCGTCGCCTTGGGCGTTCTTTACTGCAACCCGACATCCAGTTACGAAGACGGGGTCGAAGATCATATGCAAGAAGCCAAGAAGCACGGCACCGGGGCCGACCTGAACGCGCTGTTGAGGCGCGGCCACACCTGGACCATTCCGGGGACCATTCCGGGCTGAACTCAGCACGGCCTCTTTCGGGGGAAAGGGATTAATGCCGATCAGTGTTGCCATCGTTGGTTCCGGCCCGGCCGCATTTTATACGGCAGAAGCCCTGGTCAATTCGAGCAAAGATGTCAGTATCGATTTCATCGAACGGTTGCCGACGCCGTTCGGATTGATCCGTGGCGGCGTCGCCCCCGATCATCAAAACACCAAGAACGTCACCAAAAAATACGAAAAAACGGCGATCAACGATCAAGTGCGGTTTTTTGGGAACGTCAACGTCGGCCGCGACGTCAGTCTGGTGGAGCTTCGGGAAATCTATGATGCCGTAGTTCTTGCCACGGGCGCGCCGCGCGACCGGAAATTGGGCATCCCCGGCGAAGACAAGGCAGGGGTTTTCGGGTCGGCGGATTTTGTCGGTTGGTATAACGGTCATCCGGATTTCCGAGACCTGAACCCTGATTTAAATGTTTCCACAGCGGCTGTAATCGGCGTCGGCAATGTCGCCCTTGATGTTGCCCGCCTGCTTATTCGTGAAAAGGAAGAATTAGTTAAGGCGGATATTGCCGATCATGCCGAAAAGGCGATCTTGGAGTCCCCCATCAAGGACGTTTACATCCTCGGCCGCCGGGGACTGGTTGAAGCAAAGTTCACAAACGTCGAGATCAAGGAAATGGGCAAGCTTGCCGCCTGCGTCCCCCAGGTCAAACCCGACCAATTACCAGACGGGATCGGCGACCTGCCGGACCGGGAAAAAAGGCTGAAAACAAGAAATTTGGAAGCGTTTCTGGAATATTCCAAACGGCTCCCTAACGAAAAACCGAAACGCGTCCATTTCGAATTTTACGCTCAGCCGGTCGAGATTTTAGGAAACGACAGGGTAGAAGGCATTCGGCTTGAAAGAACCATAGTCGAGGAAGGCCGCGCCGTCGGCACCGGAGAATTTTTCGAAATCGAATGCGGTCTCGTCGTCGCCGCCATCGGTTACCTGTCCGAGCCCCTGGAGGGCGCGCCCTTCGACGAAAAAGGTGGGATCATTCCCAATGACGATGGCCGCGTCGATGATGGGCTTTACGCCGCCGGCTGGATCAAGCGCGGGCCATCGGGGGTGATTTCATCCAACCGGCCGGACGGCGTCGCCACGGCTCAACACATTCAAAAGGATTTCGCCCAAGGCGCCAAACCCGGCCGAACAGCGTTGGAAAAACTTCTTAAGGAACGGAACGTCCGCTCCGTCAGTTTTGCGGACTGGCAGAAGATCGATGCCGCAGAAATCAATAATGCAGAAGGCGAACGCCCGCGCAGGAAATTCACCACCGTCGCTGATATGCTGGATATTCTCGACCGCTAAACTTTTTGCACTGCAGCCAGGGCTTGGTCCAAATCTTCCTTGATATCGTCTACGTCTTCCAGACCCACCGACAGGCGGACAAGGCCGTCGGGAATGCCGATTTCAAGGCGTTGCTCCGGGCTTAAACGTTGATGCGTGGTCGTCGCCGGGTGCGTGGTCAGGCTTTTGGCATCGCCCAAATTGTTCGAAATATCGATCAGACCAAGGCCATTCAGAAACCGGAAAGCCGCTTCCTTGCCGCCATCTATTTCAAACGAAACCATGGTGCCGCCGCTGCTCATTTGCGACATGGCCAGATCATGCTGCGGGTGGCTTGCAAGGCCGGGATAAATCACATTTTTGATTTCCTTCCTGGCGCTCAGGAATTCGGCGATGGCATAAGCGTTTTGACAGTGTTGTTTCACTCTGATGTCGATGGTTTCCAAACCCTTCAGCAATACCCAGGCATTAAACGGGCTGAGCGACGGGCCGGTGTGGCGCATGAAGGTTGTCAGGTGGTTTTCAAAATAGTCCTGGTTATCCGTCAAGATTGCGCCGCCCAGGGTGCGGCCCTGTCCGTCGATGTGCTTGGTCGCCGAGTACATAACGATGTCGGCCCCCAGTTCCAGGGGCTTTTGCCCGACCGGCGTGGCGAAGACGTTATCGACGATCAGCAAAGCGTCGGCGTCATGGGTGAGCCCGGCGACCGCCCGGATGTCGATGATTTCCAAGGCCGGGTTCGACGGCGTTTCCAGGAACACGGCTTTCGCGCCATCCGACAGCGCTTGCTTCCAGGCGCCAAGGTCGGTGCCGTCCACCAGGACTGTTTCGATGCCGAATTTTGGAAGTTGTTCGGTGATGATGTAGTGGCATGACCCGAACAGCGCGCGGGAAGCAACGACCCGGTCGCCCGCTTTCAGAAAACACGCCAAGGCCGCAAAGGCCGCCGCCATGCCGCTCGCCGTCGCCAGGCAATAATCCGCGCCTTCCAAAAGCGCCAGGCGTTCTTCAAACATATTGACCGTCGGATTGGAAAAGCGCGAATAAATGTAGCGCGTATTTTCACCCTTGAAGGCTTGCTCGGCTTCTTCGGCAGAGCCATAAACAAAGCCTGACGTTAGGAACAAGCCTTCGCTTGTTTCTCCGAAAGGCGAGCGCTCGGTTCCACCGCGAACAAGGCGGGTTCCTTGGCGCCAATTCGTCGAGTCTGTTTTTGTTTTACCCATAACGTCAAACCTCCGCTATCAGACCGAACCAGCATAAAAAAAACCCGGACCGCCGGGGGTCAGGGCTTTTAAAAGCTCCGACCTTTTAGCGATTTTTTTAACGTGGACGCAAGCCGGTCGGCCAAATCTCCACGTAACAATGCCTATAAAACCTTCCTCCTTGAAAATATCAAGCACAAACCAAAAATGGTTATAGGGGACTCTTTTGTTTGTGCCACCCCACCCGCTGGGTTAAGGATTTTACATGACCGATAAATCAACTTCAGACGACCTGTTTTTCACCCGCACCGAGCTCGACCGCACCCGCGTTCAAGGCATCGTCGATGATGCCCTGAACGGCGCCGACGACGGCGAGTTATTCTTGGAATACCAGCAATCGGAAAGCGTTGTTTTCGACGACGGCCAGATCAAAAGCGCTGCTTTCGATACCACGCAAGGATTCGGGCTTCGCGCCATATCGGGCGAGGCGACAGGATATTCCCACGCGTCCGAGCTCAGTGAAGACGCCATCCGCCGGGCTGCAAATACGGTCAAGACCGTGCGCTCCGGCAAGGGCGGGATACTCTCGGCCCCGCCGCCCGGCACCAACCAGAACCTCTATATTGACGACAACCCCTTAGGCCTGGTCGATTTTGAAACCAAGGTAAAACTGCTGGCCGACATGGACGCCTATGCGCGGAGCAAAGACGACCGTGTGATCCAAGTATCGGCATCACTTTCAGGAAGTTGGCAGGCGGTGGAAATCATCCGCTCGGGCGGCGACGGCGCCCGCGATATCCGGCCTTTGGTCAGGCTCAATGTGTCGGTGGTCGTCGACCAGGACGGGCGTATGGAAACCGGGTCTTACGGCACCGGCGGGCGGGTGACTTATGAACGCTATTTGGACCCTGCCGCCTGGAAGAAAGGGGTGGACGAAGCGCTCCGCCAGGCGCTGGTTAACCTGGAATCGATTGCCGCACCGGCAGGCGAAGTGCCGGTCGTCTTAGGACCCGGGTGGCCCGGAATCCTGTTGCACGAAGCCATCGGCCACGGATTGGAAGGCGATTTCAACCGCAAGAAGACATCCGCCTTTTCCGGCCTGATGGGCGAACGGGTCGCCAGCCCCGGCGTCACCGTCATCGATGACGGCACCATGGAAGACCGCCGTGGGTCTTTGACCATCGACGACGAAGGAACGCCAAGCCAACGCACGGTGCTGATCGAGGACGGAATCTTGACCGGCTTCATGCAGGACCGCATGAACGCACGGCTGATGGGCGGCGTCAGTACCGGCAACGGCAGGCGGCAAAGCTACGGCCATTCGCCGATGCCGCGGATGACCAACACCTATATGCTGGACGGCGAACACGCGCCCGAGGAAATCCTGAAATCGGTGAAGAAAGGCGTTTATGCCGTCAGCTTCGGCGGCGGCCAGGTGGATATCACGTCGGGCAAGTTCGTCTTTACCTGCACCGAGGCCTATGAAATCGAGAACGGCAAAAAGGGCCGGCCCTTGAAGGGGGCGACGCTGATCGGCAACGGCCCCGACGTGCTGACCCGGGTTTCCATGATCGGCAATGATTTCGCCCTGGACCCCGGCGTCGGCACCTGCGGCAAGGACGGCCAAGGCGTGCCCGTCGGCGTCGGCCAGCCGACCCTGAAGATCGACAACCTGACCGTCGGCGGCACGGCGGTTTAGTAAGCGTATTCCAAAAACACCGGGTCGACCGATTTCTTCCAGCGTCCTTCGTAGGCCGCCAGCAATTCCTCGGCCGGGCTCAGGCCAGAATGGGCGATTTGGAACAGGGGTTTAAGGAAATGCGTCTCGTCCATGCCGACGCTGTCCCGGCGACCACGGTTCAAAAGCCCTTTGTGGGAAATCTCCAATGTTTCGAGCGCAACATCCTTCACCAAATGGGCCCTAAAAGGCGTTTTCAACGCTTGCCGGGGCACGTCATCGCGCAAGGAATTGATTTCCTCTACCGACCAATCCTTGACCAAGTCCCAGGCGGCATCCCGGGCTTCGCTGTCATAAAGAAGCCCGACCCAATAGGCTGGCAAAGCACAAAGCCGGCTCCACGGCCCGCCGTCGGTGCCCCGCATTTCCAGAAACTGTTTCAGGCGGACTTCCGGGAAGGCCGTGCTCATATGATCGATCCAGTCACCCAATAACGGCTTTTCGCCGGGAAGTGCCGGCAGTTTTCCGTCCATGAAATCCCGGAAGGATTGCCCCGAGGCGTCAATATAGGTTCCGTCCCGGTAAACAAAATACATGGGCATATCGAGCAGATAGTCCACGTAACGCTCGAATCCGAAGCCGTCTTCAAAGACAAACGGCAGCATGCCGCAACGGTCGGGGTCGGTGTCGGTCCAGATATGGCTCCGGTAGGATAGGTAACCGGACGGCGCGCCCTCCTTGAATGGCGAATTGGCCCAAAGCGCCGTCGCGATAGGCTGCAGGGCAAGCGAAATCCGGTACATCCTGACCATGTCCGCTTCCGATTCGAAGTCCAGGTTAACTTGCACGGTACAGGTGGACTGCATCATTTCCAGGCCGAGTTTTCCTTTCTTGGGCATGTATTCGCGCATGATCTTGTAGCGGCCCTTGGGCATCCACGGCATGTCCGCACCCGCCCATTTCGCGCGATAGCCTAAGCCCAGAAACCCGATCCCCAGTTCACGGGCAATCGCCTTTACCTGTTGCAGGTGGCCGGTAACTTCGTCACAGGTCTGGTGGATGGTTTCCACGGGCGCGCCTGATAGTTCCACTTGGCCTGCCGGCTCAAGGCTGATGAAGCTGCCGTCGGGCTTCGACATCGCGATCGGGTTGCCGTTTTCCAAAACAGGCTCCCACCCGAAACGAACCATACCATCGAGAAGCGCCCTTATGCCTGAGGGACCTTCGTATTCCAGGGGCTTCAAGGTATCGAGGTGGTAGGCGAACTTTTCGTGTTCGGTGCCGATCCGCCAATTCTCCTTGGGCTTACAGCCGGCTTCCAAGTATTCGATTAACGAAGCCTTGCCATTTATGGGCTCGGATTTTTCCGATGACGCATTGCTCATTGTTTATGGGTCCCGTGTGGTCATTAAGTAGGGGCTTACCGGCGGCTGCCGAAAAAAGCCTGCCAACATGCCAAGGCCGCCAGGGCCGCCGTATCGGCGCGCAGCACGCGCGGCCCCAGATCGACGGCGACAACAAAGTCCCTTTCACGAAGGGCGTCAAGCTCCGTCACGGTAAACCCTCCCTCGGGTCCGCTCAGAAACCCGCAGTCATGAGATATCCCACTGGGCCCGTCCCGCAAGTCCGACAGAACATCAACGATGGGCCGGCCACCGCCGCTTTCGTCCAGCCAAAAAAGTGTCCGGCCCTTCGGCCAATCGGCGATGAACTGATCGATGGAAACCGCATCGGCGATTTCGGGAACGGTCAGTCTTTGGCATTGTTCCGCCGCTTCGATGGCGTGGGCGCGCAGTCGATCCAGATTGATCCGGGTTGAATTGGTGTTTTGGGTAAAAACGGGACCCAGGCACGAGACGCCCAATTCCGTCGCCTTTTCGACGATGAAGTCGGTCGGCGTTTTCTTTATCGGCGCGAAAGACAGCCAGGGGCCGTGTTCCGCCTCTTGGGACCGGGTTTGATTTTCGACGATGGCGGAAACCCGATTCTTAGCAGCGGTTTCAATGACCGCCGTCCATTCCCCGTCCTTGCCGTTAAACAGCGACACCCGATCGCCTGCCCGCAAGCGCATCACGCGGCCCAAGTAATGGGCCTGTGCCCGATCAAGCGCGACAGGGGCACCTTCCTTCAAGGCGGCATTAACAAAAAGACGGGGATTTTTCATGGACAACGTTATCGCCAAAAATTCTTCTTTTCCTGAGATATTATAGGGCCGGGGATGTTTGGGGTATAGTTTTGCCCATGAATGAATCCTCCGACCCCCTTGCCACGGACATTCCGGACGAAAGTTGGATCGACCGGCTGGCGCCCTCTTTGGCCCGGCCCTATTTGCGATTGGCGCGGGCCGACCGCCCCATCGGCACTTGGCTGTTGTTGATTCCGTGTTGGTGGGGAACGGCCTTAGCTTCGCCTTCTTGGCCGGATTGGCGGTTTTTTGTCTTGTTCGCCATCGGGGCCCTAGTCATGCGGGGCGCCGGATGCACGATCAACGATATCGCCGATAAGGACTTTGACGCCCAGGTCGCCCGAACCGCAACCCGCCCGATCGCCAGCGGCGAAATCAGCCTGCGCCGGGCCTTCCTGTTTCTGGGCCTCTTGTTGCTTTTGGGATTGGCGGTGTTGCTGCAGTTCAACGGCCTTTCCCAAATTTTGGGAATCAGTTCGTTAAGCCTAGTGGCTCTTTATCCGTTCATGAAGCGCATTACCTATTGGCCGCAGTTGTTTCTGGGCTTCACCTTTAACTGGGGGGCCTTGATGGGCTGGGCGGTGGTAAAGGGTGACCTAGCCGGACCGGCCCTGGCCCTTTACGCGGCAGGCATCTTCTGGACGCTCGGCTACGACACCATCTACGCCCATCAGGACAAGGAAGACGATATTTTGGTCGGCGTAAAATCGACGGCCTTGAAATTCGGCGTCGCCACAAAGCCCTGGCTTTTCGGTTTTTATGCCGTGACCCTCGTTTTACTGGCGGTGGCGGGAAATCTCGCCGGGCTCACGTGGCCGTTTTATGCGGCGCTGGCCCTGGGCGCCCTGCATCTCGCTTGGCAGTCGCAAACCGTGGACATCACCAACCCCAAGGATTGCCTCTCGAAATTCAAATCCAACCGGGATTTCGGCTTTATCGTTCTCGCCGGGATCATCGTCGGGCAAGTGGTCGGCTAGCGGCCTTCCACCATATCGCATGATGGCGCCTGTTTGCCGGATACAGCGTAGGCCATATCGAAAATAACCTTGAACCCCGGCCCGCCGTAACACGGCGTCAGCACCGACGTGGCCGGGTCGTATGTTGTATTCATCAGGACTAAAACGTAAATCACGGCCCCGACTGCAAAAGCGCCGATATGAACACGGCCATTGCGGGGCAGAGGCTGGCGGCGCCGGTAATCCAATGCACCGAAAGATTCCGCATCCAAGCGGCCCTGTTCTTGGCCGGACAGCACTTGGCGGGTCAGATGCCGGACCCAGGGCGGCGCATTCTGGTGAAACATGTATTCGACGAAGGCCTGCTCCAGGGCCTTGTCATCGGGCTCTTGGCAAAACCAGCGCCGGAACGACAAATGGAAAAAGTCGTATTCGGAAATGCCCAAGGCCTCGGCGGATTTCATGACATCCTCGAGGTCCGGGTTTTCCGGGGGCCATAAAGCCTTCATGACGTTTCCTTTAAAACGGACGCCCCCTCTCAACGATAATGATAATATTTTTTTTGGCCCGATCAAAGGTCCTTCTCGGTGAACCCTGAATAATTAAACGCCAAACTGTTGGCCGCCAAGGCTTCCGTTCTTGCGGTTCTGATCGAAGCATCCGTTACCGACGCATGGATGAAGTCATCAAGACCTTCGCCGGGGGCCGTCTGGTCGCGAACGTGGGTTTGGATTTCGACTTGGGTCAAGGACGGCCAACTGCGCCTTTCAGCCGGTGCGCCAGCTTGGGCAACGGGATGCCCGTCGCGAACAAGCGCGCCGCGGCGGCTCGAATAGACGAAGGCGGATGACAGCACCCACTCCGGGCTGAGCGCCAATTCGATGCCGTCTAATTTTCCAAAAATATAGTTGCTGGTCGTCACCTCGGTTTCATGCATTCGGGTTTCCTGGTCCGGCGTTAGCCAGGTCACGGAAAGCGTGACCAAGGTGGCGGGCGAATGACGAAGCGTCGTCGGGATAGCGCCATAAGAGGCGACGTGCGACGAATAGACGATATCGAAATCCTTAAGAGTCCCCCGCGAAACGGGGATCGTTCCAATATCGGGCCCCTTGAATTTTCGGGCCAGTTGCTCCGGCGACTGGTTGGAACCAACCGCCAGCACGGGCTTTCGGCCCGATACGTCCGGAAACGGCGCACCCGCCACTAATTCCTCGTGCGCACCGCCGGAAAAGATGAACGACCGGGAAGGAATTTCATAGGGATAGGATTTTGCAAGGTTAAGGACGTCGAGTGACATGTAAGAATGGCCCAGTCTTATTCGTCGTCCTTGAGGTATTCGTTGATATCGACCTCGTCGATTTGGTCTTTGTTCAGGGCATTGTCGGCGTATTCCTTGTAAACGCCGGACCTCAGGAATAGTTCGAACAGGTCGCCGTCGATGTGAGCATCTTTCTTCATGAATGACATGATTTTGATGCTGGCGCTCAGGGTTTTCGGCAGCTTGTAGGGACGGTCGGCAGCGGTCAACGCTTCGAAAATATCGGCAATGGCCATGATCCGGGCTGGAATGGACATGTCGTCCTTGTTGAGTTTCTTCGGATATCCGGTTCCGTCCATCTTTTCGTGATGGCCACCGGCATATTCGGGAACCCGTTTCAAATGATCGGGAAACGGCAGTTGTTCCAGCATGACAATCGTCTGCACGATGTGATCATTAATCTTGAAACGTTCCTCCGCCGTCAGGGTTCCCCGGGCGATGGACAGGTTATAGATTTCGCCCAGATTGAACTTGAGTTCCGGCACGTCAAACTTGAAACCGAATGATTCGTCCTGGGCGGCGACCTTGTCTTCCTCGCGGTAGATGATGTGATATTCCCTGTTGGCCAACATGTTTTCGACAACCGGCAATTTGGGCGCCGGCGTGCGGTCTTTGCGTTTCTTTTCCTCATGCGCGATGCCGATCCGGTCGTCGAGGGTCCGCGTCCATTTTATATTGGCGATTTCCTCGACCCGTTCGATCCTCTCCGGGGCCATGAATTCGCCGCCGATGTTGGACTCGGCGATAAAAGCGTAATCATCATCCAGCTTGGCGAGGCGTTCATCCAGTTCGGCGCGCAATTTTTCCGCATCCCCACCATCGATGATGGCCTTCAGACATCCGATTTCCGCCTCGCGCTTGACGACTTCGAACCGGGTGCGGATTTCGTGAATCCGGTCATAAATCGTCTCCAACTTGGTCGCCTTGTCGACCACGTATTCCGGCGTCGTCACCTTGCCGCAATCGTGAAGCAGGGCGGCAATCGTCAGTTCGTACCAGTCGTCCTCGTTAAGGGTGAAATCGGCGAACGGGCCGTCCTTTGCTTCGACCGCGGCCCGCGCCAACATCAGGGTCAGTTCCGGCACACGCTGGCAGTGGCCGCCGGTGTAAGGCGACTTGGCGTCAATGGCGGAGGCGATCAATTTGATGAATGAATCGAGGAGAAGCTTTTGCGCATCAAGTAATTGTTTGTTGTCCAACGCCACCGCGGCCTGCGATGCCAAGGCTTCGATCAGGGGCTGGATTTCACCGCTGAAGGGGATGACTTCGCCGGTTTCCCGATCCTGGGCGTTGAGCAACTGCAGGACGCCGATGATGTCATCCTTGGAATTCGTCATCGGAACCGTCAGGAAGGATTTTGACCGGTACCCGGTTCCTTCATCGAATTTTTTGGTGCCTGTGAAATCGAATTCCTTCGAATCGTAAGCATCGGGAATATTGATGGACTTACCCGTCAACGCGGACGAACTGGCGACGTTGGCTTTGTTTTCTTCTCCCGTTTCGGCGTTGTAAAGCGGCACCGGGGGAAACGTTATTTCCTTTCCCGTCGTGCCGCCCATGGCGATTTTAAGCGAATCCGTCCGCATGATTTCGAATTTGAGTTTATTGTCTTCGGTCTTCAGGTAAAGAGTTCCGCCATCGGCGTTCGAAAGGTCCTTAGCCTCCAAAAGAATCGTTTCCATAAGGCGATCGGTATCCTGCTCGGCCGAAAGGGCGATGCCGATCTCGATCAGCCTCTCGAAACTGGAGGATTCGCCTTTTTTTGGCGATGTATTATCTTTTTTCGCCATGCCTCGTCTTTTCCCCGACGGAAGTATCCCTGAACACGATCAAATGCAGATGATATCCCCCAATTATATAGATTGGCACCCTGCCTTTATATCTAACTATATGAACCGAAAGGGTATCTGTCTTTTTGTCACAAAACAACTAAGGCGGTGGTATAGGGGCTTGACGGCCCTGCCGCCATGCGGTGTCTATAGGCGGCCGAAACCGTAGGAAACCTTGGGCTATGGCTTTTTCATCATTGAGAGATTTCATCGACCGCTTGGAACGCGAAGGCCGTCTGGTGCGCGTCCGCGAACAGGTTTCGACCAATCTTGAAATGACCGAAATTCAAACCCGCCTGCTGGCCGAAGGCGGGCCTGCGGTTCTCTTTGAAAACGTCGTCGGGGCCGACGGCCAAGATTCCGGTATGCCGGTTCTGGTCAATCTTTTCGGCACCGTCGAACGGGTCGCTTGGGGTATGGGACGGGAGCCCGAAGAACTGCGCGAAGTCGGCGAAACGTTGGCCTTCTTGCGCCAGCCGGAACCGCCGGAAAGCTGGCGCGACGCAGCAAAGGCCATACCGTTACTCAAGACCGTCATGGACATGAAACCGAAGACGGTCAAAAACGCGCCCTGCCAAGACGTGGTTTTGACAGGCAACGACATCGATCTGGCGCGCCTGCCGGTGCAGACCTGCTGGCCCGGTGAACCGGCGCCGGTCATCACTTGGCCGTTGGTGGTCACCCGGGGGCCCGAGGCCGATGAAAAAGGCGGCGACACACGAGATGATTATAACCTCGGCATCTACCGCATGCAGGTCACCGGGCCGAACACGACCTATATGCGCTGGCTCAAGCATCGCGGCGGCGCCCAACATCATGCCCGCTGGAAGGATAAACGGCCCGAACCCCTGCCCGCCGCCGTCGTTATCGGCGCCGATCCGGGGACCATCCTGGCTGCCGTCACGCCGGTCCCCGATACCCTGTCGGAATACCAATTCGCCGGGTTGCTGCGCGGCCAAAAAGTTGAGCTTGTCGATTGCAAGACCGTGCCGCTGAAGGTTCCGGCGCAAGCCGAAATTGTTCTCGAAGGCCATGTGTCGTTGGACCAATACGGCGACGAAGGCCCTTATGGCGATCACACCGGTTATTACAACGCCGTCGAGCCCTTCCCGGTCTTTACGATCAGCGCTATCACCATGCGCAAGGATCCGATTTACCTGTCGACCTTTACCGGACGGCCGCCGGACGAGCCTTCGATCCTGGGCGAGGCCTTGAACGACGTGTTCGTGCCGCTGCTCACCCAGCAATTTCCGGAAATCGTCGATTTTTGGTTACCGCCCGAAGCGTGTTCCTACCGCGTCGGCGTCGTTTCCATCAAGAAAGCCTATCCCGGCCATGCCAAGCGGATCATGATGGCGGTGTGGTCGTACCTTCGCCAATTCATGTACACCAAGTTCGTCATCGTCGTTGACGACGACATCGACGCCCGCAATTGGCAGGACGTGATCTGGGCCATATCCACAAACGTCGATGCGGCCCGCGATATCACGGTGATTGAAAACACACCCATCGATTACCTGGATTTCGCCTCGCCGGAATCGGGGCTGGGATCAAAGATGGGCATCGACGCGACGACCAAGATAGCGCCCGAAACCAGCCGCGAGTGGGGCCGCAAAATCCGCATGACCGATGACATCATCGACGAAGTGACGCGAAAATGGGAAGCCTATGGCCTTCCCGGTAGCGGCAAACCCATCTGGAAGTAATCTGCATGTCTAAGCCAAACGAACACGCCCTAAACGCCAAGGCCTGGCCATTCGCCGAGGCGCGGGACCTTTTGAAACGCGTCGGAGACAAAACGCCGGACAAGGGATACGTGCTGATCGAAACCGGTTACGGGCCATCGGGGCTGCCGCACATCGGCACCTTCGGCGAAGTCGCCCGCACGACCATGGTCCGTCATGCGTTTTCGCTTTTGTCTGATCTGCCGACGAAGCTGGTTGCCTTTTCCGATGACATGGACGGACTTAGGAAGGTGCCCGACAACATCGCCAACCCGGAAATGCTGGAAGAACACCTGGGCAAACCGTTGACGGCGGTCCCCGACCCTTTCGGCACGCACGAAAGTTTCGGCCATCACAACAACGCCCGCCTGCAATCTTTCCTGGATGAATTCGGTTTTGATTATGAATTTCTAAGTTCGACCGAATGTTACAAAAGCGGGCGGTTCGATCAGGCGCTGTTGGGCGTGTTGGAGCGGTACGAAAAAGTCATCAACGTTATCCTGCCGACATTGGGCGAGGAGCGCCGCGCCACCTACAGCCCGTTCCTGCCGGTATGCCCGGAAACGGGACGGGTCCTGCAAGTGCCGGTGATTGAACGCGATGTTGACGCCGGCACCATCGTTTACGAAAACGAAGCCGGCAAAAAGGTCGAGACGCCCGTCACCGGCGGCCATTGCAAGCTGCAATGGAAAGCCGACTGGGCCATGCGCTGGGCAGCATTAGGCGTCGATTATGAAATGTCCGGCAAAGACCTGATCGAATCGGTTAATTTATCGGGGAAAATCTGCCACATTCTGGGCGGACATCCGCCCGTCGGGTTCACTTACGAGCTGTTTCTCGATGAAAACGGCGAGAAGATTTCAAAATCCAGGGGCAACGGGCTGACGGTCGAAGAATGGCTGCGTTACGCGCCGCCGGAAAGCCTGTCGCTGTTCATGTTCCAAAAACCCAAGACGGCCAAGCGGCTGTTTTTCGATATTATTCCCCGCAACATCGACGATTATCTCAGCCATCTTGCCGGTTTCGAAAAACAGGACGCTGCCCAACAGCTCTCCAACCCCGCCTGGCACATCCATCGAGGCCATCCGCCGCACGAGGAAGCGCATTTAAGCTTTAATATCCTGCTCAACCTGGCCAGCGTCTGCCACACCGAAGACAAGGCGGTGCTTTGGCATTTCGTTAGCCGCTACCGGTCGGATGCAACGGCGGAAACGGCGCCGATCCTGGACCGGCTGATTGAGTACGCCATCAACTATTACCGGGACTTCGTCAAACCCCAAATACAGTACCGCCAGCCCAGCGAAGACGAGAAGAAGGCCCTGGAAGACTTATTGGCGACGCTGGAGGGACTGGCGGACAACGCCGATGCCGAAACCATCCAGACCGAAGTCTACGAAGTCGGCAAGCGCCATCCCTTCCCCGACTTGAAGGCCTGGTTCAAAACCCTTTATGAAATCCTTCTGGGACAGTCGCAGGGACCGAGGATGGGGTCCTTCATAGCGCTTTATGGATTGGATGAATCCCGTGAGCTTCTGCGCCGTGCGATATCCGGGGAAGATATAGCTTCTACTGATTAGCCCAAACAACCCTGGCGATCCATTCGACATCTTCGATGGCGAGGCTACGGTCTTCGTGTTTGGGGTTGAGGGATTGCAGGTCGATCTTATGCGCCGATTGGCGAAGAAGAAGTTTCGTCATGACCTCCCCGCCCTTGGTCTTGACGACGACACGGTCGCCCCGGCGGATATTGGCTTGCGGTGAAACAATGACCGTATCCCCATCACGGTACACCGGTTCCATGCTGTCGCCCGCGATCTCCAAGGCATAGGCATAGGGATCGGGAAGGCCGGGAAAGGGGATTTCGTCCCAGCCGGCACCGGCGGGATAACCCGCATCATCAAAAAAACCGGAGGCCCCGGCCTGGGCGAATCCGATTAACGGGATGTTCCGATAAACACCGGCGCCCTCGCTGTCGGTGACGAAGGAAACGAACTCCGACAAACTGGCGCCCGTCGCCGTCAGAACTTTCGAGACGCTTTCCGTACTCGGCCAGCGAAGTTTGCCTTCGCGAGTCACTCGTTTGCTTTTGTTGAACGTGGTCGGATCAAGGCCCGCTTGGCGCGCCAAGCCGGAAGCCGAAAACCCGTACTCCCGGGCCAATCGGTCGATTCCCTTCCAAACGTCTGCATGTTTAAGCATGGGAACACTGTCATATATTTACGCATCCCCGTCATTAGGAACATTTTTCTTTTTACCCATTGACATAGGAATTAACACGTATATTTTATGTATGTTCTTTATTTGTTCTCAACTATAAGCCGTTTTTTATCCCAGGAGCCCGCCGATGCCGAGACCACGTTTCATTCCCAAACAATTCCACGACTTCCCGGCTGTCCCTTTCGACAATGCCGAGCAGGCCTGGTTCTGGTTTATTCGCTGCCAGAAAGCCCGACAGGACGGGGCGCGTTTTGAAGCCCACCCCGGAGCGACCGCCCGGCCCTGCGATCCCGACGATCTTTATCGGGCCGTCATGAGTCTTTCACGAGCCCGAAAAATTAAGCCCGATCATTTGAAAGTTTTAAGCACCTTCGGGCTCTTCGAAAGACCGCCCGATCCCAGGGATCGGCAAGAAGAACGTCCGTCCAGGCTGTGGTGCGAAGCCCTAGACCGCCTTTCAACGGTATTGAAAACAAAGGGAATTATCGAATGACCCCGGTGCCGGCCTCATCGCTGGAACTACCGGGAATCGCCCTTGTTGTTTTTTCCGGCGAAACCGATCTTGGCTGGCTGAAGATTCTAAAACCCGGTTTTCGGCACTGCTTCGCCCTGTTGGAAAACCATGGCCGTTGGGTTCTTTTCAACCCGCTTTCCCACAAGACCGAAATCACCCTCATCGAAGGCAACGTCGTCTTCGACCTTGTCGGCCTTTTCCGGAACAAAGGCATGAAAGTTGTCCCGTGGGTGATAGACCCTGTAGGATTCAAGGCCGCGCCCTTGGCGCCCTACACCTGCGTCGAGGCGATCAAAAGGATTCTCGGCATTCATTCGCCTTTCATTATAACCCCCTGGAAACTATATATTTTCCTAAAAAATAAAAAAATTAGATTAAAACCCTTGACAACGGAAAAAATTCTGTTAAATTAAGCTTCATCGAACGCCACACGTGCGTCCGCACCCCGCCCCGGACCCCAAAGGTCCTTGGGGCGGTTTTTTTTGACCCCAATTCAAAAGGAGAGCGAAAGCCATGGGTGGATTTTTCAGCGCCCCAAAGCCACCGCCGATACCGACGCCCCCGCCCCTGCCCGATCCCGAGGAGGAAGACAGGAAACGCCGAATCGATTCCCTTGAACGCCGTCGCCGAGGCCGCGCCGGAACCATTGCGACATCGGCCAGGGGCCTTTTGCGTCTTGGCGATGACGTCCCTCGCAGAAAATCACTTCTGGGAGAATGAGTAAATGGACATCACACCGAAAGGCATCATCGAACGTTACCGCCACGCCAAGGACCGGCGCGGCGTTTGGGAAAGCCACTGGCAGGAATGCTACGACTATGCGCTTCCCCAGCGCGACGGCATCATCCGCCAGACACAACCCGGTGAAAAGAAAACAGACAAGCTGTTCGACGGCACGGCGCCGGACGCGGTCGACCAATTGGCAGCTAGCCTGTTGGGGCAACTGACGCCTCCCTGGGCGCGCTGGTTCGGGTTCATCCCCGGCCCCGACACCACGGATTTAAACCGCGAGGAAATGGCGAAAGACCTTGAGCACGCGGCCACGGCCATGAAGTCGCAATTCGACCGTTCAAACTTTGCCGTCGAAATGCACCAATGCTACCTCGACCTGGTGACGGCGGGAACGGCGTCGCTGCTGTTCGAAGAAGCGCCTGCCGGCGAGCCGTCGGCTTTCCGGTTTACGGCGGTTCCGCTGTCGCAAGTCGTTTTCGAGGAAAGCACCTTCGGAAAATTGGACACCACGTACCGGCGCAGCGAATTGACTCAAGCGCAACTAAAAGTCTGGTTTCCGAACGCCACCCTTCCCGAAGGCATTACGCGCACGACCGACCGGGACCCGGATACCCGCATCCCAATTATCGAGGCGGTCATCCCCGACGATACCGGCTTCGCCTACCTCGCCGTCGCCGAGACCGATCCCGTTTCCATGGGCGAGCCAACAACCTTAAGCGAAGGGCGCTTCGCCCAGTCGCCTTTCATCAATTTCCGCTGGCTTAAAGCGCCGGGAGAAATTTACGGACGCTCGCCCGTCATGAAGACGCTGCCGGACATCAAGACAGCCAACAAGGTTGTCGAGCTGGTGCTGAAAAACGCGTCCATCGCCGTGACCGGAATCTGGCAGGCCGACGATGACGGGGTCTTAAACCCGGCCACCATCAAACTGACCCCCGGCACCGTCATCCCCAAGGCCGTCGGGTCCGCGGGGCTAACGCCCTTGGAGGCACCCGGGCGCTTCGATGTTTCCGAAATCGTCCTCGGCGATCTTCGGTCCCGCATCCGCCAAGCGCTTTTGGCCGACAAGCTGGGCCAGATCGACGCGCCTAAAATGACCGCCACCGAAGTCCTGGAGCGCGCCGCCGACATGGCGCGGGTGTTGGGGGCAACGTATGGCCGCCTGCAATCGGAACTGTTGTCGCCGCTGGTCAACCGCGCCCTTTCCATCCTTGCCCGGCGCGGTGAAATCGCCGACTTCCGGATCGACGGCCGCATTGTCGACCTGGAATACAAGTCCCCGCTTGCCAGCCAACAGGCCCGCCAAGATGCCCAAAACACCATGCTGTGGCTCGACACCGTCAAGACTCTCGGACCCGAGGGGCTCGCCGCCGTCGATCTGGCGCAAGCCGGGCGATGGCTGGGCCGAGCCTTCGGGGTGCCCAGTGAATTGATCCGCGAACTTCCTGATCCCCTCCTTGATCCCCTGGCCGACCCCCTGGCTGATCCCCTGGGCGAAGACCTTGCCGCCGGGGCCGAAGATTTGCTGGCCGGGCTTGAGGGGGCGCTTCCACCCGACCTGATGGAGACACTTGATGACGAAGGATGACATGACGGAACCGCAAGGCTGGACCTGGTTCGACACTTTGCCGCCGGCGGCGGACGCAGATAAGCCTGGAGCCGAGCAGGAGCTCTGCCTGGCCTTTGCCCGTTGTTTTCGGGGTGGCGATGGCGAGAAAGCCCTGACCTACCTGCGCGCCATTACCATCGAGCGCGCCTTGGGCCCCAACGCCACGGATACGTTGTTGCGCCACCTCGAAGGCCAACGCCAACTCGTCAACCATATCACCACCCTCGCCCGGCGCGGGCGCGGCGGCGACTGAACAACCAACCCCGAAAATGAAGGGAGACAAGACAATGACCGACAATCTGTTGGAAACGTCCCAGGGCGACCACGAGGGCGACCCCGCGCCTGCGGAAACGCTCGAAACCGAAGTCCCGGACACCGGGACCCAACCCTCGCCCCCGGATGGTTTGCCGGAAAAATTCTGGGACCAGGACCGGGGCGAACTGCGCACCGAGAGCCTGATCAAATCCTATCAGGCGCTGGAACAGAAGCTGGGCGCACTGTCGGGCCAAGGCGTCCCGGAAGACCCCAACGGTTACGATATCAAGGTCGAAGACGAGCTGTTCACCAGCGATCCCGATATCAATGCCAAGCTGCATTCCGCCGGCTTCAGCCAGGAACAGGCGCAGACCGTCTATGACCTGGCGTCGGAACACATGCTGCCGATGGTGTCCGAAGTCGCCGCCGAATTCCACGCCCAGGCGCAGATCGACCGCTTGGCGCAAAAATTTGGCGGCGAAGACAAATGGCGGGAAACGGCGGCGCAATTAAAAAGCTGGGGCCAAGCCAATTACCCCGATGAAGTCTTTCGTGCGCTTTCCAGCACCTACGAAGGCGTTTTGACCATGCAAAAAATGATGGGCTCAAACGAACCCGGCCTGATCGATGGCGCCGGCGCCGCAACCGAATCCGTTAGCGAGAAAGGCTTGCAACAAATGATGCAGGACCCGCGCTATTGGCGCGACCACGACCCGGCCATCGTCGCCCGCGTCCGCGATGGCTTCAAACGCCTGTTCCCGGACTGAACCCATAACCCTTTGGGGGTCGAGCGCGTTTCTTCCCTGGCGCGCTCCCCCTTTGGACGCCGGCCCCCGGGGGCCGGCGTCCATTTATTTACATAGATAGAGGAGATGAAAAATGCCTTTTAATACCTTCAGCCAAACCTCCGACCCGTTCGGCCGCCTTTTGGCGGAGCCCAAACCCGAACCCGAGATCATGGATTTTCAGAACTCCTTTCGCATTCGTGATTCCGTCGGCATGGAAGGATCAAACGCACGCCGCGACGTCGCCAAGGTGGAAAGCCTGTTGGACCGCGCCGGCGCGCTCGACCTCGCCAAGACCGACGGGGTGACGGGCTTCTTCGGCGCCCGTACGGATGAGGCAGTGAAGAAGTTTCAGAAAGACCGGGGGCTCAAGGTTGACGGCTTGATTAACCCGAACGGTCCGACGTTAAGAACCCTCGCCGCCAATGCGAACAAGGGCGAAGATCGCCCGGCCCTGTCAAAACCAATCGCGCCGGAAACCCCGCTACCGATCCACGCCAGGAGATCATAAAACGCATCGCCCGGAAAATGCTGGAACGGCAGAAGGCGGGAGCCGGAGCGGAGACCGCGAAAGCCCCCGAGGCAGATTTGCAAGACCGGCTCCGCGAAGTTATCGACGCCCTGAAACAGAACCCCGATCCCCGCGCCGGCGATATCGACACGGATGCGGGCGGGAGGCGGCCACCCCTGCAGCACAAAGATCCCTCGCCCTCGCCGGAAAAAGCGCCTTCTCAGCCTAACGCCCCCAAAAAAGACCCCACGAACCTCATCGATGACCTTTGGGGAATCCTGATGCTCCTGGACAAAAGGCTTGGGCGACCATTTCCGGGATTAGCGATCCCACCAAAAGAATTCTTCGATAATAAACGCGGCCAAAAAAATCCCGCTTAAACGCCCCTCATCTCAAAAACTAAAAGGAAAGAAGGCCTAGCCTTGACAACCACAGGAAGAGTTCGGCCAACTAGCAACATGCGACCTTTCATAAAAAAGATCCTGAACAGATTCACGATTTTCTTGGCCGTCGCTTTAGTTGCGTCGTTTCTGTTGGGGATGGTTTTTAGTTTTTATGGGGTCCCCTATACTGAAAAATCCTACAACACCGTCGCTCCCGCCGAAGTCCTGGTCGAGAGTTTTGCCAATGTCGTCCATACCAGAAAGCCTGGCGATAAGTTCGATAACCCGGCAGCATTCAAATGGTCTTCTACGGTGCGATTTGCATTTTTCGAGAAAGTTCCCGATTGGCATCGATTACTTTTTCGCCGATATTTGGAATTATTGCCACGATTGACCGGGCTGGTATTTGAAGAAGTTCCGGAAAATCCCCGCGAAGCCAATTACCATATATATTTTGCAGCTAATAAAAAATCTTTGGCACGAATTGGGACTCTATACGGTTTTTCCAAAGAGAAAATGAAGGCCCACGTACAAAAGGTCTTATGTTTTTCTATTCCTGCTTCTCGTGATTCAAAAACTTTAACTGGCGGGATAGTTGTAATTTCCGGGCGGGAAAACACTCTACTCGCAAAGAGGTGCGTTGCCGAGGAAATGGCGCATTCATTTGGCATCGTTGCCCATAACGCTCAGTATATTCCATCAATTTTTAGCGATTATGACGGCCCGGAAAAACTTTCCATCAACGACATGATCCTGGTCCGCACTCTTTATGACAAACGCATCAAGGCGGGCATAACACGGGAACAGACAACGCCAATCGCCCGGGAAATCATCACCGAATTGGTGGCGGCAGTGAAGGAACGGGGCGAAGAAGCGCTTTATCAGCGTTAAGACCCGCGACTCCCAACAAAAAAGCCTATCCGTCGTCGTTGATTCTCTCGATCAGCGCCTTCTTCACGTCTTCGGCTTCGCCTAAGGAAATCTGGCAGGTGCCGGCGGCGTGGTGGCCGCCGCCGCCGTATTCCAGCATCAATTGGCCGATGTCCGTTTTCGACGACCTATCGAAGATGGACTTGCCGACGGCATAGACGATGTTCTGCTGATCGCGGCCCATGAGTACGTGCATGGAGATATTACAGTCCGGATAGAGCGCGTAAATCATGAACCGGTTGCCGGCGTGGATGGTTTCCTCGTCGCGCAAGTCGAGGACGACAAGGTTTTTGCGGACAACGGCGCAACGCTTCAACTGATCGAGGAATTTTTCCTGTTCTTCGAAATAAAGGTCCACCCGTTCCTTGACGTCGGGCAGTTCCAGGATCTCGTCAATGGAATGATCGTGGCAGTACTCGATCAACGCCATCATCAATTCGTAATTGGGGATTCTAAAGCCCCGGAAACGCCCAAGACCGGTTCGGGAATCCATAATGAAGTTGAGCAACGGCCAGCCTGAGGGATTAAGGACCTCTTCCTTGGTGAATTGAGCCGAATCGGCTTTGTCCACCGCGTCCATCAGAGCCGTATCTATCTTGGAGAAGGCCTCCTTGCCGCCGTAATAGTCATAGACCACGCGGGCGGCCGACGGCGCATCGGGATCGATGATGTGGTTATCAATATTACCCCCGACCCGCGTCATCTCGCTTTTGTGGTGATCGAAAGCCAGATGCACCCCTGGTACGTAGGGAAGGTTGGTGGTGATGTCGATTTCCGAAATATTGACCCTGCCGTCCTGCATGTCTTTCGGATGGACGAACAAGATATCGTCGATCAATTCTAATTCTTCGAGAAGGACGGCACAAACGAGGCCGTCAAAGTCGCTTCGGGTGACGAGACGGTATTTTTGTTCAAATGTCATTTTAAGCCCTGCTCCTGATTGATTGTGACCATATCCCCCCAGGGGCCGGGATAAATCTTAATGGTTTTTCTTAGCTCACGTAAGCCTTGTTTGGTGAAACGCTTTTATACGCCACCAAGGCCAATAGCAGTGATTTTCCTCACAGGCCCTCTTTAATAATTTTTATTAAATTTAAATCCTATTTTCAATTTCCTGTTTTCCCTGGTGGAGAACCGCGAAGGATGGCCCCTCAAAAGTCATCCCGCCGCGGCCCGGCAGGTCCCCGCCTTCCATTTCCGGCGGTCCAAGCGCTGCAACCCTGCGGACTAAAGGATCATAACCGCGAAATCGGGCGCACATCCAACCTCAACGCCAACAACTCATTCACGAAAGGAGAATGATTGATGTCAATCAACATCGAACCGGCGTTCATCAAGAACTTCCAGTCCGACGTCCATCTACAATATCAACGGATGGGCTCGAAGCTGCGCAACACCGTACGGGTCAAAAACAACATAATCGGCTCGTCAACGACTTTCCAGAAAGTCGGTAAAGGCACGGCCTCGACCAAAGCGCGGCACGGCAAGGTTCCGGTGATGAACGTCGACCATACGCCGGTGGAATGCACGCTTTCCGACTATTATGCCGGTGATTGGGTCGACAGCCTTGATGAGCTGAAGACCAACATCAACGAACGCATGGTCGTCGCCAAGGCCGGCGCTTATGCGCTCGGCCGCAAGACCGACGAGCTGGTTATCACCCAACTGGACACCTCCACCAACTATGCCGGTACCGGCGCCGACGGCCTGACGAAGGCCAAAGTGCTGACAGCGTTCGAGATGCTGGGCGCTGCCGACGTCCCCGACGACGGGGACCGGTTCGCCATTGTCGGCTGGAAACAGTGGAGCGACCTGCTGGCCATTCCAGAATTCGCCAATGCCGATTACATCGGAGACGACGAATTGCCCTGGAACGGCACCCAGGCCAAACGCTGGTTGGGCGCCTTGTGGACCCCGCATTCGGGGCTGACCAAAGCAAGCAGCATCCGCTACTGTTACTGGTTCCACAAAACCGCCATCGGCCACGCCATCGGTTCCGACGTCAAGACCGATATCACTTGGCACGGCGACCGGGCGGCCAACTTCATCAACAACATGATGAGCCAAGGCTCCTGCCTGATCGACACATCAGGCGTGGTGTCCATGCGCTGTCTCGAAGCTTAAAGGAGGACCGTCATCATGGCATTTAGCTCCAAAAACCTCAGCGTCCTCGCCTATGCGAATGGCTTCACGCTTTGGCATTACACCACCATCGACCCCGCCATCGATGTCGATACGTTGGGTTATTTCAACGAAGCCACCGACATGGTGCGCGTCGGCGACATGATCCTGGCGAATACCGACACCGACGGGACCCCGTCATCGGGAATTTTCCTAATTAATGCCAATTCGGCGAGTGTCGTCGATGCCGCGGACATGACCGCCGTCGGGGGCGCCGATACAGACTAATCCGAAGCCTTGAGGACACGGAAAAAACCGTTCCCGGCCCAACGCCCCGCTGGAAAAATCCGGCGGGGCGTTGGTGTTTCGGATTGCGGCGTTTAATTAACCTAAAAAAAACTAGGAAATACTTATTAAATTCAACCTTTTAAATAATTATGCTTTTTTAGTTAATTTAAAAAACCAACTTCCTCAACTTTTAACATTTCCTTCAAAAAATTGATTAATCAAAATCAAGTTAATTCATTACGGCCTCCAAACCTCCACTTTTCCTCTAAAATTGAAAGAAACCCCACCATGGCTCTCAGCATTATTGCCCTATCTTCGCGTGCCCTTTTGAAGCTCGGCGCCGATACGATCGCGTCTTTCGACGAAGGCACGGCGGAAGCCGAAGTCGCCGCCAATTTATACCCGTCCACCCGAGATGCGCTTCTTTCGTCGCACCCCTGGAGCTTTGCTTCGGCGCAGTCGGTCCTGCCCAAACTGGCTGCCGAACCGATTGCAGATTTCGCCTATGCGTTCCAACTTCCCGCCGATTTCCTGCGGGCGCTGTCGGCCGGGCCCAGCGGCCGCGGACGAGGTATTGATTACCGTATTTCCGAAAGACGCCTGCACGCCAATGCCGATCAAGTCGTGCTCAGCTACATCTTCCGGCCCGACGAGTCCGAATTCCCACCATTTTTCGACCAAACCCTGATTACCCGCCTGGCGGCGGAATTTTGTATTCCCCTGACCGAAAGCACGACCCGATCGGAAAGCCTGCACAAACTTGCCGACCAGGAATTCCGGCGCGCCAAGATGATCGATTCCCAGCAAGACACCCCCGGGCGAATCGAAGACTTTTCTCTGGTCCAGGTGCGAAACTGATGCCCCGCCTCACAACCCATAAGAACAGTTTCACCTCCGGCGAGATTTCTCCCAGACTTCTCGGACGAGGTGACCTCAGCGCCTATGAAAACGGCGCCGCCAAACTTCGCAACGTTTTCATCCAACCGACAGGCGGGGTTAACCGCCGCCAAGGCTTTCGTTACACCGATACAGCCAAGGGCCAGGGCCGCCTTGTTGCCTTCGAATTCAACACCGAGCAAGTTTACCTGTTGGTGTTCACCGACTTGTTCGTCGACGCATATCGGGACGGCGTAAAAGTCGCAAGCTTCGCGACGCCCTGGACCGAAGCCCAGATCAAACAACTCGTCTGGGTGCAAAGCGCCGATACGTTACTGGTCGTTCATCCGGACATCGCGCCCAAAAAGATAACGCGGACATCGGATTCAAACTGGACCGTTACGGACTGGTCGTTCATCGAAAAGGACGGGCGGATCTATCAGCCTCATCACAAATTCGCAGACGACGACATAACCATGACCCCTAGTGCGACGACGGGGACGATCACCTTGACGGCGTCGGTAGATGTTTTCGTCGCCGGACATGTGGGTGTCCGTTTCAGGCTCGAAAACAAGGAAGTCGAAATCACCACCTATACATCAGCCACCCAGGCCCAGGCTTTGGTAAAAGAAACCCTGGTTTCAACGGCGGTGACCAAGGATTGGGAAGAGCAATCATTTTCTTCCATCCGCGGGTGGCCGGCATCTCTCAATTTTCATCAGGACCGCATGGTCATCGGGGGATCACGCGATCTTCCCAACCGGTTGTGGCTATCGAAATCGGCCGACCTGTTCAACTTCGACCTCGGCACCGGGCTTGACGACGAAGCCATCGAATTCGCCATCCTATCCGATCAGGTCAACGCCATCCGCGCCGTTTTCTCTGGTCGTCATCTTCAGGTGTTCACCTCGGGCGCCGAATGGATGGTAACCGGCGACCCGTTGACGCCCGGCAATTTACAACTCCGCCGCCAGACCCGCATCGGATCGCCCACCGACAGGACGGTGCCGCCCCGGGATGTCGACGGAGCCACTTTGTTCGTTCCCCGCAACGGGCCTGAACTTCGTGAATTCCTGTTCGCCGATGTCGAACAGGCTTATCAGGCCACCGACTTGGCGACATTGGCCCAACACCTTATCGATGCGCCCGTTGACCAAGACTTTGATTCTACGAAACGCCTGTTGTTCATGGTCATGGCCAATGGCGACATGGCCACCGTCACTATTTTCAGATCCGAACAAGTCACGGCGTGGTCCTTGCAGCAAACGGCTGGCGCTTTCCTGTCATTCGCCGTGGTTGGCAATACGCCCTATGTCCTGGTGTCTAGGGCCGGCGGGGTATTCATCGAAACCTTAGAGGAAGGCCTTAACGTCGATTCCGGACTGACCGGAACCAACGCCACCCCCCAATCGACCTGGACCGGATTGGATCACCTGGAAGGCGAAACCGTAGCGGTTTTGGCCGATGGCGCGGAACACGCCAACCTTATTGTCAGCGGCGGCACCGTCACCCTGAACGAGCCGGCGTTGGCCGTGGAAATCGGTCTACCTTTTACCCACACGGTCGAACCACTGCCGGCGGCGATCCAAACCGCCCGGGGCAGCAGCCAGGGCGGCAGGATACGCCCTGTTTCAATTACGCTTAGGCTTCTGGACACAGCGGTTCTTAGGCTCGATACCGGTCGCGGGTTCACGGAGGTCCCGTTCAAAACCTTCGGCAATGCCCTGCTCGACCAAGCGCCGCAGCTTTTTACCGGCGACAAGACCGTCCGCGCGTTGGGGTGGCGCAAAGACGGCACCGAGCCGCTTTGGCGGATCGAACAATCGACGCCCCTTCCCTTCACACTGCTTTCGGTAACCACCGAAATCAACATCAACGGCTAATGAAATAGGAGATTTAATCATGGCTGGAGTAGACCCAGTGACGATGCTTGTTCTTCAAGCAGGCGCGGGCTTGGTTGCATCTAAACAACAGGCCAAGGCACAAAGCGCCGCCGCCAATGCTGCCCGGCAATCCCAAATCCAGGCGATTAACCAGGTCCAGGAAATCCGAGAACGCCAGCGCCGCGAACGGCTTCGCCGAGGGCTTGCCACGCAACGGGCGCGCTTTGCCTCACAAGGCCTTGGCCGAGGCGGATCGGCCGACGCCGTCCTAAAGGGGCTGGCTTTGGAATCCGACCGGGCGACAGAGGATGAGCGCAGCCTCAATGCCCTTCGCATCGGCGATATCAACAACGCATTTGATCAACGCCGACGGAAAAATTTGCTTGAAGCCTCAAATGCTAAACGCCGCACCGCCTTCGACCTTTTAAGCAAAGGCCTGAACAGCTTTTCGCTTCTCGAAGGCTAGACAAACACAATTCAAAAGGAGGATTAAATGGCCGACCATATTCAAATCGGCGATATCTCACCCCGCATCCAATACACCGGCGACGGATCACAAACCACCTTCACCTACCCGTTCCCGATATTCGCCGACGCCGACATGAGGGCTTACGAAAACGAAACACTCAAAACCCTGACCACCGATTACACCATATCAGGCGCGGGAAATTCCGCCGGCGGCTCGGTAACGTTCGGAACCGCCCCCGCCAACGGCATCATCGTCACTTTGAAACGGCAAATCGCCATTCAGCGAACCAGCGATTTCCAGGAATCCGGTGAATTCCGGTCCAAGGTCATCAACGATGAACTTGATACCCTGACGGCGTCTCTACAGCAGGTTAATGACGAGACCACCCGATCCTTGCGTCTTCTGGACACCGATCCGACGACATCGCTGACCTTGCCGGATAAAACCTCAAGGACAAGCAAGTTCTTAGGCTTTGATGCTAATGGCGACCCCGTCGCCGCAGCCGGAACGTCGGCAAACCTGGGGCCCGTTTCCGCTTTTATGGACACACTGCTCGATGACGCCGACGCACCAGCGGCCAGAACAACACTCGGCCTTGTTATCGGCACCTCGGGTTCCGTCGTACCACTTTTGGACGGCGCCAACACATGGTCCGGCATCCAGACTCTTTCCGCCAAACTGGCCTGCGCCGACCAACAAGTCGAACGCCCGGAGTTGAAGGATTACGCCGAAACGCTGAACGCTATTGACAACACCATAGCCAGTCAAACTATCGACCTAACACTTGGCAACGTGGTGACGGCGACTTTGGCCGTGGCGATAACCACGTTCACGTTCTCCAACCCACCGGCCACCGGCAAGGGCGGCAGCTTCACCTTGATCTTGACGCAAGATGCCACCGGCGGGCGCCTTATCACTTTCCCGGCGACCGTCGATTGGCCCGGCGGCACGACGCCGACCTTGACCGCCACGGCCAATGCCGTTGACGTGTTCACGTTCGTTACCACGGATGCCGGCACGACGTGGCGCGGCTTCACCGCCGGTCAGGACATGAAGTGATGTTAGGGCAACGCATGATGATGGGAGCAGGCGCGGGTGATCCGTCATTCTTAGGCGATCTTATCGCCGCCGGCATCGGCGGTTCGAACCTTCACCACTGCCTCGACGCCGGGGCTTTAGCGAGTGCACCGTCCGGTGGGCAGAAGTGGGACGACCTGACCGCTAACGCGATCAACTTCGACGCCGGGTTTGACGAAACAAGCGAAACCCAAGACCCGCCCCTCAACGGCACACCGGGCGGTTTGAGCGCAACCGAATACTGGTCTTTGGATGGCGCGGACCATTTTACCAAGGACAGTGTCAACGATGCCTTTTTAAACGCTTTGCACCATAACAATTCAAAGTTTGCTTGGGCTGATTGGGTTTATGTACCGGCGTCGTTTCCTGACACCATGTTGTGGTCAACAGGAAATGCACCCTCTGGCCGGGAAGGTGCGTACTCTGGTTTTAGCGGGACGAGTAAACAAGCTATCGAAATCCACAGCGCATCCGCAACGGCTTTTAATAAGTTTGGCGATACCGCCATTAAAGTAAACGCCTGGAATTTTTGTGCTGCTGCGCTCGATGAAGCCGGGGGGGCTGTCAGTTTTATGTATCTCGGCAATGCCGATGGCAACGGCTACAACCCCGCTTCTGCCGCGAATACTTGGGACGGGGCGTTCACCAGCCCCGGCACACTAGACGGTTCCATTCTGCAACTCGGCACCCGCCGGAATATGGACCAAGAATTGCCCGCCACTTCCCGGATGGGTTTTCATGCCATGTGGAACGGCGGGACGCTTCCCACTAAAACCCAGTTCGATACGTTCTACAATTCATCCAAAACACGATGGGGGCTCTAATGACCATCTATTTTATTATCCCCAAGACCAATGAGGCAGCGTTCATCGCGACTTACCTCAACCAAAATATTCCGGACGCCGCCCGGCCCGGTCAAATTGAAAACGCGGTTATGAAACCCAAGGGTGGCGTGGGGACGCGGATGATTACCGGCTCAAGCCGCGTTAGCCAAGCCGATGCCGACGCCCTGGCATTGGCCCATGCGCCGTGGCTGACGATTGCCAATACATGGCCAGTTGATTGGGACTACGGAGTATCGTAATGGACCCCGTAATTTTCGACGAAAGGCGCCGCGACCTTATCGCCCGCCTGCCCGGCATGATCGACGGTGCGCTCCAGCGTTATCTCGACTTTACACGTGGAAAGGTGCCGACGGAGGCCAGAAACTTCGCCGCCTATTCCTCTGCCTGCCGGGCGGCGATGGCGCACCTGGAACAGTTAATAAAGCTGGCGCAATCGCTGTCGAGCGAGATCACACCACCGGTCTCGCCAAACGCCGACCTCGACCGTCTGATCGCCGACGCCGAGGCAACCTTGGAATAAACCGCCCTAAAACAAGAGGACCCATGAAACCCATCAACTTCGACGTCTTCGCCGCCGTTTGGAACAACCACCAAGGGCAGAAGACGCCGGAGGTCCATGTCGAAATCGCCCGCTGGCTGGCCGACCGCTGGCAGACGGGCGACCGGGAGCTGTTGTTGCTGGCCTTTCGCAACGCCGGCAAGTCGACGTTGGTTGGGTTGTTTTCGGCGTGGCTGCTGTCGCGCGACCCCAACATCCGGATCATGGTGCTCGCCGCCGATCTGGCGCTCGCCCGCAAAATGGTCCGCAACGTCAAACGCATCATCGAACGCCACCCGCTGATCGTGGGGTTGAATGGAGGCTTAAAACCCGCCCGCGCCGACCAGTGGGCGGCGGACCAATTCACCGTCAACCGAACACGCGAGCTCCGCGATCCGTCGATGCTGGCCAAGGGCATCGGCGCCAATGTCACCGGGTCCCGCGCCGATGTGGTCATCTGTGACGATGTCGAGGTGCCGAATACGTCTGACACCCTGCCAAAGCGCGAAGACCTGCGCGAGCGCTTGGACGAGATCGACTACGTCCTGGCGCCGGGCGGCCTGCAACTCTATATCGGCACGCCGCACACCTATTACTCCATCTACACCGGCGACCCCCGACCGGAAACCGGTGAGGAAAAGCCCTATCTCGACGACTTCAAGAGACTGGAACTGCCGTTGTTGGACAACAAGGGCCAAAGCCGCTGGCCGGAAAGATTCCCGCAACAAAAGATCGACGCCATCAAACGCCGTACCGGGCCCAATAAGTTTCAAAGCCAGATGATGCTGAGACCCGTCAACGTCGCCGAAGGGCGCTTAGACCCAGACCGCCTGCGTCCCTATGACGATGACCTGAATTACATCGAAGCCAATAATGAGGCGAAGCTGATGTTGGGTGCCCGGCGCTTGGTTTCGGCGTCGTGCTGGTGGGACCCGTCATTTGGATCACCCGACAAAGGCGACGCCAGCGTCATCGCCTGTATCTTCACCGACGAGGAAGGCGATTATTGGCTGCACGCCGTCCGCTACATGGAACACGACCCTGAACTTTCCGCCACCACGGACGAAGCGACGCAGCTTTGCCGCCAAGCCGTCGATTTCGTCCGCGAAAATCACTTGTCGTCGGTGACGCTAGAAACCAACGGGCTCGGGCGATTCCTGCCGGGGCTTCTCAGGCGTGAACTACAAGGCACCGGTTTACAATGCGCCGTCATCGAAAAGGCGTCGCACCGGGCGAAAGACCTTCGCATCATCGACGCCTTCGACGCGGTGCTGGCGGCGGGACGGCTGCATGCGCACAGAAACGTTTTCTCGACGCCTTTCGTCACGGAGATGCGCGAATGGCGGCCCGGAACAAAGGCCCGCGACGACGGGCTGGACGCGGTGTCGGGGTGTTTGTTGTCGGAACCGGTGCGCCTGCCGCGGCTTCCTTCGCCGGATGCCAAGGACATTAAGGGCCGCGCCAACTGGCGGCCGGGTGCGGATGGCTTCAAGGCGAAGACGGAGTTCAGCGTTTAATGCGATGGAAAGGCCAAAAAATTGTTATTCAATCGGCAGTTTATTCCAGCGAAAAGCCAGCATCACAAGGCCAATATAAATCGGCCATCTCTTCCTTACATTTGATTTAAACGCTTCCTTGAAACTGGGGTTTTTGTTTTTAGTTAAAATTTCCGTTTTCAAACACATGACAAATCACTCACGCGGTTCAACTGGAACTTTCCGATTTTTGAAAACCTTCCATAAAACAAAGAAAAAATACAATACCGCCGAACCTAAGAAAGCGGAAACGGTGACATCAAGTCTCAACGGGCTTAGCCCATTAAAATAGTTAACAAGATATGTGGCTATAACAAATCCAAAATACACAAATTTATTCTTCAAAATTTCTACAACAAACCTGTTCATTTTTCCCACACCGCAATCTTATTTACCCGGAACCCTGCACTCGTGACATTCCCACTAAATGGAGAAAATTATGAAGGACATAATGACAATATTACAATTCCTCGCAAAATTCGCTGCCAAAAAGGCAGGGAAAGAGGTTCAACGTGACGCCGCTGGCGGAGACGACCCGTTCGCTATTGATAAACCCGCGCTCTCATTCTTAGACCCCATTAAAGGCCTCAACGGCGCAGAAGCCGCCGCCGATGAAGTCGTATCCAAACTACAGGAAGCCGGCGTTGACCCAAAAAAAATAAATTACGGCAAAATCGTCGGCGATATAGAGAAGGGCGTTCTTAAAGATGAAATTCCCTTGGATAAGGTTAAAGATTCCGTTTTTGAAGCAGAAAGAACCCGGATTAACCTCGAAACCACCGATCCGGCACCTTCCGTAGAGCCCCCCACCCCTGACGCGAAAAAGCAACCCTCCCCGGAAAAACCTACACCCCCTTCTAAAGATCAAGGAAGCGAGGGTACCGACCCCGGCCTTTCAGGCGCCAGCACCGATGCCGACGAAGACCTTGAGAACGCCTCGCCGGAAAACAAAAAATTTATGGACGACCTGATGAAACCGGGCGGCGTCGAGGATATCCTCATGAAGAAACCTCAGGATATGACCGAGGACGAAGTGCGCCAAATTATGGTCGCGCGCACGGATGCAAAGACGGAGGACGAGCGCCAACAGTTGTTCAAGGCCGAGAAGGGGTTCTTCGACCATTTCTTCGGCAGCGAGCCCGCCCCGCCCGACGCCGCCGGACGGACGATGGAGCCCAAACCCATCCGCCCCATTCCGGAAAAGCCAGCGGTTCCCTCCGCAGGCGACGGCCAGCCCCTTAAGTTGAGCCTTAAGCGCATCGGCAGCAACGTGCTCCTCGACGCCAAAGGCAACGGACTCACTTCCGCCGTCAAGCGCCTGCAAGGGGGGATCAATCTATTAGGAAGCGCCGCCCCGCAACTGAAAGAAGACGGCGACTTCGGGCCGAAGACCCGGACCGGCCTGCGCCAAGCCGCCGCCAAACTGGGCGCGCCCAATGTCGAAGAAGGGTTGGCGCTTGGCCGCTTCAACGACTTCGTCAAGTCAGGCGGCAAAGAAGGCTTCGGCGGCCTAGCGAAAGAGACGGAGAAAAACTTTTCAACCCTGTTTCGCGACCCGGTGAAATCCGCCCGCCGGCCCGAGGATCGCGCCGAGGTGGTGACGCTTCAGGAAACCCTCAACGATCTCGGCGGCAAAGAAATCGAACCGTTGAAACTCGACGGCGACATCGGGCCAAAAACCACCGACGCCTTCTCCCAACTCGCGGCCACACTCGGACCGGAGCGCCTGACTAAAAAATTCGGGGAATTTTTAGGCTTTATCTAAGCACACCCAAAACAACCCCCACGACGAACGCCCCCTGACGGGGGCTTTTTTTATGCCTAACCGATAAGGAGCCCACACTATGCAAGACCCCTGGACCATCAACGTCATTTGGTGGATTACCGCCGTAGAATTGCCGGCCATGGCCGGGCTTTTCTGGATTAGCTGGCGCGGACGGCGCGATGCCGATGACGCCATCAATGATGCCCGGCACGAATTCGAAACCGGGCTGGCGTATCTTCGCGAAAGCCTGGCCGCTTACAAATTGGAAGTCGCCAAGTCTTACGCTTCCATCCCGTACCTAAAAGAGGTCGAACGCCGCCTGACGGCGCATCTGCTGCGCATCGAGAACAAGCTCGACGGCGCGCCCCGGCCCGGTCACGGGGGGCCGTCATGAACGCCATCTCCCCAAAGAAAATAAAAGACAAAGCGGTCGATATCGTTGCCCGCACCCTTTACGGCGAAGCCCGGGGCGAGTTGGTGCGCGGCAAGGAAGCCATCGCCGCCGTCATCATGAACCGGGCCAGGCGCGGCGCCGAACGCCGGGGCTATTGGTGGGGGGCGACGCCGGTCGATGTGTCGACCAAGCCCTATCAATTCAGCTGCTGGAACGAAGGCGACCCCAACCGCGCCAAGATCGAAGCGGTCAGCCAAGACAACCGCACCTTCCAAACGTGCCTGCGTATCGCCAGGCGCGCGCTCGCCGGAACGCTTAAAGACCCGACCGGCGGCGCCACGCACTACCACGCCAAGGGCGTGACGCCGCCTTGGGCGAAAGACCGCAAGCCGTCTGCCGAAATCGGCAATCACAAGTTCTACAACAACGTCGAGTAATAGGAGTAAAGACCCATGAACATGACAAAGTACGACATTTCACGCGGCGGATTCTTCGCCGGCAAAAAGACCTACATCACCGCCATCACCGGCATCGTCGGCGCCATCGGCGCCTATCTGGTCGGCGAGATGGACCTGGTTCAAACCTTCCAAGCGGTCTGGCCGCTGATCACCGTGGCGTTCCTGCGCAAGGGCGTCGCCGATAATTTGTGATGGGCTGGCCCATGAACTTATTAGCAATCGCAAGCGGGCTCATCCGCGCGTTCAACCTGATCGCCGGATGGGCCCGCGACGCTGCCCTTCGCCGCCAAGGGGCGGAGAAGGCGCAACTGGAATCCTTAAAAACCCGAGAAGACATCCGGAGGAAAGCCGATGAAATCGACAATGCGCCTGAGTCTGGCAGCGACCGCGATATTCTTAAACGCCTGTAGCCTGCCGGTCAGCGTCGAGGTCGACTGCACCTGGGCCAAGCCGATCCGGCTCTCCAACACAAGCAAGGCGTGGCTGGCCGACCGCATCCCGTGGCCCGCACACCTCCGCGAGGATTTGGTGAAAATCGCCAAGCATAATGAGAAGCACAACACCTTTTGTGGGTAGACGAAGACTCCCCCCTTCCGCTATAACCCCGGCCCGGTCAACGCCAACGGATAAGGAGGGCAGACGCATGAAGAAACGCAAAATGCGGCGGCGCAATCCTATCGCCCGCGCCGTCCGGCGCATCCGCCCCCAGGTGGTGCCGTCGGCAAAAGGCTACAAACGCCTCGCAAAACATAAAGGTCATTCCGAGATTAACCGGAATGACCTTTTTCTTTTTCCGTTTCAGGACCGGATATCCGTAAAGATTACTCCGCCGCCAACTTCCGCTTCCTAATAATATCCATGATCTCGGCAGCCGCCGCCGGGATGTTGGTGCCTGGGCCATAGACGGCGGACACGCCGGCCTTGAACAGGAAATCGTAATCACCGGGCGGGATGACGCCGCCGCAAACGACCAGGATGTCGCCGGCGCCGCCTTCGCGAAGTGCTTCGATCAACTGCGGCACCAGGGTCTTGTGCCCGGCGGCCTGTGACGACACGCCGATGATGTGGACGTCGTTTTCGATGGCTTCGCGGGCGGCTTCGTCGGGGGTCTGGAACATCGGGCCGAGATCGATCTCGAAGCCAATATCGGCGAACGCCGTGGCGATCACCTTGGCGCCCCGGTCGTGACCGTCCTGTCCCATTTTGACGACAAGCATCCGGGGCCGGCGGCCATCCGCTTCGGCGAAGGCTTCGACCTCTTTCCTGATTTTCAGGAAGCTTTCGTCGCCTTCATAGGCCGCCCCGTAAACCCCGGTGATGGATCGCACCTCGGCCCGGTGGCGGGTGAAGACTTTTTCCAGGGCATCCGAAATTTCACCGACCGTCGCCCGGGCGCGCGTCGCCGTGACCGAAAGATCGAGCAGGTTGCCGTCACCGACCTCGGCGGCCTTGGTCAGGGCATCGAGTGCGGCTCGGCAGGCGGCTTCGTCTCTTGTTTTACGGATTTGCTTGAGCCGCTTGATTTGGCTGTCACGGACGGCGTCGTTATCGACCTCAAGCAAATCCACCGCGTCGTCGGTTTCCGGCTGGTATTTGTTGACGCCGACGATGACTTCTTCGACCCGGTCGATGCGGGCCTGCTTGCGGGCGGCGGCTTCTTCGATGCGTTGCTTGGGCATACCGGCGATCACCGCTTTAGTCATACCGCCCATGCCCTCGACCTCGGCGATCAGCTTGCGGGCCTCATTGGCGACGGAATTCGTCAAACTTTCCAGGTAATAACTGCCGCCCAAAGGATCGACGACGTTGGTGACGCCTGTCTCCTCGGCGATGACCAACTGCGTATTCCTGGCAATGCGGGCCGACGCCGGTGTCGGCAAGGCCAGCGCTTCATCGAAGGCATTGGTGTGCAAACTTTGCGTGCCGCCCAAGACCGCCGCCAAGGCCTCGATGGTAGTGCGGATGACGTTGTTGTAGGGGTCCTTCGCCGCCAAAGAAACTCCCGATGTTTGGCAATGGGTGCGCAGCAGGGATGAGCGCGGATCCTTCGGTTCGAACGGCGCCATCAGTTCCACCCACAACAAGCGTGCGGCGCGCAGCTTGGCGATCTCCATGAAAAAATTCATACCAATGTTGAAAAAGAAGCTGAGCCGGGGCGCGAAGTCATCGACATCCAGGCCCTTGCCCAGGGCGGCGCGCACGTATTCCAATCCGTCGGCGAGGGTGAACGCCAATTCCTGAACGATGGTCGAGCCGGCCTCCTGGATGTGGTAGCCCGAAATCGAAACGGAATTGAACTTCGGCATGTTTTTCGTCGTGTATTCGATGATGTCGGCGACGATGCGCATGGAGGGTTCGGGCGGATAGATATAGGTGTTGCGCACCATGAACTCTTTCAAGATATCGTTCTGAATGGTGCCCGACAGTTTTTCCAGAGGCACGCCCTGTTCCTCGCCGGCGACGATGAAGCCCGCCAACACCGGCAGCACGGCGCCGTTCATGGTCATCGACACGCTCATGTCTTCAAGCGGGATGCCGTCGAACAAAAT